>JAULZV010000001.1:0-19750 GCA_032117135.1 Minisyncoccota bacterium
TTTCTTTTTTAATAATGTTTCAATCACAAACCTTTCTTCAAAAGAAAGATGCTTGTATGTTTTTCTTATTTCTTTCATAGACAATTAATTTAACTTTTACTTGTCCTACTTCAAAGTTCGTTGGAAGGCACCACCATGACAACAAACTATATCTCTGCACTTGCTAGTGTCTTGTACCCATACCATTACGGCGCAGTCTTAGAGCACAGAGCTATCTGTTGCTCAAGCGAAGACATGCAGCCCAGTATTACCGCCTTGAAGACTCTTGGATATGAACTTGTCCACGAAACACCAGAGGGTTCATGCTTTTTCAACAATCCACGTAACCCTAACGATAGAATTGAGTTGCTTGCGCACAATGGCATTCCACACGAAGCATGGGCAGTGAGGACTCGGAAAGAATTTCTGGCTCTTCGCAGTACTCTCTCGTGCCATAACAGCTTTACAGCAATCGGAACCCCGATCGAGGAAGCAGGACTTTGGGCCAATATGTTCCTTCACGATGGATCAGGACACGTGGTTCAAATTATCCGGAGAGCTACACCAATCTACGAAGGGATCTTCGACAATGTGGATGAAGACGAACTTGCATGGCAGTAGACGCAAAGTCGCCAGGCACACAGGCCGCATCCCCCCAGGGGATGCGGCCTTTTTAATAAAAAAGTACAGTAAGAATCACACACCATCATTACACAGACACCCCAAACTTTTTTCTCATCCAGTCCAAAAATATTCCGTACGGTCTTCCTGTAAAACCAGAGATGCAGGTAGAGACCAGACATGCGAGTACAATCTTTTCAATTGGTGTACCAAGTAACGCAAGGACAATAAACACAAGAGGCACACGAAAAAGTATGAAGACAATCGTATCCCTCATAATCTGACGGAAGCGATCAGATTTGAGATGATTCAACTTTTTACCCAAAAATATTCTTGTACGATTGTATGGTTCGACAGTCAAAATATTAGGGATGATCATGATTAATCTTCCCTTCCAAAAAATACCCCAAGGAATTCCAGAGACAACAACTTCCACAACAAATGCAACTGCAATAATAAACAGATTAAGAGAGAATGTATCGACGATAAATCTTTTTAATTTCATACATCAGACGTATTCAACAATGTCAGGTACTCAGTATCAACACCGCCCTTTCCGCCCAACAACTCATTATATGCGTCTCGTATTGTTTGCGTCAGAGGACCGATAGCCGACCCGATAGTACGCGCATCGACTTGGAGGATGGGAGCAATATATGAAGATGTACCGCACGCAAAGGCTTCATCTGCAATATACACTTCGGTCAGATCAATCGTGCGCTCCTGTATTGGTATACAAAGTTTGTGAGCAATCTCGAGTACGATCTTGCGATTTATTCCTTCCAAAATATCAGATGATGGACTGGGTGTGATCAATATACCATTTCGAATAATAAAAATATTTGCTGCACTTAATTCGCACACATGACCTGAAGCATCCAAGAACAAACAATCATCATACCCACTATCGAGTGCATCTTGTTTACCAAGAACCGAATTCACATATGCGCCGTTTACTTTTGCTCGAGATGGAATTGCATAATCAGGCACCCGTCGCCATACACTTGTTTTGAGACGAACACCTTCTTGTGGAATGATTGGATGCGCTTCATACGCAAACATACTCAGTGTTGTCTCGAGTCCGCGAGAACGAGTACCTGGTACGAGCTGGGAAACATGGATTGTTGCTCGAACAAATGTTCGCTCTACGATTTGATTTGCATACACAAGTTGCTCGACTGCTTTTTTGAATTGATCAAAATTCCAATTCACCGAAAACGTATCGATACCAATTATTTGTGCTGAATTACGCAGTCGATCATAATGATCTTTGAGACAAAAAGCTGCTACCCCACCCTCACAAGGCATGACTGGAAACACGGTATATACGCTCAATCCGTACAATACCGCCGAACTCGCAACACTCAAATGAGCGTCTCCGATTGGAACTATCTTATCTCCAAAATAGGCATGCGGATGTATGTAGGTCATGTTTGAAATAGTAACGCATTCTAGGACGTTGCGATAGTGAGGTACGAATATACGTGATTTGTTCTTTGGAATATTTTTATCTTTTGATACAAATAAATACACTTAATATTCAACTTCGTCTTTTCTCTCTTTTAAATCGATTGGATATACTCCATTAAAGCAAGAAGTACAGAAAAGTGATTCATCAAGACCAGTAGATTCGATCATTCCTTCATATGACAAAAAATGTATCGAAGTCGATCCGAGATATGTATTCATTTCTTGAATAGACATACGCGCAGCGAGCAAATCTTTTTGAACAGGAAGATCTATCCCATAAAAATCAGGGTACTTAACTGGCGGAGAACTCACCACAAAATGTACTTCTTTTGCTCCAGTCTCAAAAAGCATCTTTACAATTTCGCGAGAAGTAGTCCCACGAACAATCGAATCGTCAACTACAATTACTCGTTTATTTTCTATTAATTCTTTGAGTGGTGCGAGTTTTAATTTTACACCTTGTTCTCTAATGTGCTGTTCAGGCTCGATAAAAGTACGATGAATATATCTACTCTTCACTAATCCTATTTCAAATGGAATACCTGATGCTTCAGCGTATCCAATGGCAACCGGAATAGCAGTTTCAGGAACAGGTATCACTACATCTGCATCTATTTTATATTCTTTTGCTAATCGTGTACCAAATTTTTTGCGTACTTCATAAATCGATTTTCCAAGCAGAGTACTATCTGGCCTCGAAAAATATACAAATTCAAAGATATCAAGTTTTTGAACTCCTTTCACAATTTGCTTTATCTTCAGACCATGTTGGTCGACAACAACCATCTCTCCAGGATTCACATCTCTCATAAAATGTGCACCAATAGGATGAAAGGCACAGGTCTCTGATGCGAATACAAATCCCCCATTTAATTTTGCAATCGAAAGCGGACGAATTCCAAATTGATCTCGAAGTGCAACGAGTTTATCTTTTGTCATAATCAAGAGAGAAAAAGATCCGGTCATCAGTGGAAATATTTTTTCGACTGCATCTTCAATCGAATTCCCTTCTTTCATGAGTACATGTAGAGCTTGTGTAATAATCATCGAATCAGAAGACTGAGAAACTTCGATTCCTTTTGTTTTTAAAAAATCTATCAATGCCGTCACACTTGGGAGATTTCCATTATGTACCAGCGAAAGTGTATTATCAGGAGTTTCAATAGGATGAGCGTATTCAACACCAACACCAGATGAAGTCGAATACCTGTTGTGACCGATTGCAATATGTCCTGGAAGATTTTGGATGATTGTCTCATTAAATACTTGCGCCACGAGACCAATTCCTTTATGGCAAAACATATTCGTACCATCTGTAGATGCAATTCCAGAATTTTCTTGTCCTCGATGTTGAAGTGCATATAAACCAAAAAAGGTTAGACGACTTACATCTAAACCTTTTCCATAGATTCCAAATACTGCGCATTTTTCACCTATTTTTTCCATATGCATACAGTATATCTTTTATGAAAAAAGGGGCAAATAGTAGGATGTTACCAGGACGCAAACTTCACTGATGAGATTTTGAAAAAATTACTAGTGTGATGTGGATAATGGTTTTATTAAAATTAGACCACACAAATTCTTAAAATAGAGTGTCTGACCCCTTATTTCTTATTTTCTGATATACTTTTATTAGTAGAAATATTCAAATTATCAAGATAAACCATAATAATCACATTCAGATGAAACCATTTATTTTTAAAATGTTTACAGGCATTGCTGGCGCATACCATATTATATTAGGAGTAATCGGTTTACTTCTTCCTATCGAAGTAACTTCTAAAGCGTTCACAATGGCGTTAGGTGTCAATGTTGCTCTTACTCCTCAATTGGAATTCATTGCAAAATTTGTATCAGTATATATGCTCGCATTTGGCCTCATGCTCATTATACTCACACACAACCCTATAAAATATCGAATGTTCGCCTACCCTGCATTAGTTCTCTTTGGTATCCGTTTTATCAGTCGAATATTTTTCTTCACTACACTAACTACAGCATTTGGCATGACACTTCAACGTAACCTCGTTGGTTCAATTCTTATCCTCATTTTCTTTTTTGGTATCTGGATGACACTACCCAAAAAACAATCCTAAAGAACACAGTATGGAAAAACCTCACATCTCAAAAGAGAATCGTATTTTGATTGAGCGCACCCAAGCACATAAGGACATAAGCGAAGGTATCGAGGATAGTATAGATAAATTATTCATCTTAAGTTCAACCAAAAGACTCAAGGAGTTTTTATTTTTTGCAGGTCTCTATATTACAGGTGTGCTCGTACTGTACATTTCAAACAACAGTATCTTTACTTTGATCAGTATCCTATTCATGGGTGTCGCTCTCAATTCTTTAGGGATTTTTATACATGAAGGATTACATGGTCTGCTTGCAAACAGATGGAGACTCAATCATTTACTTTCTTTTTTGGTTGGACTACCGATTATGATTTCTGCAACCGCCTACTATACAACACACCTTAATCATCATTATGAACTAGGCAGAAAACTCGACTATGGTACATATCGACAGCATACTAAAAATCCACTTCTTGTCTGGTTAGCATATGCACTCCAACTCACACTTGGTTCTCTGATCTACATCTGTTTTATCCCCTTTCTTAGTTTTAAATCCGCATCAAAGACATCTCGTTTTATTATTATTGCCGAATATTGTGTAATCATAAGCGTGTTTATTTTCTTTTTGACACACGTCCCGATTGGCATGGTACTTTTATATTGGTTTTATCCCTTATTAGTAATGAACGTGTTGACCAATATTCGAGGTCTTGCATCTCATGCATTAGGTGACCAAGAAAACATCTATCTTTCGAGTCGAACCGTCAAGGGCTCCAAATTAATTTCACTTCTGTTCATGAACGAAAATTATCATCTTGAACATCACATCTTCCCACGGACACCGAGTTACAATCTACCCGCAATGCATACACTAGTCTGGGAGCGTCTACCTCAGGCAATTTACGCTGAATCATATTTGCATTTTTTGTTTGATCTACTCAAAGCCGGCATCAAAAGAGACCTCAGCCCGATGGGCATAGTCCACCCCAAAACACAGGCGCAGTCCGATCCTTATGTTCGATAAACACTCCAAACTCATGACTTTTGCTGGCCTCATCAGCTTCGTGTTTTTCTTGATTTCAAACTTTACCGATTTTTTTATTGGTTCGAGTGTGTTAGCTGGTTGTATCCAACTCGGCATCAATGTCTTCGTCATCATTGTGTGTTATAATGCGTTCCCACATAGCACTGGTATAAAAAAGTTTTTTGCTGTCTATGGGATTATTGTGCCGATAACACTAGCAACGATTACAATCTGGAGAGTTTTGGTTCCTCTGGCGGTAAATTTATTTTAAATTAGTATTAATAATCAATATGATTATTAAAAAAGCATCGATTGATCAGACCAGTGTTCTTGGTGTGTCTTCTCTCAAAATAAAAGGTTTTTACATCCTACGAATACAGACTATTCCAGAAGTCATGCGGAGGAACTTTTATCTAATATCCCAGATTTCCCCTATTTCTGGGTTTTTACCATAATATTCTTGATCTCTATTTTTATAAAAATCAATTTCTGTAACCCTTACTTGATTTTCTCCCACCTTCTCAATGGTAATACTTTCGGCTTTGTTGTAAGAACGAATCTTTTCAACTCTCTGTATTGTTTCAAAAAAATACCTTTTCTCTTTTCTAACCAAAACACCATATGAGCATGTTGTACCACAATTAGTTTTATATACAGCAAGGTTGTAATCACTAAACTGTAATCTTTGAAGCTCAGTCAAATATCCATCTGTTGAAGAAAGTACTACTAATGCCATGTATAATAAAAATATTGGCAACAAGATTACACCTAAAATAATTGAATATGTTTTTTTAACACTCAACAATAAGTAGATAACCACAAGAACTGCGATTGAGAGGTTCATATAAAATTGAAACCAGTCTTCAATTTTTGTATTTACAAAACTTACATATAGATGTGCAATAGAAGAAATAACGCACAATGCAATCAATGCACAAATTATCTTAGTTGATTTCTTAATAGTCTTCATGAGATTATATTAACATAAAATTACCTTTTTAGGGGTATCTTCCAGTTGAAAAGATTTAATTACCACTATAATCCTTCTAACCCTGAGGATTGCATTTGTGCACGAGTGCGCGGTCCAAAGTATCCCTGAGCCGGGAGAATATTTTGTGCTTTCTGATATTTGATGAGTGCATTTTGTGTCAATATTCCAAAATATTCTGTCTCATTTCCCTTTGAACCAGCTCCGGTTTCTGCGATATTATATCCCTTATCATTAAGTATTTTTTGAAGCATACGAACATCAGCACCGACTGACGCAAGAGAAAGGTCTCGTGTGAATACATATGCAACATCTAAGTTTGTATTAGATTCTAAGTTTTTTTGATCTAACTGAATCGCATATTCAATATCATTTTTTGTTTGATATATACAAAGTTCAGGTCTACTTTGAGCAAATGCTTTGTAGTTAAGAGCTTGAATATCTTTACATCCAAATACAACGCCACTTCTTTTTCTTTTAACTTCACGATTGATAATTGTATATGAATCAAAATAGACTGAGTTTCCTGCGTTTTCAGCTTCACTGTAGGTACAATCCTCATACTGATTTGCCCATTCACACACACCGCCAGATGATCCTGTTACAGTGAATACAAAATGTGCAAGGCCGTCAGTCAACCCCACCATATCTATTGTATCTTCTCCTTGAACATTATAATCAGAAAGAGTCCGTCCATCTTCAAGAATTTCAGCCTCAAAAATTAATCGCTGTTGATCAGGTGGCACACCTTCCCTATCTTGAATCTTGGCCTTAACATTTTCAATCGAATCACTTGGCTCAACTTCAATCGTGATTAGACTAGAAGCAGATTGAACAAATAGTTGCATCGCAAATAATGTATGAGGAAAAAAGACAATCCCACACATAATAGATAGTACGATTTTAATTTTCATATATCACATTCTATCATAAAGTAGATATTTTTTTGTCGAAGAACCAAAGATACCAGTTCCCTTCGTGAGACCAAGCGGAGCTAAAATATCCTGAGCATATTGTTCTTGAAATTTTACAAGAGCATTATATGTCTTTACCGAAAACAATGTTGTTTCGTTTCCAGGAGATCCTGGACCCACAGTATCAAGCATAAAGCCTTTGCAGTTGAGGAATTTTTGTAGCATACGAACATCTTCACCTTCTGATCCTGTTCGCAATACGCGCTCAGTTTGAGGTGGAATACAAGTTGAACTTTCAACATCTGTGATGATAGGTTGTGTTACCGGATTTTCTTCAGCAACATCCACATCTGTTTCTTCTTTTTTGAAAGCATCAGGGAATTTATTTTTTAAATCTTGAGCAGCGACAACATCCCCTATTTGTATTAAATTATTTACTCGTGACACAACTGATGTGCTAGATTTTCGAGAAGATCTATTTTGAATTTCTTCTCCAAATAAACTAAAGGTAGAAAAATGATCTGTTGAACAGGTGACAGTTTTTGCATCAGTATCGACAACACAATCAGAAAGTGCTTCCCATTGTTCATCATTCCATCTATATATTCTGAGTGATGTCTCCACAACACCTTGAACATCTGAAGGAGCATATGCAAGTGTCAAAGTAATTGGTTCATCAAATTCCTCAATTATTTCAAAATCATCAGTAATTGCATGAAGCTCATATGTGTATGCACCAGCTGATGTCTTGCCCGATGGAGTACCAACAGAATTGCGTGCAGTAGTATCATCTACTTTTTTAATTTGAAAATGTGCAGAATTTCCAGAGAATGATGCTGGTACAGAAAGACTAATTCCAAGTCCTTCAGTTCGCAAATCCAAAACTCCTCCAGTCAATACATCGACAGTATTTGCAGTTTGTGCCAATACAACAGATTCGCCAACGCATCCTTTTGTGGTAAAGGTATTATCATTACTTGCCACTTCATTTTCGCTTGCATCACGAGAGACGACACTAAAATGATACGTCACACATGCCCCAAGTCCCTCAATGAGCACCTCATGCTCTGTTACTCTTGGTTCAGTATTTGTTTCAATAGTAGTTGATACGTAATTCGCACTTGGACCATATTCTACAAGAGACGAAGCCACTTCATCAGTTGTCCAATAAATAGTAGCGGATGTTTGCTCTGGATCAACTGAAATTTGTGAGATACCAGGAGCTGTAACATCAGGAGGAGTTGCTGTTGTGAATGTGAGATCGCTTGATGTTGCAGTGTTTGATACTTGGTCAGTCGATTGTACACGATAATGATATGCAGTAGCAGGCTCTAGATCATTTAACGTAATACTATGTGAAGTTACATGTGTCGCTGATGACTCAGCAGATCCATATGAAGAAGTTGTACCATACTCAACCTGCGAGTCAGCATCCTCATCAGTTGTCCATGTAATTGTGGCTGAAGTTGTGTCAATTGCAGTTACAGAAATTGAAGAAATAATCGGTGGATCTGTATCTGGTGCATCAGTAACACTGAACGCAATGCCACTTGCGGTATGCCACGCACTTGAAGCGGCTGCATCATCTTCTGCTCGAATACGAAGATAATAGTCATCAACAGGTAGTATCGTACTATCTTCGCCCACAAGATATGTACCTCCGTTTTCACCATAGGTATATGTCACATCCCCTTCATTCCCAAAAGCTGATCGATAGTCAATTACGAGTTCCGAAAAGTTTGCATCAGTAGCAATTTGTATTCGATATCGAACTTGTTCATCAACATCAGTATCCGAGAGCGTTGCAGTTACTGTTGCACCATTAAGCGTAGTTCGAGAACCTCCCCCAATCATTGTTGCCGAAGCAACATCAGCAGGAATGTTTGGCGCGACGTTAATCGATCCAGTTGTAAAGGCACGCGTAGGCGAAAGACTACTTCCATTTGAGTTTACCGATTGTACACGCCAATAATAATTTGTATTTTGTCCAAGTGCGCTCCCTGGTGTATATGATGTTCCTGTAATGCCTGATTGATTGACTACTGTACTCGAAAAATTACTTACCGTAGAAATAAGCACAGTATAACTTGTCGCGCTTTCGACAGGTAACCATTCAAAGGTAGGTGTGAGTGTCACTCCTGTTGTACCATCTGTTGGATTAACAAGTGTAGGACTTGCTGGAGCACCTTCGGGCGCTAAGTACACTAATTCATATGGAGCATCTGTATCTACAGTATAACTTCCAGCTCCATCTGGTGTATATCGAATTGCCTGCTCTTGAGTGAGTGATGCGGTGTTATATAAATATTGATGCGAAAGTGAGTTATTTTTTCGTAATCCAATAGTTGCACTATTTCCTAACGCACGATCTCCTCCAAGCAAGTCTCGATATTGGATTTGAACTTCATTGGTTCCTTCGTACAAGATTGCTTGGAATGTACCCATCTGAATCGTTGTTCCGTGAAAATAAATATTTGTCCATTGTGTTACAAATTTTCTGTTTGGTGCATCGCCAACCGTAGCATAATAAATGTTTCTTGCACCATTTGTATTAAGATCATCCCAGAATGCATAAATAGTATTATCTGCAATGTTTGTACCACTGATCGCTGTATTGAGTGGAACATTACTATATCTATTGTATGATCCTCCAAAACTCACAGTACCATTGATGTTCACATGTACCTGTGTAAAGTCTGATCCATAAAAAGGAAACGTGAATCCAATAGCAAATGGCCCAGCAGACACATCATCACCAGTGAGATTTGTATTAGTACCTGTGTATGTGACTTCCCCGTCAACTGCATAAGATTTTTGAGTTGTCACAATTACAGACAAGACGAGCATAGATAAAAATATCCGTACAAATAGCCCCTTTCTGAAATATGTTTCCATATGCAAAAATCATATCATACTGAATGCAATTGATATATAAAAGTTTTCAACGTATTAATGGTTGAACTATCTACAAATTTAAAAATTGCTCTGTAGTCTTGTGATATTCTAAATGAAAATAATGGCTCGATAGTATTTAATTTTTTCGTTTTCAATCTATTGTCTCTATAGTCAATGACTAAAACATCAATCAATGTATCTGCTTTATTTTGAATAGATGTAGGAAGTTTATTTAAAGATTTAATTGATTTATCTGTAAATAAAATTCTATACATTTATGTAAGTCTTTTACTTAAACTACCTTTGCCAGAATATTCAAATGCAGGTTTTTCTTTTGAAAGTTTTTTCATTTCTTTTTCAAAATTTTTTTTGTATTCGCCTTCATTATCAAAAGGCACGACATGAGCCATCAAAGTCTTTAACACTTCTACTTCCTTTTCTAGTCTATTTAGTTTTTGTAATTCTTGTGTGGTCATAATAGTTAGTCTCACTATAACATCATATTTTATCTGAAATCAAGCATTTATTTTATTAAAATTTTAGAAAAGTTCTGTGGTCCAAGCGGAAGGTGCCTCAAACACTACCCACTCTTTAAACAATATTAAAAACTATTAATATATAATGTCTAAAAAGGATACTGGGTTCCAAACGAATTCAAGGAACAAGTGTTTGATCATATTAAATGATTTCAATAAAAAAGCACCGATTTGTCAGATCGGTGCTCAAGATATTTTAGATCAGAGTATCACGACTTATCTCCTCTAAAAACTGATCCATCAACTAGCAGGACAGGGTTTTTGGTCTTGGGACAAGATTCTCCGCAAATTCCATTAATTTTTGTAAAACATTCTGAACATACATAGTATGGATACACTGTTCCACAGAAATTATACAGTGCGAGTTTTTCGGCTTGATTTTGACAATCTGCACACCAACACATAAATGACGTTGGAGGTAAAACGGAAGAAATCACATGGTAATAAAAGAACATTCTTCCAAAAAGACGCTTCGCCAAAGTTTCAATGTTCCAAAAAGGAACCACTTTGAGTTCTGAGGGACGGAAAAATTGAATACGAGGACATCTTTTCCAAAAATCATCTTTGAGAAGGAGGGTTGTTTTTTCTTCTATATTCAATCTGCCGTAGTCATGATCCCAATCCAGTAGAGATATTAGTGTCGAATCTTTCCGGACAGGACGGGACCGAAACTGGTTCGAAGGAACCTCTTTGTCAAAAAAGACAGCGACAGAATATCCATCGTCTTCAATTTCAGAATCAGGAACTATGACAAGTCCTTGGTATTCGGACCACAGACCATCAAGATCACTCATTTCAACAATAGATCCAGGAGTAAGTGGTGTACCTACACTATCAGTAATTTGGATGGTTTCCCCATTTCTTTATTTGGTTTGTTTTTGTTTAGAGCAGTAGCTTAAAGTAAAACTAGCATATTTGAGAATTAATACAATAATTAAACTTTTTTAAAAAGGGTTACAAACAAGCTGCAGGTGTGGCGCGAAATACGAACTAAACCGAACAATTCAAGGACATAATCCTCCATTTCTTTATATCTTTATTAAACATAATCTTGGAGATTGTTGCATTATCAATCACAAGACTATCAGCGATACTCAAGATAGTTTCTTCACTTTCTAGCTTATTAGTCATAAGACAAGCGAGCAAAGCTTTTATGAAAATCGCATGGCTTACAACTATCACATGACCTGCGGGCAAATTTTCCAAAAATTGCTTGGCCTCAATGAGTCTTGTTTTCATGTCATCAAAAGATTCTTCAGGCACAAATGACAAATCTTTAGAATACGTCCCTTTTCTTTCTTTAAGAAAACTGAGTTCGATTGGCTTTTTATCAATCACTCTGGATATTTCTTCTGCAGTTAATCTAGCACGAAGCACTTCACTCACATAGATAGTATCAATAGTCTTACCACTCAAATACTTTGCAAGTTTTTGTGCTTGTACTATTCCTTCTTCAGTTAAAAATGCTTCCCCAACATGATGCAGGTTTGTATTTGATTGTGCTTCAGCGTGTCTGATGAGGTAGATAGTAGTTCTCATCTATTGAGTATACCAAAACAAAATTTTACTTAGTACTTTCTAAAAAAATAATAGATGTACCCCACAACCTCACGTGGGATTGATCGCATGTCCCCTATCCAGAAGTAATGAGCGTGGGCAGAACGTATGGTATCAATGCCTGATTTCTTAAACGCGAGTACTGTTCGGGAAATATGAAAATAATTACTCACTACCAAAACAGATGTGAGACTTCTTTCTCTTAGAATATTTTTTGTATTTTGTGCCGTAAGAAAGGTGTCGAATCCTTCATTGTCCGCAATAACAACATCTTTGGGTACCCCTCTTGAAACTAAATATTCTTGCATCACTTCCGCCTCTTGATACCCTTCCTTTCCCAGACCACCACTCACAATAATCAAAGGTGCCATTTGTTTTTCATACAATTCCAATCCTTTTTCTAGTCGGCTTTGCAGTGTGGGAGATGGTGTACCGTCAAGTTCTACTTTATTTCCCAGAATAACGATTACATCACTCTTTTGCACATCATCTATCAGTCCATCGACAACAATAGTAACCGCACTTAAAACTACGAAGAGGATACCTGCGCCTATAATCTTAAATTTCATGTAGTAAGTATATCAGCTTCGATAATTGAGTTACTGGAGTCGTGGTGCGATTTGAAGTTGAGAGTACCAAGATCAAACATAGACAAATACAAATACTCGTGTTACTTTATTTTATAGAAAGGAGAACATCCTATGCGCTTTAATGGATATGCAGTCCAAGCACTTCGAGAAGAGTTTAAAGAAAGTCCTGAACTTTCTACGTTCCTCGATTGTGCATTAGGAGCACCAAAGACAAACAATTACACAGTTCTTAGTAACCTGTATCAGCGTAGCCATCGCAAACCAGACAAGCACTTCTCTACCCTCCCTACAGTTCTTCAACTTGTTGGAGACTGTGAAGGAATGACGGTGCTAGATCTTGGATGTGGTAGCGGATTCTATGCGAATGAGATTGCAAAACTCGGTGCCACACAAGTTGTAGGTATTGATAATTCGCAAGCTCAGCTCGACAAAGCTCAACATGACAAACATCCTACAACTGAATATGTTCTCGGAGACATCTTCATCGATTCTCTTCCAAGAGCAAACATCATTGTTGCACCGTATGTCATCAACTATGCCAAGAATGTAGATCAGCTTCGAAATCTGTTCCAAAAGTTCTTTGACTCGCTCGAGAACAATGGAAAAATCGTACTCGTGGTCGATCTCCCAAGTTGCACAGACTTGAAACGGTTTGGCGCTGTGAAGACAGCGCTTGGACCCAAGGAGGACGGAACACGCATCCGAATTGATTTGTATGATGATGCAAATGAATACATTTGCGCTTTGTATGCAACATACTTCCTCGAAGAGACACTCGTCTTCTTGTTGGAAGAAATTGGATTCATTGCAATTATGTGGCACACTCCCATCATCTCAAATCAAGGTATCGAAGAATACGGAGCTGAGTTTTGGGAAAATTATACAAATGACCCACAACTCGGCTATCTCACAGCTTTCAAACCTTAACCCACAAGCCCTCGCTAGAAATAGCAGGGCTTTATTATTTAATACTAAATGAATTTACGATACTTATAAAATCATCGTAGTTTGGATCTAATTCATTTTTTCTATATGGATATAATCTTATAGTGAAGATTGTTCTTTCATTAATAAAATAATAATACAGTGTAGGTATTGAATTTACATTTGAGTGCTCTACTCTGAATGCTTCCATACCATTTATATTTTCTTTTAAAACTTTAGTTGGAGATCCTTCATACCCATCTCCAAATTCCGAGGAGAAGACATTTTTATCTAAATAATCCATTGCATCAGAATAACTATCTGGAATTTCAATTTTATATATAATCATTTGTTCCCCTAAGGCATATAGTTCACTTGCAACATGTACAAGTTTTTCAGTCTTAAGTAATATCAACAAATTTTTAACATTATCATCGTACACATACCAATCTTTTGGATATTCAAAAGAATAAAATTCATCCTCATATATTCCACCTTCAGGGATAGAATTCAAGGGATAAGATATTTCATCTGGGTGTTCAACATATTCGGTATATGTATGAGTGTCTTCTTTATACGTATATATTCCTTGATACCAATTAGGTCCTGAACGATAATTGGAAATAACTTTTTTATTTTCAATATCTACTGTCGGGTTTGAAATTTCTGATAGTCCTGCATTTTTCTCCAACTGCTTTGTTTTCGAATTATAGATATAAAAATCATAATAATTATTTACCCCAGCATATCCAGTACTCTTAAATACACCGACATCATTTTGACCATCAAAGTTCACATCCAGATCTGTTATGAATTTTTTGGCATTTTGTGCGAAGGATAATGACTCTAATGCATCACTATCCAGAGAAAGTGTTTGTTGAGACTTACCATCAACAACAACAACAGAAAGTTCATTATTATTTTCCTCATATTCAGGGGCAAATTGTGTATTTTCTATGGTATCATCTTCAAATATTATTTTTTGTGTATCCTGTAAAAGGAAGTAATGTACACCAAATCCGAGTAGTGCAATTAATACTAGTAGACCTGTAATTTTTATTACTATGTTTTTCATATACTTTAATTAATGACCCATTTACTTATAAAGTGTATTTTAGTCTATTTACTGTAAATAGACTAAATAACGTACATATTATGCTTAATTATGATGTATTTACGTTTTAGAGTACTGAAAGTATCCTTACGTATGTATAATCATACATTGATTAGTCTGTAATTTTCCAAAAATTCTGATTTTCTATAGAAACATATCCCCCATCAAAATAATTGACTAAGTATTCTTTTTGCTCAGGATTACGAGAGCTATTAATAAAATCGTCTTTTTCCTTTCTTATACTTACAGCTTCATCAAAACCTTCTAAATCAAAGAAGTTTTCTTCATTATTGAACGTATTAACACTCAACACATTACCGCTATTTAAATCTAATTTGTAATACGTATTAGTAACCCCATTGTTAAATCTCACGGAAAGTAAAGTGATAGTATTTTCTTTCTCATCAAAATCGCGAATAATAGTTTGTGTTTGATTAAAAGAAAATCCTTCTAATTTAGAATCAAATATTTTAGAAGTATTATTATTCGATTTATCTAATTTATATAATTGAACTCTATCATCTTGAAAAGCTACCAATAAAATATTGTGAGTGTTTGGATAAAAACCATTAATTGTTGGAATTGCCCCAATTTCTAAATTAAAAATATTATCTTCACAGCTAAAATTATTAAAAATTTCACAAGATTCAATTATCCCCGGGGTAAAGCTATGATAGATTTTGTTGTTATATTTTGTGACGCCATTGAGAGTAGTGAAAATTTGCGAATTATCTGGACCTTTTATTTCTTTATTTTTAAACACACCTTCTTCATCTATATAGTAAAATAATATTTTAAATGGTTCGCTCTTTTCATGATCAACACTGCCATCTTCTCTTAAAAAAACATTTTCATATTTTGCCAATAGTCCCTGCTTATTATAGTTAGAATAATATGCTTCCAAAGATTTTTCTAAATTTTCTTCAGCTTTTACTTTATCTATTAGACCTTCTTCACTATTTTTGAAAAAATAAAAACTTCCAACAATAATTAGAATTAATAGTATTGATATAATTTTATTTTTATTTTTCATATTTTACCTATCTCTAGATAATTAAATTATATAACATAATTGAGCTATATGTCAATAACTGCCCGACAAGAACCTGCCCCGCAGTTTCTAATTCCCTTCGGTCATAAGAACTGCTGGACGTGGCTCGGCCATCCCAAGTCCGCTCCACTATCGCTCTTCACGGACGACAGGGACTGATGAGTGTTTTCATATCAAAATTATCTTAACTTATTATATTCATCAACAGAAATATTACAGTCATTTAAAATTTTTCTTAAAAGTCCCCGACTTAATTCTGTTTTCTTCATTGGCATTACAGTCGTTCTTCCGTCTGAATGTTCCAAAAATATATGAGAACCTTCCGCATCTCTCTCAATAAAACCTAAATCAAGAAGTATCTTTCTTAATTTTGCAGGTTTGATGAGTGCAAGTTTAGGCATTTTTTAATTGAATATTTTGGATACCAATAAATGTGTTTGTTCCAATTTTCTTTTGATTTCGTAAACAAAGTCTAGCAACTTGCTTTAAATTTTTAAGCATTTCTGATTGTGTTTTACCTTCTGCATAACAAGATTGAAGCGCGGGGATAGAACCAACAAAGACTCCGTCTTCATCTTTTTCAATATAAACTGTTAAATTGTTTAATTGTTGTTTTTTCATAATTCAAATAATACCATAGGGCCACAAATTTTCCACCGTCCAAGACAGGTGATTTGAGAAACGGCTTAAAATAAAGGGGAAACGTTGCTAACTATTTGGAACACAGTCAAAACTAACTCCGATTACGAAAGTAATAGTCAAGAATTCCAAGTTGGAGGGTAAATATTTTTTCGGGCGTATCGGTGAAGATTTTCTTGAGTTCATCTGTGTCGATCCATCTCACATCTTTCACTTCATCTTGTCCGGGATTAGGTTCTCCTTCTTCTACTTCGCACAAAAAGGCAAACCCCACCCAGGGATACCCTTGCCTCATTTGCTGATAGCAACAGAAAGGAATGAAGCCGAACGACTCGTCATCCTTGTCGGTCACATATGTCTTGGTTCGACTATCTGACACAAATCGCTTCACAGTTAGCCCAGTCTCCTCAAACACTTCCCTCTTGAGCGCCTCGTAGATATCTTCGTACTCCTCAACACAGCCAGCAGCCAGCTCTAGTGTTCCTGAATATAGAGGATCCCTCTCGGGCTTCCAACGGGTCTGGACAAGTATTTGCTTTTTGCCCTCTTTGACACGCTCGATAATTGCGGAGACAACTGGGAGGCTTAACTTAGCTTTCATATGGGTCATTATATCATATGCATATTGTGTGTTTTGTCTCGGGTGTTTGCACCATACTCTATATATTTCTTGTTTTTAATTGATCGAGCATCCACTTCTCTTGAGAGATTAGATCATCAATGATTTGATCTCCTAAACTTGTACGAAAGGCATTGAGGTCATTTTTTATTGCTACACGTCCATTCCACACCATTTTTCCTGATGATATGACAAAGTAAAAATCAAGAGCAATCGCCAATACTACTGATTCAATAAGAGTTAATTTTTTCTCATCACATTCTGCAAATTTAAGACTCTGGATAAATAAATTAAAAGAATCACCATTGCCATTAGAAGACTTTACACCAGGATAAATAATGAAATTGTAAGTGATCGCAAATTCAATTTCAGGATAAATGGTCGCACTCTCTTCAAAAATGAAGTTATGTAAAACAATTCTCTTTTCCTTATCTAAATCTGAGTCCCCGTGTATTTCTCCCTCCCCCCTTAGAAACTTTATAATTGCATTTGGTGTATATGAATATACCTCTTTTTCTTTTAAGATAAGAAAGATTCTTTTATTGTACGTATTTTCAAGATATTCAATAAATTCCTCGAAATGACTTAATATTCGTCTTGCATCTGTATAAATACTACTTTGAGCATACTCTCTAATAGCATTCAAATGAATGCAGATTCTACTCAATTCGTTGAAATCACCTGATTTATAATTTTTAATTAAAGGAATAAGCTCATCAAGCTTCTTTATAAAATTCTCTTTCTTGGTGTTAATAGCGTTTAATCTCATAAAATTTCAGATTTAACTTGGAAGGCACCCCTCATGTGGTGATTATACCAAAAAAACAAATGTATTACTCAGTAAATCTTTCTATTTCCCATACTCTACTAAATTTCTTCCAACGCTTTTTTACCTCTTCTTTTGATATTTTCATATAATACACATCATCATCTTTTGACACCTTTTCATATTGTATAAGCGGAACTTTCCTCGTATCACATACATAATAAAAATTTTCATCAAATCCATACACAAAAAATACATGATCCAAAAGACCCTCAAAAGCCATAGCGATATCAAGCCCGATTACTTTTCCCTCTCTTATCTTTTGTTCTATTTTTGCTACTGCGTCTCCATATGTGATTCGAGAGAAAATAATAGCCACAAAGAAGTCTATGAATGAATTAATTTTTTTATTATTAATTTTTAAAGATAAGTATCTTGATTTTAAAAGTTTTGGCACATACACAAATTGAAGTTGCGTCCAAGCAAAAATAGCTGATATAGATAAACCAAATAATTTTTTCTTATCAATTTCTTCTGGATTATTATTTTTTGGATTAAAATCTTCCGGATAAAAATAATGTAACGCGTAATACAAAAAATCTCGACCACATTTATTTTTTAGAAACTTTCCCCTCTTCTTTTCTCGTTCGACAAACCCGAACTTTTTTATATCAGTTGGTAAATTAATCATTTTTAAAAATTAAACCTCTTAAACCCCCTACCAACACACACTCGCCTCCTCGCCTATTAATTGCCCCAAATAATCTGTTGCAGCTGTATAATCTCCTATTTCATCTATGAGACCGAGTTCCTTGGCTTGTTCACCGAGTACGGTCGAACCGTCTGCGATTGCTTGAACTTTTTCGATTGAAAGATTTCGAGCATCAGAGACTGTTTGGATAAAGTTTTTATGAATGATTTCTAGATCTCTCATAAATAGATTTTTCTCTTCTTGCGTAATGGATCGATCAGGACTTCCGGCATCTTTGAATTTTCCTGTGCTTAACTGCACATATGAATATCCTTCTTGTTGATTCTTGGCCACGTTGTCCAGATATGATTGAGTGACACCTATCCCTCCAACATCTGAGTTTTTAAGAGCAAAAATATACTCAGAAGGAATAATTGACCAATATGCAGCTGATGCACCAGCTCCTCGTATAAATGAGACAACTGGTTTATCCAAGGATGCTATATAGTTTGATATTTCTTCTGCAGCTGCAGGTGATCCACCATACGAATCTACTTCAATAATGACTCCTTTGATTGAATCAATATACTGAGCATCACTCAACGCCATCATGACATCTTCACTTGTTGTGGTGTCTTCATATCCTGCTAAAATATCTCCTTCGTAATCAAGTGGAACATAGGTATATAACTCCCCTCGAAGTTCGATACCGATGACATTGCAGTCTTGGTATGGTGAGTCGGAGATGCTCGAAACGTCTGTAACATAAAAGAGAGCAAGAACGCATCCAAGGCCAAGAATTACAAATGGGGTTTTGTGTTGTTTTATGTAGTTTAGGGTTTTGGTTTTGAGGGTGGGCATGAGGGAATAATAACATGATTGTGGGAGGTTTAGGGGGTGCCTTGTCAGACTTGCAATGTAAAGAAAGATGAAAATAGAAGTCAAGAAAATGCGGAAATTATAATTAAAGTAACCCTTTATTTTACTTTTTTTCTATTTTCAAAGGCGATTAAGTCTAAAAAGAAATCGTTATTTGGCGCATAAGCATATTTATGAGAAAAATTTACATAATACAGGTTTTGCTTAAAGACCTCTTTTTTGTCATGTATTTCTTGATATTCAACTTTTCCATGTAAATCATCAGTAGAAGGAAAAGAAAGAGTGAATCAACAACCTCGATGCAGAGCATACGAGGTATAACTTCGTTTAAAGTTGGTCGAAGAGCGTGAGTTCTTGAGTGTGTAATTGGGCGTAGTCTTTAATACCTTGCTTTTGTACGTAGTTTTGTATC
>JAULZV010000002.1:0-4053 GCA_032117135.1 Minisyncoccota bacterium
AGGGGTACCTTTCAAAAGGACAAACAGTAGGTGACGAATCTCATGTATTGCAAAAAGAAGAAAGAGAAGTGATTAAAAACGATGTATATAGAATTGGACTTACAACTCTTTTAAATTAAAAACAGCCGACTCGATAAAAATCGAATCGGCTATGTGATGAGGATTTGAGCCTCATATATCAACTCCCAAACAGAATACTTTCGGCACCTTTAGGGAGTTCACCTGGAAGCAACTTGTCCTTTCGAACAATTGTTGGTCTCCTCCAGATTGTTTTTTCTGCATTGAGGTCACTTCCACTCGGTCTGCACCAAGTACCTCTTCTGAAATGACAACACTTCTCGCCAAATGTTGGAGTCGGTTTGTTTGCAGGATTTGCAAACGCAACTTTCTCTTCGTTGGTAAGTTTGAATGAGCTATCAACAGAACAAATGCTCGCTCCATTACTCACCGAGTTGCCTCGAATGGTAGGTGTTTTTGGTAGTGGGTGCCACGCTGATATGTGAGGTGATGAAGACGGAAGTGTCTTCATGTACATACACATACCAACGACGACTCTCAATGCTGCAAAGTCCCACGGAAGGGACGCTTCGTTTGCCGCAAAAGATTCATCGACAGGAGTGTCTTTGGTCAGAACTTTAGTAATCAGACTTGACCCCCAAAGCTTCATGCCACGCATTCGCTGATAAATCGTTTCAATTGTTAGTATGAGCTTGGGCCAGTTTTTCTGCCTGATGAACTTGGCGAGGTTTGATTTTTCCTTCAGGCTGATTGCTTCATGCGTCAAAAGAGAATCATGAAGTGTCAGTAAAGAAATAATTTTGTTCTCACCACTTTCATCTTCCACAGAATCAATGAGGGCGTAATGCATGAGCTCTCCTTGATCATTTTCAAATGGAATAGCAAGCTCAACTAGGAAGGTTTCAAAAGGAAGACGGATATCTCCCCAAGTAATACCTTCAATTGAAGTTGCGTCGAGGAGTAATTGTAAGTCTGGAGCGAGGCTGAAGACACGACGAGAATTCTTGACCCACGAAAACATCGTGGAGGCAATAACATTCATCGAGTCCGCATTACCATCTTCGGGGTCTCTACTGATGAAGCGTGCTTTGTCGAAGCATGATTCCTTTGTGAATGCGTTCTGTAAATAGCTTCGGAATCCACGATAGTGTGTTGCTGCATCATTTTGAGGGTATGGTTCAGATTCCCGTGCAGGATACTGAGCGTAGTTTTCGTGGAGTATTTTAACTACTCCTCGGAAAAGCATGTAATCCTCCCAAAGTTGAAGGAGTTTTTCCAAAATAGGTAAAGGTTTCGGTTGCATTTATTGAGTGTTGGTGGGGTTGAGTTGTGAAAAACGATTCAGAAATACATTACAATTATATTTGAATTATGTCAAATAAAATTGAAGCATTTTGTGAATCAATTAAATACGATATATGGTAAACTGTTTTCTTTTAGTACCATCAATGATGTGGAAGGTATCCCCCCCCAACATAAGACACTCATTCTAAATTAATATCTGGTATGATTCAATCATACATAGAGCATGAATATCTATAATCAACAAATCAAAAAAATGGGAACAAATAATAGGGTAGCACTTACGCGACAATATCCTGTACTACTTCCTGTTATTTTGGAAACAAAAATACTACTGAGATCGTTGCGATATAATCTCAATCCTATTTTTAATTTTAAAAAACAAACCATAGGTACTCAATTTAATCTCATAGAACATTCATCGCCACTTTTTAGGAAATTTAATGCGAGAGAATTAGATGAAGGAAAAATCGAAAATATTAATATTGCCATAAAGCATTTAAATGGAATTATTATTCCACCGGGTACAGTTTTTTCATTTTGGAAACATGTTGGCAGACCTACTGTGAAGAAAGGATTTAAAAAAGGACTAGTTCTTTCTGGAGGACAATTAAAAGAGGACATAGGTGGTGGTTTATGTCAGTTATCTAATTTAATTGCTTATATGTTTGCTTGTACTGAATGCTATTTTGTAGAGAGAAAACATCATTCAAAAGATGTGTTCCCAGACAGTGGCAGAACGATACCATTTGCTTCCGGCGCAACAGTATTTTTTAATCTTATCGACTTGAAAGTCAAAAACACGTATTCATTTCCACTTAAACTAAACCTTCGCACTACGGCAACACAACTACGAGGGAGCATTAGTGCTCCAATACAACTTGATTATTCAATAAAGATAAAAGAAACAGATTCTGCTTTTATTAAAGTAGGTACAAACAAAATTTATCGTTGCAATACTCTAAAACGTATATATTATGAAAAACATACACATGAGCAAATAAAACAGAATCTTTTGTGGGTAAATGTTGCAGAAGTAATGTATGACGAGAAAAATATCAAAAAACCGATATTGTCTCTTAATGAGAGTGTCTATAATTGATTTGACTCGAATTGATTGTCTAGTTTTATAAAAGTATGACCTTGATTGAGTGTCTTAAATATAGTAAAAAGACCGCTGAGTTTTTAGGCTCAGCGGTCTCGGCTTCATCAACTGTCTTTCAAGGACAAGTAATGAAAGTGTATTGTCGCTCAGAACTGAGGAGTGCCGCGACCTCAGTCATTTGCTCGAACGTGACTTTGTGCAAGCCATCCCATACTTCTTGCATCGGAATGATTCGATGATCTGAAACCAAATCACTTGCAGAGTTACTAGCAAGGCCTTGCCCTGCGAGATCGATCATTGAGCATCTTTGTTTGAGTGATTTGATCTTGCGTTCGAACAGATCTTGTCGTAGTGGAACCATCTCGATGCATTCCCGAACAAGTTCATCAATGTAAGGAGTGGCCTCAGGACTGATTCTGCCTTCGATCTCATACTCATACACGTCCTGAAAGTCCGTGTAGTCGGTACCGATGCTGTAGGCGAGACTTCGTTTTTCACGGATTTCATCGAACAGAATCTTTTCGAGCACCGAATCAAAGACCCTGCGTGCTTGCCAGTGGAAGTCTGAAGGAAAAGCCCATGTCGCTTTGTATTCCGTCTGGTCAACCTTGAAGTTGACATGGTCAGAAAGCTTCACAGTCTTTGTCTGTTCGGCAGGAATCGGAAGCAATCCAAATGGCTGCGGGATTTGACTCCTTGTGCCACTTTTTTGCATTCCAAACGGACTCTTTTCTAGTTCAGCGATCACTTCTTCGGTTTTAAGGCCACCGATGATCACCAGACTGATGTTTGCAGGAACATAGTGCTTGTCGTAGAAACCTTGCAGGTCAGCTTCCGTTGCCAAAAGAAATCCTTCTGGTCGACCAAGTGGTCGATTCCACGTTTCAAGTCGATGTCCTCTGAACAGAGCCTTGCGGATACCCATGTCCCACTCCAATTTTTCGAGAAATGGATATCGATCATTGAACTCACGATGGATTACTTTGCGCTCACGCTCTACATCCTTTTCGATTCGAGCCCCGAGGAGCATTGATCCAAAAATTGTAAGGGCTTCACGAAAAATATCTGAGACAGCAGGAACCATAAAATTGTATCGAGTTGAGAGGTATCCTGTGCTACCAAATCCTGCTCGACCACCACAAGTTTCAAAGAACTCCTTTGTCTGGTCGAACTCCCGATTAGGAATGTTCTGGCTGACCATATGCTCCACGAAGTGGGCGAGTCCTGGCATTACTACAGGATCTTCTCTTCCGCCGCTGTGAACGACAATTTCCATTTTGATCCAGGGACGATCCCAGAATACAGAGTGGACTTCGAGACCATTGGGCAAAACGTGCTTAGCGAATTCAGTATATGGATCGTACATTATCTTGGTTTTCTTTTTTTGTTGTGCGTTGTTGTAATCTAAAATTCTTAAAAACTATAACACATAAATTTATATATATCAATAGATAAAGGATTATTTTAATACCCCTCCTCCAATCACCAAACACACTATCTCTTAATCAAAAAGAATTCCTCGATGCTCTGCATCGTACATGCTAGTATGAACCAATGGAACACATACGAAAGGCACACAATGTATCACTTCTTATATACCACATAGTTTGTCCTGCAAAATACAGAAG
>JAULZV010000003.1:0-9553 GCA_032117135.1 Minisyncoccota bacterium
GAACATGAAATGCTTAATCCGAAGTATTTGCACCAAGAATTGATGAAGGAGAAATATGCTATACTGAGATTAAACCGACAGCTAACAGAAGAGTTAGTTCACTGACATTTAATTATGAGCTATTAAGAGTTATCCACACAAAACAAAAGGCTCACCCCCTTTTAGGAGTGAGCCTTGTGCCGTTTGTATAATCAAAATATGTTAATGTCCTTTTTCTTGTCCCGTTTAAGTATAGTCTTTCCTACTGTATAGGTATACTTTTGAAACAGAATACCATTGTTTTTCTGTGCTCAATTGAGGCACAGAAATCGACTCGGAATTTGTACACCTGGCAAAGCCAGGAATACAAACGATTTTCATTTGAAATAATCCACGAACAGCTTCCGCTACCCGTGCCTTGTTACGACTTAGTCCCTGTTACTGAATTCACCTTAATCCCATATAAAATGAGACATCGGGTGCTCCCAGCTCCCTTGACTTGACGGGCGGTGAGTACAAGACTTGAGAACGTATTCACCGCAGTATAGCTGACCTGCGATTACTAGCGATTCCAACTTCATGAGGTCGAGTTGCAGACCTCAATCCGAACTGAGCCTATTTTTATAAAGATTTGCTCCACCTTGCGGTCTTGCGTCTCGTTGTTATAGGCATTGTATCACGTGTGCAGCCCAAGGCATCAAGGGACATGCTGACCTGGCGTCATCCTCGCCTTCCTCCCCCGCCTCACATTTCAAACTATCTTGATCGGTTGCGTTCATTTCTGAAAGCAACTTTTCAAAATTTTTCTCCAAAAATCGGTGAGTGAATTGTTGAAGTGAATAAGATGTAGAAGTACTACTTCGAATTCACAAGACAATTCAATCGCGATTTTTGTGGAAAATTTAAAAGTTGAGGCGGGGGCAGTCTCGTGTGACACTTGTAACACACGACGAGGGTTGCGTTCGTTACCCCACTTAAGGGAACAATTCAAACCACGAACTGACGACGGCCATGCATCACCTGTCTATGCGTCCGAAGAGGGACTATGTTTCCATAGCCTTTCGCATAGATATCTAGCCTTGGTAAGGTTCTTCGTTTATCGACGAATTAAGCCACATGATCCACCGCTTGTGCAAGTCCCCGTCTATTCCTTTGAGTTTTAATCTTGCGATCGTACTACCCAGGCGCTTGACTTAACGCGTTAGCTTCGCCTCTTGGAGGGTCGATACTCCAAAAAGCAAGTCAAGATCGTTTAGGGCATGGACTACTGGGGTATCTAATCCCATTCGCTACCCATGCTTTCGTCCCTGAGCGTCAGGAATGTGCCAGTATGTTGCCTTCGCATTTGGTGTTCCCCATGATATCAACGGATTTCACCCCTACACCATGAGTTCCACATACCTCTCACATCCTCAAGTCCTACCGTTTCCAATGCGTTTTCCCAGTTAAGCCGGGAGATTTCACACTAGACTAATAAGACCGCCTGCGGACCCTTTACGCCCAATAATTCCGGATAACGCTTGGGGCACTCGTATTACCGCTGCTGCTGGCACGAGTTTAGCAACCCCTTATTCCTAGAGTAACGTCAATAAACTTCCTCCTCTAGAAAAGATCTTTACATGCCGAAACACTTCATCAATCACGCGACATCGCTCCATCAGGCTTGCGCCCATTGTGGAAGATTCTCGACTGCGGCCACCCGTAGGTGTATGGACCGTATCTCAGTTCCATCGGTGGGGGTCAGCCTCTCAGCTCCCCTAAGCGTCATAGTCTTGGTGAGCCATTACCTCACCAACTAACTGATACTGTGCGGGCCTCTCCTAAAGCGCATACGCTTTACCTTACTGCGATTAAGCAGCAGGACTATCAAGTATTAGTTCGCCTTTCGACGAATTATTCCTGACTTTAGGGCAAGTTCCCACATGTTACTACCTCGTCTGCCACTCGGCTCTAGGCCTCGTTCGACTTGCATGCCTTATCCATGTCGCCAGCGTTCATCCTGAGCTAGGATCAAACTCTTAAAGTAAATCTTTGATTTGCATCATTGATTCTAAATAAACGGAACAAGAAAAAGGAAATTAACATTGTAATTATTTTTCTTACACAAACTATTTTGATTTGAAGGACATTCTCTCCCACTTAGGAGAGTGATTGCTATTATAGTTTTTTCAATGAATAAGTCAAGCGCTTTTTACCCTGTATGTTGAGCATGGGGTCAGACACCCAAAAAAGCAAAAAAGTGTGGTATAAATTTGACCACACTTTTTTGCTTTTTTGGGTGTCTGACCCCTTATTCCCTCTATTCTTCTTTATTTTTCGGCCTATTAAAATAGGTCAAAAGAGGTGCTGCAACAAAGAGCGATGAATAGGCCCCTGAAGATACTCCGATAATAAGCGCAAGGGAGAAATTATGGATACTCGAGGGCGTCATGACAAAAATCACAATAAGAGCCAACAACGTCGTCAAAGTAGTGTTAATTGAGCGGACAAAGGCTTGATTAAGACTAGTTCCCACAATCTCGTCAAATTGCTCATGACGATCCTCTGGTGGCACAGTAACAAGGTTCTCTCTCACTCGATCAAACACTACAATAGTATCGTTAATAGAATATCCAAGAATCACAAGAAGCGCAGTCAGAAACAGAGAATCTACCTCAAGACCCATACTATGTCCCAAATAGGCAAAAGTTCCAAGTGTAACCAATACATCAAACACTAAAGACATCATTGTTATCAGTCCATATTTCCATGAAGAAACTGGTTCTGAAACATGCCTAAACGCATATGCAATAAAGAGTGCAATAGTCACAACAACCAAAAGAAGTGCCATCAATGCCTTAGTTTTGAGCTCGTTTCCTAATGTTGGACCAATAGTATTGAATCGTTCTACTTGAATTGTTTCAGGGGCACCGCTTGAGATCAACATAATCACATTTTCTTTTTCTTCTTCGGTCAATGTGCGAGTTCTCATGATAAAGGTACCATCACTCATACGCAGTGAGTACGAGTCGGTGAATACTGCCGAAAGTCTCTCATGGATCACCCGATCTTCCAGTACTGGATCGGTTCTGAATTCAAGTACAGATCCACCGGTATATTCAATCCCAAAATTGAGTTTGAAAAGCGCAAGAGAAGTAATGGATGCGAGCGTGATAAGGAGTGCAATGCTGAGAAATATTTTTTTGTAAGTGAGAATAAACATAGATTATTTCTTAATATTAGTAAGTCCTTTTGAGTACAAAAATCGGCCCATAGGTCCAAGTTTTTCCTGAGAAATACCGAGCAAGAGTGTTTTTGAAACAAAGATTGCACTCATCATTGAAAGGATCACACCCAGACCAAACACAAGAGCAAAGCCTTTGACCAAAGACACATCCGAGAACCAGTACAAGATAACAGCAGCCAAAATACTCGTTATATTACCATCCCTAATAGAAGTCCACGCTCGATCAAAACCGTCTTGAATAGCTTGTGCGAGGGCTTTTTGTTTATCAAGCTCTTCTTTGACACGTTCAAAAATCAAGACATTAGCATCTACCGCCATTCCAAGTGACAAGATAAAGCCAGCAATCCCAGCAGCAGTAAGTACAACAGGAATCAATTTAAAAAGACTAAGCATTGCAACCAAATAAATCACAAGCGACACACCTGCCACCACTCCAGGCAATCGATAAAACATGATCATAAATACAATAATGACCGAAAGCGAAATGAGCATTGCTTGCGCCCCGAGTACGAGCGTTTGTTGCCCAAGAGTTGCTCCAATAGTTTGAGTACTGATAAGTTCGATTGGAACAGGGAGCGCTCCGAAGTTAAGATTATTAACCAAATCCCGCGCTTCAATTGCACTAAAATCTCCGTTAATTTGAGCTGATCCACCTGAGATTTTTTGTTGAATTATAGGACTTGAGATCAGTTGTCCATCCAAAAATATCGCTAATTCTTTGCCAATATTATCCCCCGTCACCTGTTCAAAGATTTTGTCTCCTTGAGAATCGAATTCAAGACTTACAATAGACTGACGTGATACCTGATCAAACACAAGACTTGCACGCTCAAGATTACCTCCTGTGAGAACTGGTGGCTGATATGCTTCAAGCAAAATTGCCGACAAATCTTCAGGAGTCGAAGATGCGGTAATGAGCTGATTTTGGATTGAAGAAAAATCAAAGTCTGGCTTAAGCAGTCTAAACTCAAGAAGAGGAGTCTGTCCTATTGAATCGATGGCTTCTTGAGTATCGGTCACTCCTGCAAGTTCAACAATAAGTCGATATTTGTCCTCTTCACTTGCAAAACTACTTCCTGTCTCAACTTGTACAAGAGGCTCTGAAACACCAAAGAGATTGACTCGCTTCTCGATAGTTTGCCTCAAGACATCCATCGAGGTATCAATTTGAGACGGATCAAGACCAGTCACATTGGCTCGATAGACAAGATGTGTACCACCATTAAGATCAAGTCCATATTTGAACTTAAAACGCGACTCAGGATCAGTTTCGGTCGAATATACAAAATACCCGAGTAAAACTCCTATAAGTAGCACTGCCGCAGCCCATATTCTGTATGTTTTCATAGAGTCGAATTATATACGATTTTTGAGAAAATGCGACCAGGGGCACACCAAATATAGTATTTATCTACCTTTACTCAAAAAAATTGTTTTTAAAGTTTTGAGTGCAATCATAATATCAAGAAGTATTGACCTATTTTTTATATAATACAGATCGTAGGATAATTTCTCTTTAGTGGCATCAACATCAACAGTATGATGAGGATGAAATTCATGATATATCTGTGCCCACCCCGACAATCCTGGAGTAATGAGATGTCGCACACCATAGAATGGAATGGATTGTATATACTGTTTGACGATTTCTGGTTGTTCTGGTCGAGGACCAATTAAACTCAGCTCCCCTTTTAATACATTGATGAGTTGAGGTAATTCATCGATTCGAGTCTTACGCATAAATTTTCCGACTCTAGTTTCACGCTTTTTGCCAATCTCTGGAATAATTTCGACGGTCATACTTCTAAATTTAAGTATTGTTATTTTTTTATTATCCTTTCCTACCCGAACATCTCGATATAGTACCGGTCCTTTATCGTCTATTTTAATAGCAATAAAGACAAGAACGTATATGGGCAGAGTTAAAATAAGAAGTCCTATTGAAATACAGATATCCATTATGCGCTTAAAAAGATCGTACAGTTCGTGTGGTTTTGATTTCACATGTTCCAAAAACCACCCATATTTAACTAGCTGAAGAGATATCTTGCCATAGAATGATTCGTATATATCCCCCACCTCAACAAATTGAACACCGAAAAATACAAGATCATACAAGGCTGGTAAAAAGGGTGCTATCCGCTCATCTCGACTATCCAAAATGAGGTATTTTATTTTTTCACGCTTAACATACTCAATAAATGAGGCAGTATCATCTGTCTTAGAATCGAGATTAAGAAATTGTGCAATCTTAAAAGTGGATACTCTTTTTGTTACGTCAGAAAGTAATTTTGCATCTTCAGTCCCAGCAATCATGCATGCAAGAATTTGTTTTTTTGAATAAATGGCAAAACTGTAATATCTCCAAAGTGCAAGAAGTGGGATTGAAACGAATATATATAAAAACAAATTAAGTCGAGGTGTGATACTCATCAAAGGAATGAAGTAGAAAAAAAGTACAGCAATTATAGAGTTTATGATTTGGATTTTTGAAATAAGAAATGCACTTAATGCATTTGAAAGATCGAATCTTTTTTCATACAAACCAGCAATAAAAAACACTGTCACCCAGACACAGAACAGCAGAGTAAATGGTGCCAGGTGCAAATCAATAATTTCTGAAGTAGGCATGGATTGATATCTCAAAAATAATACAAGCCACAGTGAAATATAGAGAATCACAAAGTCACCGATCATGAGCAGAAACGATTCTTTTTTTGAAGTGAGATGCATATTGGCTTTTGAATATAACTAACGTATCATACCTTCATGTCAAATCAAGCTACACCCCCAAAAACTCATTCTTCATCAAATCCTTATGAACCGAACTTGAGTATCTGCGCATAGACATCAAAATACCAAGCGCCATAAAGGTCACAAGCATGTGTGAACCACCATAACTCATAAATGGAATAGTAATTCCAGTTACAGGCATAACACCAATGTTCATGCCAATATGCACAATAAGATGAGCGACGAACATAATAGTGACACCTGCGCCAAACAAAATCTCAAAATTAGTTGCTCCGTTCATTGCTGTCGCCAATATGCGCCACAATACCACCGCATACAAAAACAACAGAATCAGCACCCCAACAAACCCCCACTCTTCGGCGTAGGCCGCAAATATAAAGTCGGTTTGATATTCGGGCAAGAATTTGAGTCGAGATTGCGTTCCATACCCTAGCCCTTTGCCCAAAATCTGTCCTGACCCAACGGTAATGGTCGATTGATAGGCATTATACCCTGCCCCTCGAATATCTTGCATTGGATGAATAAACGTCATAATACGCTGTTTTTGATACTCATAAAAGACAAAGTTCCATAAAAACCCAACAACCAAGGCAACAAGTGTAAACACAACCAGGAGATGTTTTTTGGAGATACCTGATACAAGCACCATTCCAAACCATATTGAAAATATAATCAGTGCCGATCCGAAGTCCGGCTGCAACGCAACAAGTACAAACATTACACCTGCATATGCTCCCGACACAAGAATATGTTTAAAATTCCTAATTTCAATATGTCGTCTTGAAAAATATTTTGCCAAAAGAAGTATTAGAACAAGCTTTGCAAACTCAGATGGTTGCACCGCAAAAAAACCAAAATTAAACCACCCTTGCGCTCCTTTGGTGGCAGTAGCTAACACAAAAAGTGATATAAGGGTCACTGTAATGGCAACATACGCAGCAAAGACCGTTCCTGTTTTTCGAAGAAATTTAAAATCAATCGTACTGAAAAAAAAGAATACGATTAACGAAATTCCCACCCACACCACTTGTCGATCAAAGAAAATATTTGATCCTGAAAAGGAATTCATCGTCACAAGTCCTGCCAATATAATTGGAATAATTGCTCCAAGCAACACCCAATCTACGGAAGGTATTTTGCTAAATATCTGTTTAATTAAAATCATATACCGGAATCAGTTCAATACGAACCACATCCTCAGTAAACGGATTGGGCCAAGTAAATACAATATCCGAAGACTCTTCAGGACCGAGTCGTGGTACATACGTACTCGAAGTACTGAGCACATTATCAAAAACATCATACACAATCACAATAACTTCGATATCTTGGAGATACTGTAGTGAGAGATTTTGAATAATGGCTCGAATACGAGGGTTTGTGTTTTCGTTTTCAATATACTCATCTTTAAGAACAACAATAGCATCGCTTGGATCTTTTTTTTCAAATACAAACTCATCCAAAAACTCAAAAGATACTCGTGTAGGGACTTGAAGAGCAGTAGATATACCTGTCTCAATAATAGGCATCACTGACTTAGGAGCAAGAGTTATGTTGCCTTCTCGTTCGGCAATTAATACATTATCTTCATTATAGAGTTTGAACACATATCGAGCTTGCGTAATCTCGACTGCTGGATTAGGGTTTTCGACATAACTCAAGACATTGTACACCCCATTATCTACCCTAAAATAGCGCTCCCACAACGCCACAGGGTCATATGCCTGAGTAGTACATACCAACTGGCAAGAACCTCCACAATCAACCCCTACCTCGTCCCCATTGAGTTTGCCATCGGTACATGTCGGAGCCTTATAAAAAAGCACAAAACCAATCGCGGCAATAGGAATACATACAAGTATAAAAATAATAAACAAGACTGTATTTCGTCGTTTTGTTCCCCAAGACATGCATCCATCATACCAGAGATGTGAGCCTGCGCATATATGAACGAATATAACAAAAAACACACGCATTACTGTGTGTGTTTTTTGAGTTCGTTTCATTGAATCGAACCTTCTGTCTTGGCGACGACCTACTCTCGCCCATAAGGACTACCATCGGTGCAGGCAGGCTTAACTTCCGAGTTCGGAATGAGATCGGGTGTACCCCCGCCGCCGAATCACCAAGACAGAAGGTTCGATCTTCTGTGACTGTGAATATGTAAATAAAATATCAAAAAGTTAGCTAAAAAGCGTAAAGAAAGCTAAAGGTGATTATCAGATTTCCTAATAGGATCGGATAATTAGTATGTCTCCGCTAAACACATTGCTGCGCTTACACGTAACACCTATCTACCTGATCATCTCTCAGGGTCCTCAATCGATTCCTAATCTTAAAGTCGGCTTCCCGCTTAGATGCTTTCAGCGGTTATCCGTTCCCGACATAGCTACCCGGCGATGCCATTGGCATGACAGCCGGTACACCAGAGGTCAGTCCCTCCCGGTCCTCTCGTACTGAGGAGAGCTCTTCTCAAGAATCAACGCCCGCAATAGATAGGAGACCAACCTGTCTCACGCATCTACATCCTCATGATCCGCGTTTGAATAGATCATGATTCTTTATCACGCATTACTGCGTGGATTGGACTATATCTTCATTATGGAGTTCATCCCACAATGGTTAACGTGTAGTCTCTACGGGTCCGTTTGAATTGCTTCGTGCGGTTCCCTCGGTATTGCCCTCTAATCCGGTTCTTACTCAGAACGTTATGATTGGTAGGGTTTTACCGATATAGTTAACTTGTCAAATAACAACTGCTTGTTATAGCCGCCGTGTCTTTGTTTGTCTCGCCTTGATGTCACGGGTTCAGACTGTTCAAAACCCAAACGCATACTTTCGTATGTTTTCGATTCTCAACGGTCTGAACCCAGCTCGCGTACCTTTTTAATTGGCGAACAGCCAAACCCTTGGGACCTTCTCCAGCCCCAGGATAAGATGAGCCGACATCGAGGTGCCGAACACTGCCGTCGATTTGGACTCTTAGGCAGTACCAGCCTGTTATCCCCAGAGTAACTTTTATTCGATAATCTCGAGCACCATCTAATGGTAACTCTCGGTTCACTATGCTCCACTTTCGTGTCTGCTTGACTTGTACGTCTTACAGTCAGGCCCTCTTTTGCCATTACACTATCGGCACGGTTTCCATTCGCGCCTAGAGGACCTTAATAGACCCCTCCGTTACTTTTTGGGCATGTTGTTATCTTAATTTAGCATGCATGGAATTAATTTGTATCACAAACGGATGTATTACATCTTTGAATTTCTTTGCAGAAACTGAAGGAATATAGATTCTCCAATAGATACTTTTTTGAGAATGAAGTGTTGCCTCTATATCGAACAAATTTTTAATCACTACAATAACTCTTGCAAGATCCTCTTTTGAGTAACCGAGCGTGTGTATGTTGTAGGTTTTGTGTTTGTTTGATTTTCGGGATCCATCATCCATAAACCAAATCGCCAATGCTAGTGGTGTCAGAATTGTATTTATCTCTATTGGTATCACTTTTTTACCGTTTGGATAAAATTGATGACCATAAAATTGAAACAATGAACTTGAACAGGTCCTAAAACCTATAAAATGTCTTGTATCTC
>JAULZV010000004.1:0-9688 GCA_032117135.1 Minisyncoccota bacterium
GATGCTTGATATTGATTCGCTTGGACTTATGAAGTCTGATCGAGATATCTTAAAGACCATTATCGAAAAATATAAAGGAGGCCCTGTCGGCTCAAGCACACTTGCAGTCTCTCTCTCTGAAGAAATAGGAACTATCGAAGAATTTCATGAACCCTACCTTATTCAACTCGGATTATTGGAGCGAACACCTCGTGGACGAACTGTGACTGAGAAGGCGTATACACATTTGGGGCTGTAGCTTCAAAATCTAGTATAAAAAAGCGGCCCTGCGTTTGTTGCCAAACGCAGGGCCTTTACCCAAGAACTCTCGATGCTGGTTTGCAAATCCAGCAATTCAGCTTTAGCCTTATGTGTTTCTCCTTTCGGAGTTCCCTCACGGGAGATGTATCGAACCGAAGTCCGACTGACCCTTTTCAACAGTGTCTTAACGGGTTTACTTATCTACACACAGATTCGGTATAAATACCTACTCAGGATACTGCTAGATTATTGTGTTTTATGAACAGGGAATTTTGTTCAAATTAATGAGGGTGCCAATGAGATAGAAGTCCAAATCATGAGCATTACCTCACCTACAAAGTATCACAGCGCAGTCCTACAACCCCATCCGATAGCTTTTGCAAAAGCATAGAAGATGGTTTGGGCTCTTACCTTCCTTTTCAGGGGTAATCGAATTTCTTTCTTGCAATTAGAGAGCTCTCAAAATAAAAATAACAAAAAAAAATAAAAAAAGCAAACTATACTGAAATATGTAAATATTATCCTCTGACACAAAAATCGCCATCCGGCGATTTTTGTAAAATGGGTTACCCCAACTGTGTATAGTAATATTAACAAAAGAAGTAATTTAGTCAAAGAGAAAATTTATTTATATTTTATCGTCCTAAAATCCTAAAAGCCGCTTTTGGCGGCTTTTATGTGGGTAATCCCAAATTCGTAATCTTATTATATGAAATCAGTGCCAAAAGTCAAAAATAGATTTTAGAAATATTTTATTTTAAATTATCAATATCCTTCATCAGCTTATCTGTTTCAACCAGCACTTTGATTATCTTTTGATAGTGTTCAATCTCATCACTCGTAAGTTTTCTCCCTTTTCTATCTTTAAGATATTTTTGAGCTGGCTGGTATCCGCCGATATAAAAATTCCATGCAATTTCTGGAACATTACCAAAATATTGCTCCGCATTAATATATACATTACTATCTTGGTACTTAATTTTCTCTACCTCATCAGAACCTGCCACTGAGAATGTAGTATCAAAATTATTAACTTCTGGATCTTCCATAAGATGTAATTTTCTTAATTTCTCCCCCATAGTAACCAGCTTCCAAAACACTTCCTTAGTCTCAGGATATGGAACTCTCGGGAAATCTATTTTAAGGAATTCCTTAAACTTATCTCGATATGTTGGTGAGTGTAGAACTGCATAGATGTAATCTAAAATATTTTCCGGCATAGTGTCACCCACAACTTCATTTATTTTGTTCCAGATTTCTTTATTGAGATTTGGGATTTTTGAATCTTGTTCGTAGAGATAAAGGGGGAAAATATAATTAATTTCTTTCATTGACACAGCATGACTTTCAGTTATTCCTTTTATTAAAAGAGTGTGTGCAAAATCGCCTACTTCAATTTTTTTATTTACCATTAAACCAATGTTATCTTTATACAAAAGATGTTTTGAAATAATGGAAACTGGCCAACCAACAACACCTTTTGATTTTCCTGTGTAATAAAAAAATCTTCTATCGAAAGGTCTATAATTTATTTCTTTTATTAAGTTTTCACTTGCCCCTGTTTCTAAAATATCTTTTTTTGCCAAATCAAAATTCCAATCTCTTACGTCTGCCGGAATTAAATACTTATTTCTACAAAAATTCTCTTCCTGATTTATTAAATCTGATAACATCGTCTTTACATCTTCTTTGTAAAAATGAATATTCAATTTATCTCTTTTTGTTACAACTCCTGAGTTTTTTAGATCAAAAATTTCTGCAACAGAAAATCCTTTTACATATTCTACTTTACCCTTTCCTTCCTTAACCCATAAGTCTGTATTTAAGGGTAATTCTATCCAATTAATTGATTTCATTTCCAAAGAATCAATTTCTTCAAATTTATTTTTTCTTAAACCCGATAAATCAAATTTGTAGACATCTGCAAGTTCAGAAGTCTTCGTATTATTTTTTATTCCAAAAATAATTGAAACTCCTGTCATAATATCAAACACATTTTCATCTTTACTTCCATCTGGTGCCTTTTCTTTTTTCCTAGAGTTCCCATGTAAATCAATCACATAAATTTTGTCAAAAGTTTTTCGAAGATGCCACCTCATTCCTCTAAAGGTTGGATTATCAATATATCCATGAGCCGTAATCATTCCGATAATCCCCTCAGTATTCTTTTCTATTAAACTTTCTGCAAAACGAATAAATTTTACATAATCATCATTAATCCACTTACTGTTTTTTTCTTTTAATTTGCTTTTGCCACCCGGCTCTACTTTGTATACATTATTATCTGTATAATCTTTATTCATTGATTCACCACTATAAGGAGGATTCCCAATCACACACATCACAGGATGCTCAGTCTTAATTCGAGATGCATTTTTAGACTCTTCTGCGATTGCATCCATAAATCCAAATAATGTATGCTGATTCGCATAATCTTTGGGTTCTTCGAGCGTGTTCGTAAGATATACACCAATTCGTTCACTAAGTTTTGTAACACCACTATCAACAAGCGTCATTCCGAGCTTCAGATGAGCAATTGTATAACTTGCCATCATCAATTCAAATCCGTGAAGTCGTGGTAACAAATGCTCTTTGACATATGCTTCCCAACGACCCTCTTGTCCTGCAAAACTTTTATATACATGTTCAATCACCTCATTCAAAAATGTTCCTGTTCCTGTTGCAATATCAAGGATTTGAACTTTATGATATTCCTTTTCAACTTCAACCAAGGCCCCATCTTTCAATTGTTCTGCTTTGGTAGAATTTTTTGCTTGGTAAAGTTCTTTTGTTCTCACTTTTACTTTACTTGTATCACCAAGGCCTTTTACAAGTCCAAATTCTGTTTTAAGTAATTCATCTACTGCTCGCACAATAAACTGCACAACTGGTCGTGGCGTATAAAATACACCCATATCCATTTTCTTTTTTGAATCATATTCTTTAAGGAAATCTTCATAAAAGTGAATAATAGGATCTTTGTTATCTTTTTCTTTTCCATAAAAATCATGGAGAATCTTATGAACATCAGCATGAGAGAATACTTCACATAGTTCATCTACAATAAATCTAAGCCTATCGGGGAATGATGCGCCTGCAATATGATCAAAGAATGCATGAAGAAATGGATTGGTCTTGGGCACCAAATCTCGAGCTTCTCCACGAGAAAACGTATCAGGGCTTTTATCATTATATCGAGCAGCAAATAAACCGTACACAAGAGTTTGGGCATACATATCAGCAAAAGCTACATCATCTAGAGTAGATACGAGGTTTTCGGTAACTACTTTTTTAATATTAATCAATTCTGAATATCTTTCACTGTCACTTAAAAGCATATCTTGTACATTATCCCTGATACGCTGTGCCTTACCTCCCATGATTTGTGCAAGGTGCTTCCCTCTCTTAATTGGTTCTTTATGTGACAAAGTAAAATCAACAAGAGTTTTTTCTAGTGTTTCAAAATTTTCTGGAATAGAGTTTATTGTGCGAGATAATTTGTTGTATGTTGCTACTTTAATCGCTTCTCCATATTTCTCACCATTTCGATAAAATCTAAATTCTACTTGGTCAGTCAAAATCAAATTATCATATCCAAAATATCTATCCATTTGATTTGATTTTTCAATTTTGTCGAGATCAATGCCAATATCTTTATTTTCAATATATAAAACAGGTATTTGATTCTTAAGAATCACAAAGTCAGGCTTATTGCCACCAACAGCTTTTGCATCGTGCCAGATTTGGTATTTTTGCTCTTTAGGAAAAATAGTTTGTAAAAAGTTTTCAAAATCAGTACGATATCCCATCTCACTTGTTTGAGGGTCTTTGAATTTGGCAGCAATAGCCTGTAGATATAGATCCATACAAAAGATTGTGCATTAAATGCATTATTTTTGCAATTAATATGAAGAGCCGTCACATAATACCTGTTTCTGTTTAAATAATATGCTACAATCCCCTCATGTCAGGACACAACAAATTTTCAAAGATTAAACACAAGAAAGCGAGCACTGATGCCAAAAAAAGCAAAGTGTTTTCGCGATATTCCAAACTTATTACCGTCGAATCCAAAAAATGTAACGGAGATATCAACTCTGCGTCTCTTGCACGTGCAATCGAACTCGCCCGCAAAGAGAATGTTCCCAAGGACGTGATCGAAAAAGCCATAGCAAAAGGTACTGATGCATCTGCAGTCGCTATGGAATCCGTAACATACGAAGTATATGGCCCAGGCGGAACTGCTCTCATTATTAGCACACTCACCGACAGCAAAAACCGCACAGCAGCCGAAATGCGCCACATGCTTTCTAAGCTTGGGTATGAATTAGCAAGTCCAGGTTCGGCACTTTGGACATTTACTCGCGAAGAAGCAGAGTTTGTTCCAACAATGACTGTCGACCTGTCAGAAGATGATATGCAAAAAATGGTCGACCTCTATCAACAACTGGATGAGAACGACGATGTCCAAAAAGTCTACACCAACGCCGCAGGACTCGAAGAACTCCTTGCATCTGAAGAAAACGAATAGTATGCGAGTGCTCGCTATAGACCCAGGATACGAACGACTCGGTATTGCAATCTTGGAAAAACAGTCGGGCAAAGACACACTGATTCACTCTGAATGTTTTCAAACCGACAAAAAAGATGCCCATTCAAAAAGACTTTTTCTTATTTTCGAAAAGTTAGAACATCTTATTCAAGAATACGGCACCACCACTTGTGCAATCGAAACTCTCTTTTTTTCAAACAATGTCAAAACCGCCCTCAAAGTTGCCGAACTTCGTGGTGTCATTCTTGTACTATGCGAAAAACATGGAATTACAATCAAAGAATACTCCCCTCAAGCTATCAAACTAGGTGTTACAGGATATGGTAAAAGTGACAAAACAGCCGTTACTAAAATGATTCCTCTCTTGGTCAAAATTAATCACACAATCACTTTTGATGACGAATATGATGCAATTGCGACAGGTATCACATGCCTTAATTCAAGAGTTTGATACGTGCCATAAAGTTTTACACAAACAGACCCCTTGCCAACTTTTTTATATTTGTTATTAAATAGGTCAACAAATTAATTTTTTAACAAAACGTATGCAAGATCCACATGATGAAATTGATGAGCTCGCCAACGATGACGCCCTTTTGGACGATAGTATTTTTGACGATCTTGATTTACTTGAAGCAGACATCGATGCTCTTGAAGAGGACGAATTAGAAGAAGAGGAAGAAATTCTCGACGAACTCGATGCACTCGCTGCCGAAGAAGAAGAGGAGGATCTTGATTTCTTTGATGACGAAGACGATTTTTAATCGCATCAACATAAAAACTGAATTCGAAAAACAAAACCATCAGCATCCTCTGATGGTTTTGTTTTTAAGTATTCATAGAGCACACAATGCTATTTCAATACGCACACCGCTCCACTTCCATTCATTTGTATTTTGTGTATAGTGAAGCACGCTTTTAACCAAAAAATGAATTATACTTAGCGATATGAACATACGTAAACTGAAACAAAAAATAAAAAGGTTTCTCAGTAAACAAAATATCAAAAAATTTGCCATGGCCGCTCTCCTGGTTTTTTTCGTCTTCACTGGATTCTTTTTGATATGGCTTAGTACAATTCAACTTCCTGATCTTAATAATTTCGAAAATCGAGCCGTTGCCGAATCTACCAAAATTTATGATCGAACTGGTCAAGTCGTACTTTTTGATGTGCACGGCACAGTCAGACGAACCGTTGTTCCCTTAGATCAAATCAGTGATTACGTCAAATGGGCAACAATCGCTATCGAGGACAAAAACTTCTATACACACAACGGTATTGAGCCTAAAGCAATTGCTCGTGCGATTTTGACCAACCTCAAAAACAGAGAACCTTTTAGTGGACAAGGAGGTTCAACCATTACGCAACAAGTGATCAAAAACGCTCTTTTTTCAAGCGACAAACTCGTATCACGAAAACTCAAAGAGTGGATCTTGGCCCCTCGCCTCGAATCTAAACTCACTAAAGACGAAATTATCGAACTCTATCTCAATGAAGTACCGTATGGTGGTACTGTTTATGGAGTACAAGAAGCTGCTCGTAAGTTCTTCGGAAAAGACGCAATTGATCTGACACTTGTTGAATCTGCATATATCGCAGCTCTTCCTCAAGCGCCGACATACTTTTCTCCATATGGAAGCCATCGAGATGCTCTCGAAAAAAGAAAAAATAAAGTACTTGGAGAAATGTATACACTCAATTTCATTACACAAAAAGAATATGATGAAGCAATTGCTATTGAAGCCGAATTTCAAAAACAAGAAGATTACGGCATCAAAGCCCCTCATTTTGTAATGTATATCAGAGAGCTTCTTGAAGAAAAATATGGAGCAGAGATGGTAGAAAAAGGTGGCCTCAAAGTTATCACAACACTTGACTGGGAACTTCAACAAGAAGCAGAAGAGATTGCTCAAAAATGGGCACTTATAAACAAAACCAAATTTGATGCCGAGAACAGTGCATTTGTTGCAACAGATCCAAATACTGGACAAATTCTTGCAATGGTAGGATCTCGTAATTATTTTGATGACGAAATTGATGGAAACTACAATATTGCAACAGCCAACAGACAACCAGGTTCTTCTATCAAACCTATCATCTACGCAGAAGCATTTAATAAGGGATACCGGCCCGAAACTGTTGTATTTGATCTCCCAACCGAATTTTCGGCAACCTGTTACTCGGGAGGAAGTTGTTATAGTCCACAAAACTATGACATGAAATTCAGAGGTCCAATCTCACTTCGAAGCGCACTTGCTCAATCTCTTAACGTTCCTGCCGTTAAAGTGTTATATCTCGCAGGTCTCGAAGACGCTCTCTCACTTGCAAAGCGAATGGGTCTTGAAACACTTACTACCGCAAGTCAGTATGGACTAACTCTTGTTCTTGGAGGTGGTGAAGTTCGCCCTCTCGATATGGCAGCTGCATATGGAGTATTTGCAGCCGATGGTATCAAGCATCCCACAACAGGTTTTCTCAAAGTTCAAGATAAACGAGGAAAAACCCTAGAAGAATTCAAATCTAATGAACAACGAGTTCTGCCTGAACAAACAGCTCGACTTGTTTCTAATGTGTTGTCAGATAACGTTGCTCGAACACCTGCTTTTGGATCAAATTCCCCTCTCTTTTTCTCAGGGATAGATGTAGCAGCAAAAACAGGAACAACTAACGATTATCGTGATACATGGATTGTTGGATACACACCCAATATCTCAATAGCAGCATGGGCAGGAAACAATGACAACCGATCAATGCAACGAGATGCTGCAGGAGGATATGTAGTGGCGCCAATGTGGAGAGAACTTATGGATATTGCAATTCAAAAATATCCCGCATCAAGTTTTATAGACCCAACACCTATTGACGACAGTCTTAAACCTATTCTAAAAGGACAATGGGAAAATCCTCAAGGTGTACACGAAATTTTACATTGGGTACAAAGATCTAACCCGACAGGCCCCACCCCAACCAATCCAGCATCTGATTCTCAATACATTCTTTGGGAAGAACCTCTCCAAAAGTGGTTGAGTGGACAATTATCAGAAAGCTCACAATCCAACAAGCTTTCAATTATTAATCCGGAAGCAGGCAAAACCTATTCAGCCTCATCTCCAATCTATCTTGCAGCAACACTTCCAGGAGGAAGCATCAAATCAGGACAAGTACTTCTTAACAATGAACGTATTGGCGACATAGATACAGTCGGAGGAATATTTCTCTTCACACCAAGCGATTATTCTGCAACCAAGAAAGGCTCAAACACTATTCGAATCGAAGCAATTGATTCAGAAGATAAGACACATGTCGACTCAGTCAGATTCAATATTGAATAACAGTAAAGAAAAACGAGTACTGTTATCTAGCAATACCCCATTATTTTGAAGTATATTTTCTCTACAGCACACTTAATACACTCCTATCGATTCAATTTTTATTGATATCTTGTATACTTTGTACATGACCCAAAAAATAGGACATAGAGGACCAGAAGGTCAACAAACCATTATTGATGTGGATGCCGAAATTATTAGCACACAAACAGAGGCAACAAAAGAACCCCTTGAAAATTCAACACAAGAGCAGATCAAAGACGATCCTTTTGCAAAAGGAAGAGAGAGGATTGCTGCAGTGGGTAATTTTATCAAGTCTTCTAAAGAAAAACTTGGTTCAGTAGCCCAAAATATTGGTGGTAAGATATCAAGATTTTGGACAAGAACAAAATCTGTTGGAGCAGAGTCTGCAAGAGCAGTATTTTCTGCTGGAAAAGAGTCTGCAGCAGCACTACTTTCAGCCGATGTCCTTGCAAAAAAAGGAGTGGATTATGTAGGAGGCGCAATTAATAACAAAGTGGAGCAAGTCAAAGGTTTTGTACAAGGTAAAATAGAATTAGCACAAGATGTTGCACTATACGCCAAAGAAAAAACATCTGAGACATTCAATAAAGTAAAAACAGGTATCGATACAAGATACCAATCACTCAAAGGATATGGTGAAAGAGCAGTCGAAAAGGCAAAAGCTGAATACAATAAACAAAAAAATGACTATCGTAACAAAGTAAACGAAATACGAAGACAAAGACTCCTTAAACAACTTACAGAGCAACACCAACAAACAAGTGCGTCTGAGACAGCATTTGCCGCAGCAACAGAAGGATTTACTAAAAAAAGAAAAGAGTTGGAAGAACTAATCGCCCTCTTTAATACTCAGGGTACTACAGCTTAATTACTATCATTATGGACAAAAACACTTTCATTGAAAAAATAAAATCGAGCACACTGAACGAAGACCGAAAACAAAAAATCCTTACATTACTTGAAAATAATGATCTTGATACCGAAACTCAGCAACAGATTAACGATATTATTCAAGGACAAATCGAGGAAATAGATATTGATTTAACTCCGGAAGACATGGTTAAATTAAAAGAAGCAGAGAATAAACTCGAAGAAGGACTTACTGCAACAGAGAGAGAATTAAATGAAGATATGCAGTTTGTAGAAAATGAATTAGAAGATCTTGCTAAAATAGTGCAAGAAGTTGAAGTAATTTCAGATGAAGTTCAAATAGAAGCATTATCTACACAAATTAAAGAATCTTAGTTGTGTAGCAAGTAGGTATCAAAACAACTTCGACACAAAAAGACCTTCCTTTTGAAGGTCTTTTTGTATTGCTTCCTCTATTTTGCCTCGAAGCAAAGTCATATGAGCCTTACGAACACCAGAGACTTTTATCTTAACTTCAGTATCAACAACTTGCACATCCGAATCCTCAAGTTCGATCGAGAAACTTTCTCGCAGTGTTGTGAGAACAATCTCTTTGATACGTCTCTGATTAAACCCAAGATGAGCATACCGTTTAAGAAGTAGCCCTATTTCCATATAGATTATTTATTAAGT
>JAULZV010000005.1:0-5137 GCA_032117135.1 Minisyncoccota bacterium
ACTACTACAACAGACACCGAATACATACAGCCCTTGGTATGGCACCCCTACAATTTGCTCAGAGAGAGCTGTGAATGTATGATTAGGTTATGTATAAAAGGTGTCTTAGATTTGGGGTACCTTCCAACTGATATCGAGATTAGACCTAAATAATCGTTAAGTTCATTCCGAAAATTTTCAACGATAAACATAGTGAGTCTCCAAGTAAATAGAGTTATTGAAAAGAAAAATAAGCCCCCAATAAAACTATCATGATTTCTCATAAACCACAGAAGAGTTGTATACGATAATGCACAAAACAAAAAAATAAGGCCCATTAACAATAGGACCAGGATCCCTTTTATTCCAGTATAGTCAATTGGATTAACATTTAAAAAAAGAGCTGTCACTGTTGCGACAATTCCAATAGTAGAAAGTGCGTCTTTGTTTTCTCGTATATATTTTGAAAAAAGTTCAGAAAAAGTTTTTTTTGATGTTTTTTCCATTAGTGCATTATAACATTTCTAGTATCAATAAAATAAGTATACTAAATAGATCACTCCACTCTTATGAGGCAAAGCAATTCGAACTACATGAGTCACCACACCACATACTCAAAGTATGTGGGTTGACACCGATAAAAAGTTGTGTTGGCGGAGACGGAGGGATTCGAACCCTCGGTCCGTTTAACGGGACGCCTCGTTAGCAGTGAGGTACTTTCGACCACTCAGCCACGTCTCCATACCTTACGTGAAGGTACACCGATTGTATTACACTTGGGCAGATATATCAATCAGAGGCTTGTAAAAATTCAAAGTCATGTTATAGTGTTCTTCCGATGGATAATCCAGACTTCGACAGTAAAAAGGGTGGAGTAGCACTTGCTACGCCCACGTCACAGATCAAACACGGAACACCGACAACCAAACATGATTGGGTCAAGAGACCCTCTCAGAAAAGTTGGGGTGCTCAAGAAAACAAAGAACAGCAAGAATCGGACTCTGGTAGTAACTAACTACCAGCCTCCCTCGCCCCGCCCGCATCATGCGTGGCGGGGCTTTTTATTGCAATTTTGAGAGGTTTTGATAGTGTAGGTGCAAATGAGCACTCAACCTAAATCTTTTAAATTCTTGCAGGCCACAGCAATCATCGAACAAATGTTACAAGACGAAACACTGGAGGCTAATCATCCAGAAGAAGTCGCCGTCCTGCGTCGATTCACAACAAAAGAAGCTATTACTCAAGAAGCAATTCGAGCAGTCAGAACAATCAAAAAATCCCAACCCCCTTCCTAGGGGGTTTCCCATTTCTTCACCCCTCATATCTTCATCATCACCTCAAGTCACACCACCAAACCTCCACCATACCACCCCCATCATCACCTCCCTCCACCTCATCACCCACTGTGATAAAATACCTCCATGAACTGGAATATCCCTCTCGAAACAATTCTCAACATAGACAAAGCGCATCGAGCGGCACTTCTTAAGTTGCGCATCAAAACGGTGCACGACCTTTTGTATCATTTTCCTGTGAGGTATGGCGATACCGCGGCGCTCTCATACATTCACAACGCCAAGGATGGTGACGAGATCACTATGTATGGTCGGATCAAAAACCTCAAGCTCGACAAAACCTTCCGAACCAAAATCGCTCGAGCCACCGCAACGATCGAGGACGAGTCAGGTTCGATCAAGGCAACATGGTTTAGACAACCATACATTGCAAAGATGTATACCGAAGGAGAGTTCGTCAAAGTCTCAGGCAAGATCAAAGGCTTGAATGGCAAATTTATGTTCAACAATCCAGCAATCGAAAAAGTCGAGTCTATGCCTATTGGTGTCGGCGACGACCTTTTTTCGCAAGACGGCACGCACACCGTCGAACTTTCTCCTATATACAAACTCTCCAAAGGTATCTCGTCGCTGTGGATGCATCACGCAATTCAAAAGATTTTTAATTCTCCTTCATTCGAAAAGACCGAGGATCCTATCCCTGAACACATTCTCAAACAATACAACCTCCCTGGTCTCAAGACTGCTCTTATCTGGATTCATGCTCCCCAAAAAGAAAAAGATGCCCTCTCGGCTCGCAAGCGCTTCGCTTTTGAAGAAGTTTTTTTGATTCAAGTTCAAAAGTTGCATCAAAGAAAATCTCTCGAGCACAAACCATCATACGATATTGATGTATCAACCGAAGTACTCGAACGCTTCACGAACAGTCTCCCCTTCACGCTCACTGCTGGACAATCGCATACCATCAAGACGATCCTTGGTGACCTCGGTACAAACAAATCCATGTCGAGACTTCTTGAAGGTGATGTAGGTTCGGGCAAAACTGCTATTGCGGCGACTATTGCATATTGCGTCACGCAAACACGTCCGACAGGACAAGATTTTGGAAGTTTGCAAGTAGCATACATGGCACCGACCGAAGTACTTGCCAAACAATTATTCGAATCATTTATCGAATTTTTTAGACCGTTCAATACTAAAGTTGCACTCATCACCGGAAGTGGTGCATACAAATTTCCTTCCAAAGTCACCTCTCAAAAATACACCCCTATTTCAAAACCTCAATTAATGAAATGGGTCGAGAACGGCGAGATTCCTATCCTTATCGGAACACACGCTCTCATCCAGAAAAAAGTTTCCTTCAAACATCTTGGACTTGTCATTATCGACGAACAACATCGTTTCGGAACAAACCAACGCGCACAACTTGCCAACAAAGACAATTTTTTGCCACACCTTCTGTCGATGACCGCTACCCCAATCCCTCGTACACTTGCTCTCACTATTTATGGAGACCTCGATATTTCGGTATTGGATGAAATGCCCAAAGGCCGCAAACCTGCCGTGACCGAAATCGTCACCGACGCCAAACGCTCTGCAATGTATGAGCACATTCGCACCGAACTCGAATCCGGTCGACAAGTATATATTATTTGTCCACGAATTTTTGAACCTGATCCTCAAAAAGAAAATACTATTATGGCAAAGTCAGTTGTCGAAGAAGCAAAGATACTCAGTCAAAAAGAATTGAAAGGATATACGATCGGCGTTATGCATAGCAAACTTACCAAAACAGAAAAAGAAGATGAGATGAAAAAATTTGAACTTGGAGAGACGCGTGTTCTCGTATCTACCTCTGTAATCGAAGTGGGTGTTAATATCCCAAACGCAACAGTCATTGTCATCGAGGGTGCAGAACGGTTTGGACTTGCGCAACTTCATCAATTGCGTGGGCGTGTCCTCAGATCCAATCATCAAGCATACTGCTATCTGTACTCTGAATCAAAAAGTGAAATGACGATCAAGCGCCTTCACGCACTCAAGACCGCCAAGAACGGATTCGAACTGGCCGAGATTGATTTACAAAATCGTGGTACAGGAGAATTAGCCGGAGGCAAACAATGGGGTGTTAGTGATCTTGGTATGGAAGCAATCAAAAATCTCAAGATGGTCGAAGCTGCCCGCACCGAAGCTCGTGCCATTCTCGAAAGTGATAGTCTCGCCGATTATCCGTTACTCCAAGAGGTGATCAAGAACAAAAAGGATATACATTTTGAATAAATACAGAAGATACCATATGCATAATGATACAAATAAAATCCTCTAGCATCCCAAGTGCCAATTAATACTCCTACTGATTATTCAGTATCACTTGGTATTGGATCAATAAGTAATCCACTTCGATAAACATAGAGCAAGATATCTTGAAATTTATTTTCAACACTAATTGGAATACATTTTGCATCCACTTGGTATTCAAATTTATTTTTCTCAAATATTTCAAGAAATTCACCCAATCGAGAATTATGTCCATTAATCTTATGATGATACTCTATGCCAAATTTTTCGATATTCTTTAGTAGATTATTTTTATCCAAGTCAAAGATAACTTCATTTTCTGAACCTTCAATATCGATTTTCATATACTCAATTCTTGAGATCTCTCGCTCGCATATCAATGATGACAATGAGATACTATCCACGGTTATCTTGTCTTTAGACATTCTTTCTTTGATTGTACTCATCATTAATGACCCTGGATTTTTTGAATCCACAAAAAAATCAATCGTACCGTTCTTGCCCGAAAGTGCACAATTGAATACATGTACATCAGTAAGTTTGTTTCGTACCACATTTCTCTTCAAAACTTCGAATGTTTTTTGATCAGGTTCAAAGGCATATACTACACTCTCGGGATAAAGCCACTTAAAAAAGATTGTAGCAAAGCCGATATTTGCACCACAGTCAAAAATTATAGGTTTTTTGGTTGCTGCTTCGAAAAAATATTCATTTCGAAAAAATATTTCTTCGTATAAAAACCTAATCGAATCATATGTGAAAGCTTCAATCTTAAAACCAAATATTGTTTCATTTTTGAGTTTAAAAAATTTTGAAAAAAATATGTATTTAAAATTAAGGCTCTAGACTAGCTAAGCACTAATTATCTCTGTTAATAATCTCAGTATATCACTCTTGTGATTGTAGCGAAATTCACATTCCTTGAGATGAAGAAGGAATGTTTTTCTTGAAACTCCATTAAACTTTGCAAGTCTTCTTTTTGAAAAACTCCAAAAGTTTTCAATACCATTCACATGTGTTCCTTTTCTATTTGAATATGTTTTTGAATGATTAATTCTTTTATGCTTGTATCCATCTAATACCAGGCCGTCATAGCTCTTCCATTTGTCTGTATAAATAGTTGTTTCGTCTTTCTGTACCAAGCGTCTGATAATCGGCAAAAGCTCTTGTTTAGAGGCATTTTTAATGATTTGAGTGTACACTCTGCCGTCTTCTCTCTTCTTGATACCAAAGACTGGTACTTTGTTTTCTGCACCTCGTCCTCTTTTTCTTCGATCCTTTGCATGTATCTTTTTTCTTGGACCTCCAAAGTATGATTCATCAAGTTCAATTTCTCCACTCATCTGACCAAATTCTTGTTCTTGATATTCTAAAATCTTTTCTCTAAATTTCCCATACCAAAAGTTAGCAGTGTTTCGATTCACTTTAGAGAGTTTTCCTGCTTGAGTAGCTGATACATCTGCAACAAAACACTCAATTAATTTCTTGATTGTTGATTTTCCAATTCTAGGCTTTCTTTGCAACATATTATCCAGTTTAGCATGAGCTAAGCTAGTCTAGAGCCT
>JAULZV010000006.1:0-2913 GCA_032117135.1 Minisyncoccota bacterium
ATGGGTATACCCTGCAACTGTTATTGACCTGTACACCAGAGAGATTGTTGGAGTTTGTGTACTCACTACACATGCTACACAACTGGTGATGAATGTACTCTCAAATGCAATTCTTCACAGACCTCCATCTCGAATTATTCACTCAGATCAAGGGAGTGAGTATGCTTCGAAGGATTATACTTCTCTTATCCAATCTTTTGGAACACTTCAATCTATGAGTCATCCTGGATGTCCATGGGAAAACGGATATCAAGAATCATTCTATAAAGGGTTCAAGATTGATTTAGGTGATCCAAACAGATTTGAAACTCTTGAAGAACTTGTGGCTGAGATATACAAAACAATTAACTACTACAACAGACACCGAATACATACAGCCCTTGGTATGGCACCCCTACAATTTGCTCAGAGAGAGCTGTGAATGTATGATTAGGTTATGTATAAAAGGTGTCTTAGATTTGGGGTACCTTCCAATAGTATGAATTAATTAAGTGTATAATAACTCTTTAGGTATAGAAATAAACTTTAACTAAACAAATACAGATACGTCTCATACCCCTGACTTTTCATTTCTTCTTTTGGTATAAATAGGAGTGATGCTGAATTAGTACAAAACCTGCGGCCTCCTTCTTCAACAGGACCATCATCGAATACATGCCCTACATGTCCGGCATCACTTCGTACTTCGGTACGGGTTGTCGACAGTGAATTATCTTCATGAAGCGTTACAGAATCATCATCAATCGTTCTCCAAAAGCTCGGCCACCCCGTACCAGAATCATATTTATGTGTACTTGAAAAAAGAGGCTTCCTAGTTACGATATCAACATAGATTCCCTCAGCCTTGTTGTCCCAGTACTTATTATTGAACGGAGACTCAGTACCGTTTTCTGCCACAACATGATATGCAAGAGGATCAAGATTCTTAAGCATTTCTGCTATTTCTTCATCAGTATAATCATAGTCCCCTTTTGCACTTTCCTTCACAGACGTTGCCTGTTCACTTTCCAAAAATTTTATCGCCGCATCTTTTGCCCATGTCTCTTCAACAAATCCAGCTCTGCCTGATCCTGTTTTATATCGTTCATAATGATCTGAAGCTTTCTTGTAATAATCCTGATGATATTCTTCGGCTTTAAAGAAATTCGTAAATGGCAGCACTTCGGTCACTATTGGTGCAGCAAAAAGATTACTCTGCTCTAGACGTTTTTTGGAATCGAGAGCAACTTCTTTTTGAGATTCATTATGATAAAAAATAGCAGTAGTATAATGAAACCCTTTATCCGCAAATTGTCCCTCGATGTCTGTCGGATCAATATGTGACCAGTAAATATCGAGTATTTCTTCAGTAGAAATAACATTGGGATCATACGTTATCTGCACAGCTTCACGATGTTTTGTTGTCCCTCTTGCTACTTTAAGATACGAAGCGTCTTCCTCGTTGCCACCTGTATATCCCGATACTGCATCTATAACTCCCGCATTTTCTTGGAAATAGCTTTCGGTGCACCAAAAACATCCACCCGCCAACGTAATAGTTTGATACCCTTCATCACTCATGATTCCTTTTGTTGCATCAGATTCTTTGTTGATATTTTTGGGTGCAAATCTTTCTATTAATGAGTCTTCCAATTGAATCGTTGCTCCATAGCCTGAATCAAGTATTAATGTCTCTATTTTTTTGTCGTACCCAGTAAGAATGGCGATACCGACAATCACAATAAGGACTCCGAATACTTTTTTTATTCTTCCTGTCGCCTGCATATGCTCACTTACTTTGTTAATAATTCTTTGTCCAAAGTATGCAATAAGGAGGAGAGCAAGAGCCAAACCAAATGTAAAACCAAGTAGGTATACAAATCCTACCAAGAAACTAGCTGGCAATGTGGTAGCAATAATAAATAAATATGTCGGAGAACACGTCGTAAACACAGGACCAAGTGCGAGACCGATAAGCATATCTCCTTTATAATTTTTCTTTTGATATCCAACTCCAACAGCTTTGTTACTCAACAGACTCAGTTTGGCAACAAATGGAATCTTTGTCCAAAGGGATGGGAATGCAATTGCGAGACCGACCAAGATAATGATTGCTCCCGAAAAGCTAGTCCAAAATATCTGAGGAATTGATATGAATAGAGTTGTAGCTTTTAGAAGGAGTGTGAAGATAATCACTGATATAGAAAGCGATCCAATCACCGTAATTGCTCGTCTTGATATTCTCTTTTCACCTGCCTCGGATGCTCCAATAACAATCGGAAGTAACGGCAGTATGCAAGGTGCTACGACTGTAAACACTCCCGCCAAGATTGCTATAAGAAAGAAAATCATATTATTGTATCTGAGCTAGGACGCTATCGAGACTTCCACCTCCACTCCATTTCTTGATCATGTTTCCATCCTTATAAACTTGTACTAATGTATGTTGTGTTGTAACTCCGTATTTTTTCTTTAATTCTGTTTCTGCATCATAATCTGCTTTTAAAATAGTTACACCTTCTGGGATTGACTTACTGTTACTTTCAATACTCGCATTAAGTCCGCGACATGAAGGACACCATGAAGCATGAAAAAAGATTACCACATCACCAGTTTCTGCTCGTGCAATCTTGTCAGCACTATATGCTTCATATGAACCAACTTTCATCATAGTGTCCCCTTTATCCATAGTATCTGTCTCCTCATTTTTCATCATGTCATCTTTTGTATCCATCATGTCTTTCTCTTCAGTCATTTTTGTATCTTGCATTGCTTGTTGTTCCATTTTTTCTTTTTCCATCATCATGTCGTCTGTATTACTCATAGACACATACACACCTCCGACAATCCCTACCAAAGCTACCACTCCAATGATTATTCCTATATTTTTATTCATGATTCAAAATTTTATTTATTAACCCTACTATGTTTAAA
>JAULZV010000007.1:0-2573 GCA_032117135.1 Minisyncoccota bacterium
GAATAGGGAGTCATACACCCTCCTCATAGAGGTCAGACACTCTCCAAGTCACAGATAGCATAAAAGGAAAAGTCCTCGGTTTCCCTCGCCTGATAGTGAGTGTTGTACTACTTGAATGTAGTAGCAGGCGAGGCCAGACTATTTCCTTTTATACTGTCTGTGACTTTCGTGCGTATCGAGAGAAGTTATATCTCAGTCACTTTGTATCCTTCGGGTGCGTTTTTGAGATATTCTTGAATTTTGGCTAGTGGAAGAAGACCAGCCTGTGCACCGATATGTTGAACAACTGACATTGAGTTGATCGGTCCCCATAGGAGCGCTTCTTGAATCGGTTTACCAAGAGCAAGAGCAGAGGTTACGGTAGAAGAAAACGAATCTCCTGCACCTGTTCTATCTACTGGATCTTTGAGATCAGGATACATAGGCACAAAATACGCTTTACCTTCAAAAAGAGCATACGCTCCGTTGGGACCGTCCGTTATCACAGGGACTTGTGGCCCAAGTTCTTTGAGCATGCCCATGAGCACTTTGATATCAGATTCGTCAGTGCCAAGTATTTTTTGTGCTTCTTCTTTGTTGCAGAAAAAGAGATATGTGTGCGCATACAAATCTTTGAGTGTTTGATACCCTAATTTGATTTGAAAGGTACCTGGTTGGAATGCAAGTTTTACTTCAGGATGTTGTTTGAGATATCCTGCAATCTGATGGTGATACTCGAGAGAATTTTCGGCAAGAGAACTCAGATACAAAAACTTTGGACCAGGAGAGATGTTTGGAAATACATACGGGAACTCAGTGTGCTTTACGAGAATAGTTCTCTCTGCACCATATCTGAGTACATAATGATAATTAGATGCAAGACCTCGGTGCACCATGACATACTTTGTTTTGATACCTTGTTTTTTGAGTGCGTAGATTTGTTCTTTTCCGAACGCGTCATCACCAACATTAGTTACAAGGCCTGTTTTGAGGCCAAGTCTGTGAGCACTGACCGCTGCGTTAGGACTATTACCAACAGCGGGCACAACTACTACATCTGTAAAAGGAAGTTTGTCACCAAACTTCATACAAAGCTCTTTTTCTTTAAGGGGATTATCTGTTTCGACCCATGCTTCGCTTAACTGGATAAATGCGTCAGTAACCATGTCGCCAATTGCAACAAAATCTAATTTTTGTGTAAACATAATGGATTTAGTATATCATGATGATATACTAGTCACTATATGACATTAAAAGAACATATCGAGTTGGCTCGAAAAGAAAAAAAAGCGATCGGACATTTTAATATTTCAAACATTGAAGCGGTACATGCAATCAAAGAAGCGGTGATCGAAACGGGATATCCAGTTATTATCGGTGTCTCCGAGGGTGAAGGCGAATTTTTTGGGATCGAAGATCTTGCTTCACTTGTCAAACTCTATCAATCACAAGGACTTCCTATTTTTCTAAATGCTGACCATTCGTATTCGGTTGAGCGAGCAATTTCGGCAATCGACGCTGGCTTTGATGCAGTTATCTATGATGGTGCCGAACTTTCTCATGAAGAAAATATTCGCAACACCAAGTCTGTTGTCGAATATGCCAAGTCCAAAAATCCTGACGTCTTAGTCGAAGCCGAAATAGGTTTTATTGGTAAGTCTTCTAATTTGCTCGACGCTATTCCTGAAGGAGTTGGAACTGAAGAATTTTTGACCAAGCCAGAAGAAGCAAAAGCATTCGTCGACGCAACCGGAGTCGATCTCCTTGCCCCAGCAATCGGTAATTTACATGGCATGCTCAAAAACATGCCTAACCCACGACTCGATATCCCACGCATCAAGGCAATTTCTGAGAGTACCGGACTTCCGCTTGTGCTTCATGGAGGATCTGGAATTAGTGAAGAAGACTTTAGGGATGCAATCAAGTCAGGTATCACAATCGTCCATATCAATACCGAGATTAGACGAGCATTCAAAGATGCGTTGATCGAATCGCTCGAGGCCAACAAAGATCAAGTGGCACCATACAAATTTCTTAAGCCTGCACAAGATGCAATGAAGAAAGTTATTATCGAAAAACTAAAATTATTTAACAATGCATAAAGAACTCATAACCGCACTTCAAAACCAGATACAGGGAGAGGTAGTATATGACGCAGAGACTTTGACTACATATAGTCATGACACTTCTATCTTTGAAATTCGTCCTCTTGCTGTGGTCTATCCCAAGAGTTCATTAGATATTTCTTTGATTGTAAAATTTGTGCAAGATAACAAGTTTAACGTACCTCAATTAGCAATCACTCCTCGAAGTGGAGGATCTGATATGACAGGAGGATCAATTGGTCAAGGTTTGATTATTGATGTAACCAAATATCTCAATCAATTCGAAATCGACGTTGCAGGACTAGGTGCTCATGTGCAACCAGGTGTATTTTATCGTGACTTCGAACCCAAAGGTCTTGAACATAACTTGATTATGCCAGTATATCCTGCCTCCAAAAATCTCGCCGCATTTGGTGGAATGATTTCTAATAATTGCGCAGGCGAAAAGTCACTTCAATATGGACAGATGCGAAACTTTGTTGATCGAAT
>JAULZV010000008.1:0-8899 GCA_032117135.1 Minisyncoccota bacterium
CGTTTCAAAACGAATCGCATAATTAGCCTTAATAAAAGAATGTGTCGAATCAGAGACGTGTGTAGCATGTTTAAATTCAAAAAGATGAGCCCGAGATAGTACTGTAGGAAGAATTGTTTTTTTGCTTGGTACAATAATAAAAAAATATGTATTCGGACGTGGCTCTTCGAGCATTTTAAGAAGACTGTTTTGACTTTCAATTGTAGTTGAATTAAATGCAATACAAATAATCTGCATCGAATCCTGAGATGTTTTATGAAGATGAATCGAAAATATGTGTCGTGCATCTGCAATCAAAAATTTGTCGTATTCATAGACAAGTCGTTCAATATGTGTAACATGTGGAGTTAATTTTGAAATCAGTCCATCGATCTCAAGGATAATATCTTCACGCGCACCGACACAGATATTAGTATGATGAAGGTTTTCTTTTGAAAGAGTGTTCAGCATGATTATCGTTTAGATATAATACTTCTTTTATAGGTATCAAGGTGATCAATGGCAATGCCCGTTCCCTTAACTACACAATAGAGTGCATCTTTAGCAAGAATAGCTTTGACTCCTGTCTTACGATAGACAAGCTCAGTAAGGTTACGTAATTGAGATGTCCCACCAGTCATAATAATTCCTCGATCAATAATGTCTGAAGAAAGTTCTGGAGGAGTTTCCTGAAGAACAGTCTTGATTGCCTTGATCATTTCTTTGAGATCCTTACTAATTGCTTTGACGATTTCGTTTGTTTTGATAGTTGCTGACCGCGGAAGACCAGACAAGTAGTCACGACCTTTGATAGTCATTTCAAGTTCATCTTCAAGCAAGACTGCAGAACCCACTTCTTTTTTGATTGACTCTGCAGTCTTGTCACCAATTGCAAGATTAAAAGTTTTTTTGATGTAATCGATAATTGATTGATCAACACGGTCACCCGCACATTTGACCGAAGTACAAGCAACAATCCCTCCAAGTGAAATCACTGCCACATCGGTTGTTCCTCCACCAATGTCAACAATCATATGTCCATGTGCTTCGTAAATAGGTATACCTGCCCCAATAGCTGCCAGAATTGGCTCTTTAACAATATATGCGTTTTTGGCACCAGCTTTCATTGCAGCTTCAACGACCGCTCGTCTCTCAGTTGAAGTAATACCTGCAGGGACCGAAATCATTACCTCTGGCTTGAAAATATTCCATTTACTTAATGCTTTCGAGAAAAAATATCGTAACATTGCCTCAGTTACTCGATAATCAGCAATCACACCATCTCGCATCGGTCGATATGCAATGATACTTTCAGGAGTTCGTCCGACCATATCCTTGGCTTCGTTACCTACTGCTAATATCTTATTATCTATCTCAGAAACAGCTACAACAGAAGGTTCATTGAGTACAATACCCTTGCCAGGTATAAACACAAGCGTGTTGGCAGTTCCTAAATCAATTCCTAGTTTTGGTGTAAATAGTCCCATGACTATATACTATATGCTATTTTTAATAAATTTGAAATAACATGGAGCACGGGGTCAGACACCGTTTTTCTTAAAAAAGTGTGGTGTAATTACACCACACTTTTTTGCTTAAATGGGTGTCTGACCCCATAGCTTTATATTTCCCTCAAAAAATGGTAGAAACAAGCTATGAATATCCTCAAGGTAGTGCCTTTTAAAAAAGGATTTCGAACCGAATATCTAACATACTTTACCACCAAAGAGGTTGTTGTCGGTAATATTGTCACCTTTGAAATCAAAAGTAAGACCTATCAAGGATTTGTGATTGAGGTCGAAAATGCCAGCACCACAAAATCTGATATCAAACAGTCGACCTTTAGTCTCAAAAAAATAAAATCAGTATACAAAGAAACTATTTTTAATTCAGCGCTTGTCCGGACACTTAATGACGCAAAAGAATATTATGCAACTTCAGTTGGAGTACTGAGTACCTGTATTGTGCCGCAGTTTGTTTTGAAAGATATTAATACGTTCAAAATTCCCTACTGTGACACAGTCAACATCAAACACTCAACCGAACAATATGTAGTACAAGAACCAGACAAAGAACGCCTCTCAACATACAAGCGATTAATACGAGAAGAGTTTGCAAAAAAGAAATCAGTACTCTTGGTTTGTCCAACTATCGAAGATACCGAATATGCCTTCAAGGAACTTTCAAAAGGTATTAGCGAACAATCATACTTATTTTCAAGTCATGTCAAAAAATCAGAACTGACCACTAACTGGTCTTCGGCCCTCAAGAACGAAAAGCCAATACTTGTTATTGCAACGGGACTGTATTCTTTTATTCCCATTTCTAACATAGGCTCAATTGTAATTGAAAAAGAATCCTCAAGTCTGTACCGCACACATTCTACTCCTTATATCGATTATCGAACACTTCTTGAAATGTACGCCAAAAACAGTGGAGCTCGTCTTATTGTAGGAGACTTAATTTTGAGACTCGAGAGCCACCTCAAAATTGATCAGTTCACTATGCACGAATATTCTCCACTCAAGTTCAGAACTCTCACCACTGCGACATCACACACAATTTCAATGAATTCTAAAGAATACACCAAAGGTGATACGTTTTCTATTTTTTCACCTGAACTGACAGAGATGGTCATGCGAGCACATCAAGACAGCGAACATGTTCTTTTACTTTGCTCACGCAAAGGACTTGCCCCTTCAATACTCTGTATGGATTGTGGCAATACCGTAAAATGCACCAATTGCGAATCACCTATGGTACTTCATGGTAAGGGAAAGGAAGATATTAATTATTTTTTGTGTCACAGATGTAATCAAAAAAGATCAGCTAACGAACTCTGTGTAAAATGTGGGAGCTGGAGACTCAAAACACTAGGTGTTGCAACTGAAAAAATAAAACAGCACATGGAAGAACATGCTCCTCAATCAACTATTTTTGTTTTTAGTAGTGATACAGTTACAACACAAAAACAAGCGAGCAAACTGATTGAAGATTTTTATAATACTCCTGGATCAGTCTTGATTGGAACCGAAATGGCGCTCTTATATCTTAAAGAAGAAATAGAGCATATTGGAATTGTCTCGATAGACAGTATGTTTTCGATTCCTGATTTTACGATTCATGAACGGATCTTGACCAACCTATTACGAGCCAAATCACTCGCTTCAAAAACATTTATCCTGCAAACTCGTAATTCTGAATCTTCCATCATCTCATACGCTCACTCCGGTAACATTAAAGAATTTATTCGGTCAGAGCTCAAAGAGAGAAAGACATATAATTACCCTCCCTACTCACTCATGATTCGCATGAGCTTACACGGAGATCAAGTACGAGTTATTGAAGAGGTCGGTCACATCAAAAAATTCCTTGCAGATTATGAAGTTTTTGATTATCCTATCCTCACGCTATCAGGTCCTGGCAAGACGACTCACGGCATGCTTATTCGCCTCAAACCAACTGACTGGCCTGATCCAATGCTCGTAACTAAGTTGAGAGCATTGCCACAATATATTAAAGTAGTAATACAAACCGATAACATTTTCTAATATGAAAAAAATTGTACAACAAAATGATCCTATTCTGCGCAAAATTGCGAAAGAAGTTCGACGTGAAGATATTTCTTCTCCCAAAATAAAAACTGTTATTAAAGAAATGTTTCAATCTCTTGCTACACAGAAAGATGGGGTTGCACTCGCTGCTCCACAAATTGGATACTCTAAGAGGATTTTTGTTATTTCAAGCCATGTATTAAACGCAGATACTTCTATACCTCTTATCTATATTAATCCCACAATCATCAAACGTTCTCGTGATCGCAAAAATATGGAAGAAGGATGTCTGTCGTGTCGATGGTTATATGGCAAAACAAAACGATCAAGTCGAACAACTATTGAAGCTTTCGACGAGCATGGGATACCTTTTAAAATAGAAGGAACAGGCTTACTGGCTCAAATATTCCAGCACGAAACGGATCATCTAGATGGCATATTATTTATTGACCACGCCAAAGAATTGCGTGAAATCGAACCTGAAAACTAACATGAATACTTCTTTTATTTTTTTTGGGAGTGACGAATTTAGTATTATTATTTTGAAAAGCCTCGTAGCATCCGGATATGTACCATCAATATGTATTACTCAACCCGATAAACCCAAGGGTCGAAAACTTACCCTGACACCAACACCTCTCAAAGAATTTTGTATAACACATTCTATACCAGTACTCACTCCTGAAATTTTGGTTCCGGAACAAATCCGATCCCTATCCACAACTCAGTTTGATTTTTTTGTAGTTGCCTCATATGGCAAAATTATTTCACAAGAGATACTAGATATTCCTCTACACGGATGTTTGAACGTACACCCTTCTTTACTCCCGCAATATCGAGGTGCTTCCCCAATCGAAACTGCACTACTCCAAGACACCAAAAAAACAGGCGTGAGTATCATGATCATGGATTCAAAAATGGATCATGGACCACTCCTTCTTCAAAAAGAATGTACTTTTACAACATGGCCACCAACCAAAAAAGAGGTGCATGACACTCTTGCTAGGCTCGGAGGACAATTACTGACTGAAGCAATTCCTTCTTACCTATCAGGCACCCTCCAACCCATTGGACAAGATCATGCTCATGCGACATTCACCAAGATGATCAAAAAAGATGATGGTCTCATTGAATTATCAGATACAAATTATCAGACTTATCTCAAATATCTTGCACTCACTCCGTGGCCAGGATTATTTTTCTTTATCAATAAACAAAATAGACAGATTCGCATTAAAGTCGAATCTGCCCATTTTGAATCCGAAAGAGGATTTGTAATTGATACTGTGATACCTGAAGGCAAAAATTCAATGAGTTTTGAATCCTTCAAAAACGGCTACCTTATCTAACCACTACGCTTGTAATCAATACATCATCAATTGGTCGATCTCTTGAATCTCTTTTGACCAGAGAAATTTTGGTTACAACATCCATTCCTGAGATAACTTTTCCAAATACTGCATGTTTGCCATCCAAGTATGAACTATTATCATTCACATTAATAAAGAATTGACTTCCGTTTGTATTAGGTCCTGCATTAGCCATTGAGATAGTTCCAGGAACATTACTCAATCCTGGACCAAACTCGTCTTTAAATTTGTATCCAGGTCCGCCAGTTCCCCATTGATCTTTTTTGGATTCATCTTTTGAAAGTGGATCACCTCCTTGAATCATAAATCCCTCAATAACTCGATGGAATCGTTGACCGTCATAAAATCCATCTTGTGCTAATTTGATAAAATTAGTAACGGTAAATGGTGCCCCGTCATGATCCAGCCGTACAACAAATTCTCCTGCTGAGGTACTGAAGACTGCTTCATTAAGGTCATACAGCGACCGCTGTTCGGATGCGTTGCGTACTTGATTACTTGTGTCACTTGATGTTCTTGTCATGCTAAATAAAACGATTATAAATAATATGGCACCAAAAATTGCAGTGTACTTCCAAAACTTAGTCATGCTGTCTTTTCATGATTCGTTTGATAATACGAGAACCTTTTTCAAATAATTCAAATCGTTTTGATTTTGAACGTCTGATTTGTTTTTCCAATTGAGTTCGGATTGAATCAACTGCCATTCGGGGGTCAGCTTCAGATTGCTCTGCACGATATAATCGACCCTTCCATGTCACATTCACTTCGGCACGATGTACATCACCTTTTTTATGGTGAGTAGAACGATCCATTTCTACCTCCATCAATATTTCTTCATTCTCAGTTGGATGCATAAACTTCTCAACTGATGTCATTTTATTTTTGATATATGCTTCAATATCAGGTGTCATATCGAAGTTTGTACTTTTGATATTTATATTTATCATGTATGCATTATATCATTTCTTACGACACATACCATTTGAGACTGTGGAGCATCAAACTCTTATATTGCAAGCAATTTCCAGAATTCAACAACACCCTTTCTGTTTTTGGCTGAAAACGGGATGATTTCGACCATTCCAGCAACTTGCGATCTTACACTTGTTTTTACCTTGGCCAACTCGCTTTGATTAAGGCGATCAATCTTGTTGAGGAGCATAATGATACGATCTTCAGTTTGATACAAAAATTCAAGCGTATCAAGATCAAGATCAGTTATTCCTACTTTCGCATCAATAATGAGGACATGAATACGTTTGTCCACACGAGTTTCGGTTACGTACCACGAAATCAAATCTTGTATCTTGTCTTGTTCTTCTCGTGATCCGCGAGCGAATCCATATCCTGGAAGATCAACCAGATAAAACTTATCGTTAATATTGAAAAGATTTATTTCTTTTGTTTTGCCTGGCATCCCTGATGTCTTGGCAAGAGATGCATTATTGACTAACGCATTGATACTTGATGATTTGCCCACATTAGAGCGTCCATAAAAAGCAACCTGAGGCATTGCAGGCGACCATGAATCTTTTCCTTTTACGACACCTTTTACGAATTGAGCTTTTGTAATTTTCATATGTGCAGTGTAAAAGAAAGAGTGGACAAACACAAGCACTTTGATTTTATCTTTCGTACACAGAAAAATAACGATATACTAGGTGGCATGATATGTCCAATAGATTCTATTATCTTAGATGAAAAATATATGAGCGACAAAAGGCTCTATTCATGCCCTACTTGTAAAGGTTTATGGCTTGATACGGATACGTTTTCCTATCTCACAAACATTCTAATGAACGATGCATTTCCTGAACAATTTACAGAATGGACCGTACTTGTACAAAATAAAAAATACAAATTTTTGTGGGAGGAAGATACCTTACATTGTCCACAACACACGAGCATATCGATGCAAAAACATTATTTTTCTGGAAACTCAAGGATATCTATTGATACCTGTTCTGTCTGTGCAGGTATCTGGATTGAAGGACACGAACTCAAAATGATGCAGGATTTTTTGACTCTTAACCCCTTACAAATGGCGGCACTTACCATGAGTAGAGAAACATTAAGAGAAGAATCAAAAAGAAGAAAAGCCCAAGAGTCTCTTGAGAATTTTGCAGTTCAAGCGGTAAGTTATTCGGTCAACCCTCAAATGCTTGGATTATTTTTACTTCGTCAAATTACCCAACTTATCGTGAATGACCTTCGCAAGAGGTAGAGGATGCATGTGTTCGCTGCAACATTACAGAAAAAATGCGCGTAGTATTCCCTATTGTCTCTCACCAAATTTTACATACAAGATAGGAACGACGAACAACGTAAGCACGGTTGAAAACATCAATCCAAAGATAATTGAAAATGCAAGAGGAGCCCACGATGGATCACTAAATGCAAGAGGAAGCATACCTGCAACAGTCGTCAATGTAGTAAGGAGAATTGGTTGAAGACGAGATTTGGATGATTCGATGACGGCTTCAGTTACGGCAAGACCTTCCTTTCGGCTTGTATTAATTGAATCAATCAAGATGATCGCATTATTCACCACAATACCCGCAAGAGCAACCACCCCAATAAATCCTGGAAATGAAAGAGGCTGGTTCACAATTGCGAGTCCAAAAAATACTCCGATCAAAGCTAGTGGAATAGTCACAAGTACAAATAGTGGCTGTTTATAGGAATTAAATTGCCACAACAACAAACCAAAAATCATGAAGATTCCGAGTATCATAGCAAGTCCAAGACTTGTAAATGATTCGGCGATATCCTCTGCTTCACCACCAAATGAAATTGCTGTTCCTTCCGGCAATTCGTATTCTTTGAGTTGATTTTGTAGTTGTCTGACAATCACACCAACATTGCCACCATCGGCAAGTTTTGAAGAAACAGTGATAACACGATCTCCATCATCATGTGATATAGAAGACAAACTACTTGCCAAATTAACAGTTGCAAATGTCGAGAGAGGTACACTACCCTTGTCTGTTGATACAAGAATACTTCCAAGTGCAGATGGTGTCACAAGCGGAACATTACCAACAGATGGAAATGAAGACCCTGTATCATATCGAACAACCACATCAATATCAGTACCATCGTTTTTGATAACCGTTGCAGTATCACCTGATAATGCAGTTCGAAGAAGTGAAGCAATCTGTACAGGAGATACTCCAAAAGATCTTGCTTGAGCCCGATTGACTTCAACCAAAAATTCTCCTGATCCTTCATCAATACCAGAATCTACATTACGAGTACCTTCGATACCTTCAAGCATCCCTGCAACTTCCCCTGCCGCAATTTTGAGCGAATCGAGATTTTCTCCAACGATTTTGACTTGAACTGGATCACCTGATTCAGGACCAGAACTCAACTGACTGACAATAATTTCAGCATCCGAAATATCTGCAAAAATAGTTTCGTACTCATCAATAAAAGCAAGACTGTCGACATCTTGAGTTTCATCAAGACGCACAACAATCGAACCAACATGACCATTGAGACTGTTTCCACTCATGCTTCCCATAGCACTCCCTGATCCAGCTGTAGTCAAAAAAGATTCTACTCGAGTATCACTCATCAAAATTGTTTCAATGTCTTCGAGCTGTGCATTGGTCACAGTTAATGGAGTACCTTCTGGATTTTTGACATCAACATACACAATATCTTGAGAACCTGACGGGAACATATTAATTGGCACCAGACCAACAACCGGCAACAGAAGACTTGTTACAAAAAGTCCTGCGATAATCCATAAGAATTTTTTGCTTGCTTTTGAATTATGTACAGTCGCCTCGATTCGTTCTCCATACCACGCATATATTCGAGCAATTGTTGTTCGCACAGCTGTAATTCCTTGCTTATCATTTGCTTTTTTGTTTTTGAGAACACGAACACCAAGCATTGTAACAACCGCAAGCGAAATAAAGATCGAAGCAAGCAAGACAATTGTGATTGTAACAGGAATTGATTCGATAAATTTGCCCATAATAC
>JAULZV010000009.1:0-29094 GCA_032117135.1 Minisyncoccota bacterium
CTGGACAAAGCCCAGTGGTGGGAGCAAATTCACTGATGCGAGTCAATACAATGTCGATTATGACAGGATGTACATCAAACAGGTTGTTTGCATCCTCAAAATGGATCATCAATTGTTCCGGATATGACCATGCATGATCGACATATTGGATACCATTTACGTAAGACATGATCTCATCGAAAACAATATCCTCAAGACTTTCTGTTTCCAGATACACATACTCCGGTTGAGTGGTGCTAACCATGATCGTCGAGTATTCTTCATCATCAACCACAAGGGTAATGGTTTTGAATACATCATCCCAATAGCATGCTTTTTCATCGAAAGCAAACTCGAGGTCTACTTGATGGATTTGCACATCTGCGTCTTCAACATCCAATTCGATTGTTGTGACATGCGTCACCACAGCCGACTGTCCACTTGCCGTAGCAAGGGTGAAGACGAGCGCCGCCAGGAGCGCTCTGAGTGTTGTGTTCCAATTCATCGTTTCTTTTGTTGGTGTTGGTTTGTGTTTCCGCGCTTGAAATACGCTGAAAAGGAGAGAGACCCTTGTAAAGATCTTTATAATTAGAATGGTACTTTTTTTTGAAAATCTGTCAATCCACCCCCCCCTTTTTTTTTCCTTCACTGCTCCCCTCCCCTGCAACACCCCAATTATCGTGACGTTATCTTATTCTACCATTGTTCGTGACTCAAACTGCACAATCATATGTGTCCCGACTCCCTTAATTGATTCGACCGACAATGTACCGCCCATTTTTATGTACACCTGAAAGAGAAACAATAAGATATTCCGAGACAGCAGTACCAAATATTACACCAGAAGGTAACAGAGCGTGTACTTACACTATTAATAAAAAAATCCGTGAGCAGCGAGTGCGCATGGATTTGAAGGGGTACCGACGGTGATTCTCATCAATTTCTGTGGCGACGGAGGAGAAATGATGTGAGACCGAGACCGATAAGGATTGATGATGCAGGTTCGGGGATTTGGACCCTTACAGATTGAACTCCTGGACAAAGCCCAGTGGTGGGAGCAAATTCACTGATGCGAGTCAATACAATGTCGATTATGACAGGATGTACATCAAACAGGTTGTTTGCATCCTCAAAATGGATCATCAATTGTTCCGGATATGACCATGCATGATCGACATATTGGATACCATTTACGTAAGACATGATCTCATCGAAAACAATATCCTCAAGACTTTCTGTTTCCAGATACACATACTCCGGTTGAGTGGTGCTAACCATGATCGTCGAGTATTCTTCATCATCAACCACAAGGGTAATGGTTTTGAATACATCATCCCAATAGCATGCTTTTTCATCGAAAGCAAACTCGAGGTCTACTTGATGGATTTGCACATCTGCGTCTTCAACATCCAATTCGATTGTTGTGACATGCGTCACCACAGCCGACTGTCCACTTGCCGTAGCAAGGGTGAAGACGAGCGCCGCCAGGAGCGCTCTGAGTGTTGTGTTCCAATTCATCGTTTCTTTTGTTGGTGTTGGTTTGTGTTTCCGCGCTTGAAATACGCTGAAAAGGAGAGAGACCCTTGTAAAGATCTTTATAATTAGAATGGTACTTTTTTTTGAAAATCTGTCAATCCACCCCCCCCTTTTTTTTTCCTTCACTGCTCCCCTCCCCTGCAACACCCCAATTATCGTGACGTTATCTTATTCTACCATTGTTCGTGACTCAAACTGCACAATCATATGTGTCCCGACTCCCTTAATTGATTCGACCGACAATGTACCGCCCATTTTTTCAACAAGTTGCTTGGTTATCCAAAGACCAAGACCAGTGCCTTTGATATCTTGCGTATCACTATTTCGAATACGATAGAATTTTTCAAACAAGTGATCTCGTTCGTCCTCGCTCATTCCTACTCCCGTATCACTTACGCGTATTTGCATTTTTGTATCAACGGTAGTCAGACGCACTTTGACTTCACCTTGCTTTGTATATTTGATTGCGTTACCAATTATATTAATAAGAACCTGTCGTAATCTATTTTCATCAGCAGTAATATGTCCGTGTACTAATCCATCTTGTTCTATGTTAAATTCAAGATTTTTTTCGCGTGCAAGTGTCACAAAATCAGGTGCCAGTTTTTTGATAAAATCAGGAACCAAAATATCTTGTTCTTCAAATTTCATACGGCCTTGTTGAATACGAGATACATCAAGCATGTCCTCTACAAGAAACACCAGCTGTTTGGAAGACATATCAATCCGACGAGAATATTCTTTGTATTGCTCAGGAATATCTTCTGCCTCGGTAATAAATTCACTATACCCCCTAATTGCAGCAAGTGGGGTTTTGAGTTCGTGAGATGCCATCGAAATAAAATCATCCTTGAGTTGATCGACACTCTTGAGTTCTTCGTACAGTGTCGTGTAGTCAATAATTCGTGAATGTCTGAAAAACAAAAACATCACAAAGATAAGAATAATAATCAATATAAGCATTCCTCTTTGAATATTCTCTTCAATCAAACGATCTGCTTCAGAAAGAGTTTGTGTTGTTTCGATAAGTCCAAATACTTCCCCGTCACGACTGAGTGCACGGTATGTTTGATACAAGCGTTCTGATGAAGTTACAGCCTCAGTAGTATAAGAATTTTTAGCATCATTGAGAGCGAGTTGACCAACAAAAGATATTTCTTCTACTTGAGTACCCACCTTTGAAGAATCAGATGAAGCAAAAACAGTATACCCTCCCTCTGTTTTTTTATAAAATGTAAAATCAAGTATTGTAGGATTTTGAACAATCAAATTACGGATAGCAGTTGTGACATCATCCTTGGTGGAATCTTCAAGGGTCACAAACTGTGAAAGTGAGTCTTGAATAGATCCAATACGAACATTAACAAGACGCTCTTGTGCATCCTGAGCAATCGCAATAAACATTTGCGCAATCACAAGAAAAGCAACTGTAATAACTCCAGCCACAAAAATAGTCCAGAATAACTGAGGGTTTTTCTTGATTCGTTGAAATATTCGTGCAAGTGAAGGAAAGTGCGACGAGAACATGTGTATTTATTTTTTATCTAACTCACTTCGAAGCTCAACTACTACAGACCGAACACTTGAATGATTACCAGTCAGCATCATAGCAACAATCACTACACCAATCAGAAGTGCGAGCGTAATCAATATAAAATTTTCTTTCAAAAATCCCTGACTGTTTGCCGAAGTATTCAAATCGCCGATAATACCGATACTTGCCGCTTCGGCTGACTTGGTGAACAAAATAGGATTTGAACGTGCCACAATCTTTCCTGAATTATCTACAGTCGCCACAAATATTTGATGTTCACCATCTTCAAGTTCTTCTTCGAGCTCATAACTCCAAGCTCCAGACTCGGCTGTTTTGACCGTTACAATAATTGGAGTACTGTACACAAAAAGTGTCACGAAGCTATTTGGAATCGCCAATCCTTCCAGTCTTATTTTTTTGGCTGATTCACTAGATGATTGTATAAGTTCTACTCGCTCAACAGTATATGATGATGTTACAAAAGACTCTCTATCTTCTCGAGGATCTTGATATTGCATTCGTTCTGATCGTTCACTCAAAGGATTAATACCTTGTCTGACCTTTTCTCCATCAGTCATATCTCCGGCCGTAGTCCGTGGATTACCTGGATCAGTCATGTAAATATACATTTCATCATAATCAGAAATACCGTCGCCGTCAGAGTCTTCGAACATCAAAATTCCATCTCGCGATTGAATCACTTCTTTTTTTTGAGCAAAAGTGAGTTCGAACCGAGAAAAAGATTCTCGAATTTTTTGTTCTGCATTTTCAAATTGTACAGGTGTTTTTGATTCAGTTTGCAAATTAGTACGAATCGACTCAAGTGAAGTATTCACTTCTGATTTAAGCTGTTGTATCTTTTGAATTTCAGTTGGTTTAATTTCTTCAATAGTACGTGTTACATTTTCAAAGAGTTCAAGTCGCTCTGGGTCTATCGAGCGTTGTAATTGAAATGCAGGTATTTCTGATGTTTTACGAATTTCAGCAATAGATTGGTCGATATCAGTTTTTACACTTCTCTTAACTTCATCAATGAGAATTTCTTTTTCTTCATTTATTTCATTTACAGTCCTTGTAACTGTATCAATCGACTCGGTCAAAGCTTCTCGAGTAATCATCTCCTTATTGACCACTGTCGTGTTTTGAAGATTAGTTTTGATATCTTGAGAATCATCAGTCATGCGGATCAAATAGTCTTGTGCAAGTTTACCAAGTGGAGAAAACTCTTGAGCACCTAACACAATCGGAAGACTTCCTACGACAAAGATGGCTGAAATGAAAATGCTGTATTGTAAATATTTCATATTATTTTTTTGATAAGACTTTATAGACCGCCGTGACAATTGCCTCTGCATCTAATTTATAAAAATGTATTAATTCATCCGGTGTACCAGATTGACCATATTCATCCTTCACACCAACAAATTCAATACGAGTTGGCAGTGCACCAGCCAAATATTCTGAGACTGCACCACCAAGCCCTCCTGCAATTTGATGTTCTTCTACGGTCACGAGAGCTCGAGAAGAAGCTGCGAGAGCATGCAATGCTTTTTCGTCTAATGGCTTGATTGTTGCCATATTTAGAACTGTAACTTTGACACCAGCATCATCCAATTGATGAGCAGCTTTGAGCGCTTCGTGCACCAATGCTCCACATGCAATGATTCCAACATCAATTGTTTTATGTTCACTTTCAAAATGAGACTGGAACAACACTTGTGCTTTACCTATTTCAAAAGGTGTATCAGGAGTTGTAATAACTGCGCTTTTGTCTCGAGCAAGTCTAATGTATGTAGGATATGGACTCAAAGCAGCTTGAAGTGTCGCCTTGCGTGCTTCATGTACATCACATGGACAAATAACCTGCATACGAGGAAGTACACGCATAAGAGCGATATCTTCGAGTGCTTGGTGCGTCCCACCATCAGGCCCTACCGACACACCCGCATGCGAACCAGCGATTTTGACAGGTACATCGTTATAACAAATCGTAGTTCGAATTTGTTCCCAGTTACGCCCTGGTGAAAACATCGCATAACTTGAGATGAACGGAATTTTGCCCATTGCTGCCATTCCCGATGCAACCGACGCTAAATTTTGTTCGGTAATACCGACTTCGATAAATCGTTTTGGAAATGCTTTTGCAAATTGTTCCATGCGAGTTGACTCGGTTAGGTCAGCACATAGACCAACAATTCTCTCATCTTTTTGAGCAGCTTCGACAAGTCCATCACCAAACCCATTACGCAAAGGAACCTTTTCGACATCTGCATCGAACATATGTTCATTTAATTTGAGATCAGGATTAAGCATATTATTGATGTTCACTAGTTATCGCGCCGTCGAGCGTTCGAAGAGCGGCTAAGGCTCGCTCACCTTCTTCTTTGTTTGGTGGTTTGCCATGCCAGACCGGTAACCTTTCAAATTCAGGAACGCCTTTGCCTGGAATAGTGTGGGCAATAATCACGGATGGTTTTCCAAAATGAGTTTTGGCTTGTGCAATTGCAGTATCTATCGCCTCAAAATTGTGTCCATCAATTTCTTGAACATGCCAATTGAAAGCCTTCCATTTGTCGGTAAGAGGATTGAGAGGCATCACATCTTCGGTATACCCATCAATTTGAATATTGTTTCGATCAACAATAGCGATGACGTTGTGCAATTTTTCTTTTCCACCCAAAAACATTGCTTCCCAGTTTTGACCTTCTTGTAATTCTCCATCACCAAGCAAGCAATAAAAATATTTTGACTCAGTGACACCTTCATCAATACGATGAGCAAGTGCCATACCAATTGCTTGCGACAACCCACTTCCAAGTGGACCTGAACTCGTTTCAAGGAATGACAGAAATTCGCGATGAGGATGACCTTGGAGTCGCGATCCTAATTTGCGTAGAGTGAGTAATTCTTTTTTCGAAAAATATCCCGCATGCGCCATTGTGGCATAGAGCACGGGACAGATATGACCATTTGAAAGTATAAGACGGTCACGCTCTACCCAATCAGGTTTTTCAGGATCGTGTTTGAGTGCATAAAAATAGAGATAGGTAAAAATGTCAGCCATACCAAGTGGTCCAGCCGTGTGACCTGATCCTGCTTCAACAAGCATTTCAATAATAGATTTTCGGATCTGATTTGCCTTTTTTTGAAGTTGTTTTACTTTTGAATCCGAGATGTTCCCCATGGCAAAATTATACCACAAGGATTTTTTTTGAATAAAAGTTATTCCACTTCTGGATTGACGATATCTTCAAAATCATAGAACGCATCGATGAGATTTTCTTGTTTAAAAAATGCACTTCCCATTACAAAATGATCGACGCCCGCATCCCGAAGTAGTTCAAGGGTATTCTCGTTCACTGATCCATCGACGGCAATTATTTTCTCAGGGTATGTTTTTTTGAGATCTCGCACTTGATCAAGTACTCGTTCATCAAATGGTTGCCCTTGAAATCCAACTTTCGAAATACCCATACATTGCACAACATCTACCATCTCAAGTAATTCAGGATAGTTAGTAGCACGCGCATCATTATCAAAAGCAAGTCCTACTTCAACAAAATTCTCTTCTTTCACTTTTTTTAAAAATTCAAGTGGATTCTTGAGTGTTGCAAAATGAAATATCATTCGAGACGATCCGAGTTGCAAAAATTGTTCATATACAAGTTCAGGTTCTCTAATCATCAAATCAAGTTCAAAATCAAGTTCTTTCCAAAATGGCATCCCCTCTTCTCCTGTTAGCATTTTTTCAAAATATATATCTGGTGTATGCGTATAAGGCCACGTCTTAGATTGAGTAAATTTCCCATCACATATATCAATTTGCACAAAATCAGTCGCACCGCTTGCACGCTCGAGATGTTTTTCAAGATCAAAAAAATCTTTTGGTAATATGGCGGGGATGATGCGTTTTTTCATATCTTTCATCATATCACACGAAAAAGCGGGCTTGGACGGCATACGGCATACGGCATACGGCATGCAACATGCGACATGCGAGGAATTGTGCGCCTACTCGCTGTAATTATCGATCTGGTCAATCTTGGTAATGCGTCTTGCATGCTTTTCTTCTCCCGAAAACGCAGTCTCGAGCCATAGATCAATTGCTTCTAACGCTTCTTCTTCGCTCACAAAACGTGCGCCGATCGAGAGGACATTTGCATCATTATGATGTCTTGATAGTTCAATAATACTTTCGTCATGAGTTTTTGGTTCACCATAAAAAACAGTGGCTCGGATACCCTGTACGCGATTGGCGACAATAGCTTCACCTTGACCTGATCCACCCAAAATAATTCCGCGAGAATGTTTGTCTTCGGTCACTGCGATAGCAACCGGCAATATAAAATCAGGATAATCATCTTCTGGATCAAGTTCATATGCTCCATGATCAACCACTTCAAAATGTTGGTGCTCAAGATGCGTAATAATAGCTTCTTTCAAATCAAACCCTGCATGATCACTCCCTATGTGTATTGTTCGTATGTCTTCCATGTTACTCACTCTTTTTTTTAGTTTTTTTTGCTTTCTTTTTTTCTTCAGGCATAATTTTGCCAGCGCGCACTACATGTTCGACAAGTGAGTTCGTGTATCCAACTTCATTGTCATACCATGCAAGAACTTTTACAAGATTGCCTCCGACCACACGCGTCAACGCAAGATCCGCAATTGAGGCATGCGGATTGCCGACAATATCTTGTGACACCACATCTTCTTCGACAACGGTAAAAATACTTTTCCATCGATCCTCCATGGATGCTTTTCGAAGAATATCATTCACTTCTTCTGCAGTAGTTTCGCGCTTAGATATAAAAGTGATGTCTGCAATAGATCCAGCAGGAACCGGAACACGAAGCGAGATCCCATCAAACTTGTCGGTCAAAGAAGTCACTGCAAGAGTTGTTGCTTTGGCTGCACCAGTTGAAGCTGGAATAATATTAACTGCTGCCGCTCGCCCATTTCTAAAATCTTTCTTGCCTGGACCATCGACAATTGATTGTGTTGCAGTGTATGCATGCACTGTATTGAGGAGCGCTTTTTCAATACCGATAGTTTCATCAAGAATAGAAATAACTGGAGTTGCTGAGTTGGTTGTACATGATGCGTTTGAAGTGACCATGCATGTTGCAAGCTTTGCTTCATTTACGCCAAGCAAAATAGTTCCTTGTTCGTCGTTTTCTTCTCCCTTGGCAGGAGCAGAAATTACAACGCGACGTGCACCCGCTTTGATATGCGCATGTGCATCTTCAAAATCAGTAAAAAACCCTGTTGATTCAACTACAACATCGATCGCATGTTCTTTCCATGGAAGTTTTTTGGGTTCTTTTTCTGAAAATATTAATACTTTTTGAAGTCCACCGAGCATCAAATATGGTTGATTGTCCTCTACATGTACTTGTACATCGAACTCATTGCGTCCATATACACTATCGAACTTGAGTAGATACGCCATATTTTCAGGATCGCCCAAATCGTTAATTGCCACGACCTCCAAATCATTTCTTGTAAAAGCGAGCTTCAAAAATGCTCGTCCGATTCTTCCAAAGCCATTAATAGCAACTCGTGTTTTTTTGTCTTGCATATAGCATGTAGTATACCAGAGTAATTTAATAAAATGTACAGTTATCAACTACATTTTATGTATTAGCTAAATATAACGGCTCAATTATTGCATCAGTTCCTTCAGGAGATCCATGGACATTTTTGGATTAGCACTTCCTTTTGTTTCTTTCATAATTTGTCCAAGAAAAAATTGTAGTACGGATTCTTTACCGCCTCGATATTCGGCAACTACTGATGGATGAGCGTCGATAATACCTTGTACAATTGGTTTTAAATCGTCTGCATTATTTTTTTGGATGAGACCATTCTCAGTAGCATACGATTGAGGTTCGATTTCGGTAATTGTCGTCATGCTCAATTTAAGAATATCTTTTGCTCCACGCGAAGTGATTTGATCGGAAGAAAAAAGATTTATAATTGAAACAAATGTATCAATTTTGGGTAACACTGCTCCATCTTCGGTGTCTCGAATATACACAATATCAGAAAGAATAAAGTTTGATGCTTTTTGCAACACCGCAAGATCAGTGAGCTGGAGTGCAACATCTTCCAAAAAAAGAGCGAGATCCGGGTTTTGCACATATATTTCAATTTCATTTGAACTCAAACCATATTGCTCAGCAAAGCGAACTCGTAGCTGTGAAGGAGTTTCAGGAAGAGATTGCTTGATTGCATCAAGATCAAATAATTCGTGCAAATATAGTTTAGGCAAATCTGGTTCAGGAAAATATCGATAGTCATCAGAAGATTCTTTTTTGCGTTGTGAAAATGTCTTTTGGTTGTTCTCGTCCCATCCGCGTGTTTCTTGCACAATCAAATCCCCTTGTCCCGCCTCCTGAAGAGTGATCATTCGATCCAATTCATATTCGATCGCTTTTTCAACTGACTTAAAAGAGTTGAGGTTTTTGACTTCTACCTTGGTACCAAATTTTCCTTTTTCGGTAGAAACCGAAATGTTAGCTTCGACACGCATTTCTCCTTTTTCCATGTTAGCCTCACCAATACCAAGATATCTGAGCATCAATTGCAATTCTTTTGCAAAAGCAACAGCTTGCGATGAAGAGGTAATCACAGGCTCGGTCACCAATTCCATCAACGGCACTCCTGCACGATTAAAATCAACCAGCGAAAAATCTCCTCGGTCATGCTTAGAAAGTCCCGTGTCTTCTTCAAGATGAATTCGAGTAATAGCTACTCCAGCAAGAGTTCCTCCTGATACAATCGGATATTTGTACTGACTAATTTGATATCCTTTTGGAATATCAGGATAAAAATAGTTCTTACGATCAAACTCGGTAAAGTTTGCGATTGTGCCGTCAACCGCAAGTCCGATCTGGATCATGCGCTCAACCGCCCCTTTGTTAATTGTTGGAAGTGTGCCCGGATGTCCGAGATCAATCGGATTAATATGTACATTAGGACGCATTTCGTCTGGATCATTTTTGGAAGATGAGAACATCTTAGATGCAGTATTGAGCTCAGCATGTACCTCAAGACCAATAACAGGATAATATGTTTTTCCAGTGATACTCTTTATTTCTGACATACGGCTATAGTATCAAGAGAATGGCGGTTTGTCATTGGTGTGTATATAAAATGAGGCATGTATAAGCCCAGTGAGATACATACTCGGAGGGCAACTCGCAGGCCGCAGGCCGAGGACGGGCGCCAGAAGGGTATGTATCTCGCTGGGATGTATGGTGTTTGAATGAGGGGGTTTGATCTATATGTCACAGAAAGGGTGCTTTTAAAAATTACACCACACTTTTTTAAGAAAAACGGTGTCTGACCCCCTTAGGTAATAAAAATGTGTTAACTCCCATCACAGAAGTTAACACATTTAAGCTTTTCAATTCAGCTCTTCTTGCTGTTCCAAGACTATCCGATCAACAAGATCAGAAATCGTTCCAGGGACATATGCTCCGTAACGACCTGTTACAGCCCCTACACGAAGTGCATCCTCGAGTCCAAGCACTTCTCCGTCCCAACGAACACGAGCAAAATAACCAGGTCGTTTGTTGAGAGTCTGAACGAAGACATTAGGAGCCACTTCGAGCTCGGTTCTCCAAATATCAGTTCTCACCTCACCGACAAGATCAAAATGTTGACATGGAAGATCAATAGTCACGCGCATTCCGCACGAACCAAAATTTTCCACGAGTGTTTCGATGAGCTTTTGATAATCCTCACGATTGAGGACACTAGTCATCATTCCTTCTGACGGAGCACAGAAGCCTGCCACAGTCCATTGATCCACATGTGCTTTTCGCACAGCCTGACCAATAGTCAACACGTCATCGAGATCACTCAACCGTGTAGTTGTGTTAACTCCGATTTTCAGAATAGATCCTGCATCACGAGCTTTCACAGCAGCCACAAGAAGTCGGTTGTTGTTTATTTCAGTTCTAAGACCGGAAGATTGACCGTCGATGCTAATTAATACCGACGACAATGGACAATCTGCCAGATGAGGTATCAACTTCTCGATTCCAACAGGCGAAGCCGAGATGATTCCAATACTGAGTGCTCGCTCGTTTGCTTCCATCGAGTGCCAACCTTTTGCAAGTCGCAAAATATGTTCAGGTGCCTCCGTTGGTTCTTTGGCAGCAAACATAATGTGACGAATGTTACCATGTTGACTTGTAGCCAACACTTCATCAATCAATTCTTCTACACGAAAGCTCGGAAGCGGTGCTCCGGCCGACTTGTGAGTATATGTCAGAATGCAACTGTCACCACAAACTGGTGTAAGTTTGCATGTTGCCGTCGGTTCAATATTCATGAGAACTTGCCGATTAGTCACACCCGCAAAGCAAGGCATTTCAAGCGTATTTAATGGTGGGAAGGACATGGTTTTAGTGGTTTGTTGTTTGATGTTCTATATCCAACAACAGTATGGCAACATTGCCCATCAAACCATAAAAAATCTTATTTCAAAGCCGTTTTAATAAATAATGGCTTAAACATTGACTTTTTTAGATTAAAAGTGTATAATAAAACCGACACTTTATTATGAAAAACCACCCCTTAGAACTAGGACTTTCTGCAAAAACAAAGAAGATACTTGCATCTTTACAGAAAGCAAAACTCACCATTTCTGAACTCTCTCGAGTGACAGGGATTTCTCGTGCAACACTATATACACACATAGATACATTACTAAAAAGAGACATGGTAACCACATCCAAAAAAGGTAAAAGAACTCTGTACTCTGCCCTCAGCAAGGTTCAAATAGAGCATAAGATTATTTCAAGTATTATTCATGATACTGAGACAATATCAATCCCGAATGAAATTTCATATTTTTCAGGATTAAAGCAGATCCAAAACTTATGGCTAAAAATAGGAGCTCAGCCAAAACATAGTAGAGTTGTCGCATTTCAAAGCAACAGCTCTTTAAGATATTCACTCACAAAGATGAACGTCGATATAGCAAAAAGAAATCATAAGAACATACTTAAAAACAAAATTATTCTTGAGCAATATATGGAAGAAGGTATGCATGAATTTGTAAAAGATATCATGATTAAAGAAAATATCTCGCATGTATTCCCTTCAAGTGACTTCACTCAACGTACCACAAGCACTACAGTCATCAAACAAGGAGTATTCAATGAACCGGTTGAATTTTTTATTCTTTTTGACTCTATCCTCATCATTGATTGGAAATTAGAAAAAGGGTATGAAATAAAAAACATTCATATCGTATCAATGTATAAAAAAATGTTCACATTAATAAAAGAAGTTGGGAAAGCAATTGATAACGCACAAGTTACTAAGAAGGTTTTTGGGTAATACTAATCAATTTTTATCTCATAACTAAAGAGGTGCTTTTTAAAATTACACCACACTTTTTTAAGAAAAACGGTGTCTGACCCCCTGTCCTAAAACGTTGAGCTAATGTTGTAAATCGGAATAAGAACTGAGGCGAGCAATGTACCCACACCAACCGCAAGAAGAATAATCATAACCGGTTCAATCATGTCTACAAGTGTATCCACTGCATTAGATACTTCTCGTTGATAAAACTTTGCAAGTGTTGCAAGAATTTCTCCAAGGTTACCCGTTTCTTCACCAACACGCATCATTTGAATAAGAATATTAGGAAACTGTTCATGCTTTTCGAATGCTGACGATACCGGTGCACCAGCCTTTACATCTTCGAGGCTATCAGTAATCGCTTTTAGAAAGACTCGGTTATCTACCACATCTCGAGTCAACTCAAGCGCTTTGACCATCGCAATACCTGAAGCAAGCATCGTGTTGAGGTTGTCTGCGATTCGAGAAAGATACAGTTTGGAGTACAAGTTTCCAATATACGGAAGTTTGAGCTTGAGATCATCAAGCACAATTCGCCCAGGACCAGTTCGAGCAAATCTAAAAAGGAAAAAGATTCCAACAATAACACCTCCTAACACAAATAGACCGTAGTTCACAAGCAAATCAGAGATTGCAATTACCACCTTGGTATAACTCGGAATGTCTTGACCTGATTCAACCAAAATTTGCGAAATCTTTGGGATCACCATCGTAAGCATAAGCACCATAACCGTTACGAATGTAAACACGATGAAGGCCGGATATACGAGTGCATTTTTGGCTTTTTGGTTTACTTCAAATGACCGATCAAGATAGTCAGCCAAATACACAAAAGTCTCATCAAGCTTTCCGGTCTCTTCACCAGCCTTAACCATAGATACATAAAATGAATCGAACACTTCTTTATGTTTTTCGAGCGAAGAAGAAATTGAGTTACCTCCCTGAAGACTTTCGGCAACATCATTAAGATTACGAGCGAGTTTTGGGTTTTCGGTTTCGGCACCAAGTAGTCTAAAAATTCGAAGTGCTGAAACTTGCGCACTAAAAAGTGTAGCAAGCTGTCTCGACAAAATAACAATATCTTTGTTTTTGACACGTTCCAAAAACGTAAAGTTCATATTAAGAAGTGATCTCTTTTTTTCGGCAGGATCAATTGCTGAAATAACAAATCCTCTTCGCTGAAGTGAATTTATCGCAATATCAATATTCACAGCTTCTACTGTTCCTGCTTTGGGTTGCCCATCTTTATCAGCTGCTTTGTATATGAATAATGGCATACGATTATATTAATTTTTCTAATATATTTGGCTTGAGTGAATATGCAAATGCATCCTCAGCAGTTATTTCTCCCCTTCTTACAAGATCAGCGAGCGTTCGGTTCATATCAATCATACCCGAATCTCTTCCTGTTTCGATAATAGTGTCAATTTCGTGTGTTCTATTTTCTCGAATAAGGTTAGAGACCGCACTATTATTAACAAGAAGTTCGTATGATGGGATAAGTCCTCCAGCAATTCGAGGAATAAGTCTTTGAGAAAAAATCCCTAAAAGTGAAGTAGAGAGCTGTGACCTGATTTGATCTTGTTGTTCAGCCGGGAAAGAGTCAATGATACGGTCAATTGTTTGTGAAGCATTGTTGGTGTGAAGTGTTGAGAGTACAAGGTGTCCTGTTTCAGCAGCAGTTACCGCAGCTTGAATTGTTTCCTTATCACGCATCTCACCCACCAAAATAACATCAACGTCTTGCCGAAGTGTTCCAAGGAGGCCTGTATAAAAATCTTTTGTATCAAGAGGAACTTCTCGCTGATCAATCAATGCTTTTTTTTGAGTATAGACATACTCGATTGGACGCTCAATTGTGATAATGTGCTCGGATCGTTCTTGGTTAACTTGTTCGATCATAGACGCCAGTGTTGTTGATTTACCTTGTCCCACAGGACCTACAGTCAAAAAGAATCCTTGTTTTTTGCGAGTAAAATCATACAAAACTTCAGGGATATTAAGTTCAGCAAGAGTTGGAATACGATTTGAAATTAATCGAAGCACAATACCAATTCTTCCTTGTTGTACAAATGCACTTCCTCTGAATCGGTGTCCTCCTGTATGCTCGTATGCAAAGTCCATTTCAAAATCAGTTTCAAATTTTTCGATACGTTGCTTTGATACGAGATGTTTAAGAAGAGCAAGTGTATCATCTCGCTCAAGCATGCGAGTATCCAAAAGAGGAATCAAATCACCATTCACACGAATTGTTGGATATCTCCCCTCTGAACAGTGTAGATCAGATCCCATTTGAGAGATAACAGTATCCAGTAGTTGATCTAAGAACTTTTTGTACTCCATGAATTGATTATATGATTGTATTAATTTCTTGCACCACTTCAGATGGTGTCTTAAGTGCTTTCACGATAAAAAGATCAACATTAAAATCTTTTGCTTTTTCGAGATCTCCTGCCTGACTTTGATTACTCAATACCACAAACTTAGCTTCGGGATGTAAATTGAGTTTGCGATACTCAGTAGCAAACGTCCATCCATCCATACCAGGCATAATAATATCAAAAACAACTGCATCGTATGTTGATTCAGGGTCTTTGAGTTTGTCGAGAGCTTCTTGTGCTGAAGAAAAAGCAGTTACTTCAAAACCAGAATTTCTAAATTTGGTGACGTACATATCTAACAGAAATTTATCATCATCAATAAAAACGACTTTCTTTGGTCGCGCTTGTGACTGCGATTCTGTTTGAGGTTGTGTATCTTGTACTATATTTTGTGCATCTAACATAGTGAAAGTATATCATAAGATTTTATCTTATCGGTAAAATCTAGACTCAAAAAGTGAATAACGTAGTCTTTTATAGATCGTTTGTTTCTTCAATTGGAATTATTTTTTGCATCACCTTTCGAATCGCATCTTCTTTAAGAGTGATAAGCCCTTGTTGTCTTGCGACTTTATAAATTTCTGATTCAACAGGATTCTTGAGAATAACCTGTTCAATTTCTTTGGTCATTTCAAACATTTCAAATACCGCTTCTCGCCCCTTTACTCCATTAGGACAATCAGGAGTTGCTTTGATCTTTACAATTTCGGTAGCATGTGGAATCTCATGTCTAAATTGCTCAGGCAAATCGGCAAATTGTTTTGTAATCATGTCTTGAACCACACCTTCGATCGGGACAACTTCCCCACTATTTGGACATAGTTTTCGCACAAGACGTTGACCAATACCGAGAATGAGCGTCGGAGGAATAAGATATGGATCAACACCCATGTCAATAAGTCGAGGAACAATACCACATGCGGTGTTGGTGTGAATAGTTGAAAGTACAAGGTGACCCGTCAAAGCAGCTTGGATCGCCAGCTTGGCAGTCTCACCATCTCGAATCTCTCCCACCATAATAATGTCGGGGTCCTGTCGAAGTGTTGTTCTGAGTCCTGTCGCAAAGGTATATCCAATGTCTGCACGTACCTGAGATTGATTCACTCCTTCAACGGTATACTCAACCGGATCTTCTAGAGACAAAATATTTTTGGAAGAACTATCAAGATCTTGGAGGACCGAATACAATGTGGTTGATTTTCCAGATCCTGTAGGACCAGAAATCAGAATCATCCCGTATGGTTTTGTAATAGCGTTTTTGAGCATCTTAAGATACCTATCCGAAAGTCCGACTTCTTCCATACGCTTCACACCTTTATGTTGATCGAGGATTCGCATTACCACTTTTTCACCGAAATATGTAGGAAAAGTAGAGACTCGAAAGTCAATCTTGCGGTTATCAATTCGAGCCTGGAATCGTCCGTCTTGTGGCTTTCGTTTTTCATCGAGCTTCATTTGAGCAAGAATCTTGATACGTGCAGCAACAGCACTTTCAACCTTAGAAGGAAGCACGATACTTGTCGTAAGGACACCGTCAATTCGAAATCGTACTCGAACCTGCTCAGCAAGCGGTTCGATATGGACGTCAGATGCTCCATACTCAACCGCATACCGCAAGACTGTCGCTACAATCTTGGTAACAGGAGCATCTTCCACAAGATGTGTATCATCTTGCTGAGGATTTTCCATTTGTTTTTTGATTTCTTTTTCTTCATCAGTCATCTCGGCCTCAAGCTCATCGAGTGCCTGATTTACCTGTCCTCCCAATCCTTTATAGAGCTCGAGAACTTTTTCAAAATCATCTTGAGAAATAAGAAAGAGTTTAAAAGGCAAATCTTCTTTGGTCGTAATAAAGTTAAGCGCGTCTCGTGCATCAATACTCTCTGGATTTACAATTCCAACTTCGAGCGTATTGTCAGATATTCCAAGTGGCACGAATTTATAGTGAACAGCTGATTCTTCTGGAATATATTTGAGAGCCTCTGAAGGAACATTAAGACCTCTCAGATCACGATGTGGAACTCCAAAATATTCACCTTTGGTTTCGAGCAGAACTTCTTTTGTAACACCACCTTCCATCAAAATAGTATCGATATTTTTGTCAGCAGTTTTGGCCTGTTCTTTAAGAAAAGGAATTTGATCAGCAGTGATTATGTTTTTGCTTGCAAGAAAGTTGAGGTAACTCATAGGTTTATATTATTGGACTGACGTCGAAGTGGCAGTACGCGTAGTACTTGATGTTGTAGTTGTTGCAGTACTAGTTGCAGTGAAAGAAGCAGGAGTAGAAGTTGCTGTTGTTGTTGCAGTTTCGTCAGTTCGAGATGATGTACGAACTGAAGTATCTCCAAGTGGCGCAAATGGATTAGACCGACCAAGAGGTTCTTCAATTATAGGTGTACTTCGGTCTTCTAAAGATACAAATAGCGGATCAGAAAATAATGTTTTATCGAGAGAGATTTGTTGTACACGAAGAAGAGCTTGTGTAATTTGACTTGCAAGAAGACGCGCTTCAGTGCTTGGTTCTCCACTTTGCAAATCAAAACTACCTCCGGATACGAGCACTTCTGCAGTTGGGTCAGGTTTCAAGAAAAGTACATAGGCAAGAAAACAAACTCCGAGAACTAGTACTGCAACTATTATTTTTTTGAGTTTTGGTGTCATGATATTTTTATTTTAGCCAATATGTATCAAGTGTCACACTGTATTCATATAATCCCGAATCTGCTGAACCTCGCGTAATGTTAATATTTCGAATATCAACGATTCTGAGTGAGTCCTCCAATTGTGTTAGGAAATCAAGAAACACATCGTACTCAGCAGCAACACTGAATGAAAAACTAATTACTCCAATCTTGGTTGTATCAACATATTGAATAGCATCCTCATCGACAATCCCTTCAAATTGAGATTCGACCGTTCCAGAAACAACATTTGGACTTGGTTCTTTTTCACTTGCGATTGAAATATTGCGCACTACTAATCCCATCTTCTCTGCAATATCATCAATGTAAATAATAAGACGGACATTATCTACGGTATCAGGTAGTAATCTTTCAATTTTATTTTTTTCCTCTTGAGAAATACTGTTATATTTATCTCTTAATTCTTGACGCTTTTGAGCAAGCTCTTGTGCGACCTTGAGAGTTTTTTCATTTTCGGCTACCTCCATCTGTAATGCTTGCACATCTGTATATTTGGGATCGATAAGAAAAAAGAATACTGCGATGGCGATTAGTATAAGAATAATTGGGGTAAGAGTTTTCATATTAATTTTGTGTATTTACATCATCAAGACGCTTGCTGTACAAGATAAGTCTTGGATCAAGCGTCGCACTAAAACTAAAAGTGATATCTTGATTGGCAGTATCACGTTGCGTATTAGTAAAAATAACATCTCTCATATATCCACTTCGACCAAACGAGTCTGATTGGAGTACAATGGACTCATACCGTACCGCCCTTCCAGTTCCTGAGACAGACAAAGTACCGTCTGTGTTATCAGCAAAATTAAATTGGTCAAATGAAACTGTCTGTCTTGTATACTCTTCAAATAACGCATAGAGTCTTGATGGAGATACGTGGTTTTTGAGTATTTTACTCGATTCTGTAATTCGAGTATCTAGACGAGAAGCTTCAAGTATAAAATTTTCATCAAACTGATTCTTTGCTTTTTTGAGGTTTTCAATCTGTGTAGATACTGTTCGTTGAAGTTGCATCTCCCATACATATGTTGCAGCATACCCTCCAACTGAAGCCAGAAATATAATCAGACCGAATAAAGAAAAAAGAGTTCTCCCGACATGATGTGATCCTGAAGAATGTGAAGAAAGGTCTGCCGATGTCTCGATCGGTTTTTTGGGAATGAAAGAAGTTTTAAATTGATTTTCCATGTTTGTTACTAATTATAGGTTTTTTTTGAGATGACACAACACTGTTATCAACTTACTCGACTTCTTGCAACTTACGGAGTGCAAGTCCGAAAGCAGTTGCAAAGGCAAGACCCGTCTCCTTGAGAATATCTTGAAGAAATGCAGGAGCTTCGGCACGTGAAAATGGTTGAGCAACCTGAATCTCTACTCCGATCTTTGCTTTTGCTTTTTCTTGGAAACCACTTAGAAGACATCCTCCCCCAACAAGAATCATTTTGGATACTACTTTATTAAAACGACGCCCGTAATTTACAATAGTTGCATTAGTTTGTCCGAATATCGGAGATAAAACGAGGTCAATAATTTGTTCTATTTTTTGATCTTGTTCAGGGCTATTTTTTCCAAAATTCCGCTTGAGCTTTTCGGCATGTTCGATTGGAATATTAAGAGCATTGGCAATATTGAGTGTAATATCTTGGGATCCCTTGTTGATATTGTGAGATTCTTTGATGATACCTCGCTCTACTATATATGTTTTGGTTGCAGAAGCACCCATATCAAACACAAGTACCGAATTACGAACATCAGATTGATCGATAGTCGATCGAATAGTGCTAAACATTTCAATTTCAAAAAAAGTCGTATGGAGTTTGGCATTAGCAACAATAGTACTAAAATCATTTAAAACATCATTATGAATAGCAACAACGAGCACGTCAGATACGGGCACCACACCTCCTTCGACAGGTTTGACTTGATCATCAGGACTCTCAAGCTCAGGAATGACAAACCAGTCCAGAGAAACTTCAGAGATCGGTACAGGAATATATTTACGAGCTTCAATTGGAACCATTTGAGCCATTTGTTTTTCAGGAAGTCGAGGAAGTTTGATAACCGAAACCATACTTGATCGCATTGGAATCGAAATGGCCGAATCAATCGTACTGACACTTGCCTCACGAAACAAATCGAGTAATGCAACTGCGAGCTTGGATGGCGGTAGCTTGGTTGATCGACCAATTTGAGTTTCAGCATATGGTCCAAGTGCAATCTCTCCATATGTTTCAAGTACGGCCCTTCCCTTACTCCGCTTGAGTTGAACAACCTTTATGGAAGCAGATCCAACATCAATCCCTACCACACTAGGACCTTTGTTTCCTGAAATATTTTTAAAGAATTTATCAAATAGATTAGACATAGAAGTATGCAATGATTATATCATCGTACCATGGTAAACAAAATTCTATTCATGCTTATAAGGATTATTTTTCCACAGACACATCTTGAGTTATATGTAGCACATTGTCGCCAAATAGAATTTGATCGTAGACATGTGATACATACAGAAAGAAAAGATCGTATGTTTTTCCCCTATCGATATGACACCCCTTTCACAAAAGATTGCATTATTGAAATGAAAGAACGCAACAATCATTCAATTGCCAAACTCTTTTCTTCAATCTTGGCAGGATGGATTGCACATACCGTCACCCTCATTCGACAAAAAGATCCTCATGCAACATACATACTTGTTCCAGTTCCTCAACATATATCCAAGACTCGAGAAAAAGGATTTTGTCACACCATTACACTTGCACAACAAGTATGTACTCGTGTAAACAAAATATGTGGTGTTGATACGATCACCTTACAACAGTGTGTCAAAAAAACTCATCGAACAAAACGGCTTCATGATCTTAAAAACAAGCGAGGTCGTTTTAGCACAATCAGCCACACAATGAATTGTTGGATGAGCCGAGCAGACGCTATGCAATGTTATTTTTTTGTACTTGATGATGTATATACAACCGGAGCGACGTTTAAAGAAATGCGCCGCAGTCTTTTAGACTGCGGCGCATTTCAGGAGCGTATATTTTTTGTCTCAATTGCCCACTAAGTGGGCTCATATATTTTATAACTAAGTAAGCTACTTATACTTTATAGCAGAAGAATTTCTACTACAGATTCTTGCATCTACTACTACACAGGTTGAACACATTGCATAGTATCAGAATCAGCCTTGAGCATATCTTGTGCACCAGCTGAATCTACACAATAATACTGCATCTGAGAAGATTCTTCAGGTACATTGAGGGGTACGAACAAGACCCATTTTTGAGGATTCGAAAAACATGAGATACCTGCCTCATCTGGAGTTGTTGCCTTATCACCTGTTTGAGGATCGATAACACGCATCGAAACAATTGTGTCTGAAATTTGCTTAAGCTCAGAATTACGCTCATTAATAAAACCTCCAGAAGTACATAAGTAGTCAAATTCATCAGGATGATTAATTGCATAATCTTGAAATGAGATCATTGCGCTCTGAATTTGAATATTTGGATTAGTGTAGTAATCAATTTCAGGATATGGCGATTCAATTTCTTGAGTAGTTATCGCACCTTGAGCTGAGTACATGCTCACATTAAGATTATATAAATAGATAAAACTTGTAATGATAACAAAAATAGTAATCAAAAGTGGTGCAACTAATTCTTGCTTTATTTCCATATAAATATATTATCACAAAAATTATTCTGCAATCTGACTTATACCCGTTTATAATACTTTTTGTAGTTGTTTGAATATTTTTTCTGAAACAATTTGATATCCAGCATCATTTGGATGGATACCATCTGTCATAACAGATGGATCACCTAACAATTCTTCTAGAATATTTGAAACATATAATGTCCCTTTCTCTCGAGCCAAATCTTTGTATCGATTAGCATAAGGATCTCCAACCACTCCACCCTTAACACCAACAAGCAAAACAACTGCACCTGAGCGATGAATTTCGTCGATTATTTTTGCTAAATTTTGAAAAGTTTCTTCAGGAGGGATACGTTGCAATACATCATTACCCCCAAGCACAATAATAACGACACGTGGCTTGAGAATGGTCACAGACTTGATTCGAGCTAGCGCATCAACTGTGGTATTACCTGAAACTCCCTTATTGATAACAGGTTCACCTATCATACGAGACAGTATGGATGGAAAATCATTACCAGAAGACGCACCAATCCCCTGCACAAGACTGTCTCCGAACGCGACAATGCTTGAACCAGATGATGGATGATTAGTAATGTCAGTATCTCTACTGTACAAAAAGAAAGCAATTACACTCACGCATCCAATGATGATATATGTAAGTACTTTTTTATTCATATACATAATGATAGCACGATGCAAAAAGCGGGCCACTGCGTGGCCCGCTTTTTGTGTATCTCAAATATATATAATTCTCTAAAACAACCCGTACCCCACTGCAAGTAAACAAATTCCGATAACACATCCAACTGCACCACCTAGTAGATACCATTGTCGCGTATTAAAGGACGCGACGCATCGTTTGAGATATTTTTTAGGAGCAACCAAATAAAAGATACCTTCGATTGTGAGAATATATCCGATAAACGAGATAAATCCTTCAAGATTAAATGCAATAACAGGATACGCCATAATGAGCAATATACCTGCTACAAGTTCAAACACACCAAGCACGAATACGAGCGATCTATTGCGGACCAAATCTTTCATGATGGGCATGATTGTCTTTTGACGAATCATAGTAATAATACTCACAATTATAAAATAAAATCCAATTACTTTTGCTATATATAGTTCCATACCGACATCATAGCATGTATATATTCTGTGTCTTTTAGGTTATACACTTTAACCATATATTTTGAATGAGATCTCTCTATTACTTCTGTATCGGACAAGTGTTTTTGCCCAGCAGTGCGTACCACGCACACCACGAAAATGTCGCTTGAAAAATACAAAATAAACCGAATGCGGCGAGCACAATCATCAATATTTTTTCTTGCACAACATACGCAGAGATAAGAGAAAAGATTCCGAGAATGAGGCGGATGAGACGATCTTTTGTTCCGATGTTTTTGGACATGTATAGAGTATATCAGAATCAAAAGTGTTGTAAGAGAATTTTGTACTTGAGCATGTTCTTTCCTTCATGAGGAATGAGGGCCTTCTCAACAAAAATCCCGCCGTTTGCTTCGATTATTTTTTGAGATCCAAGATTATCTTCCATACACGTCAGATACAATTCTTTGAGACCAATTTTTTGAGCTTCTTTAATACCAAGTGCAAGTATCTGTGTTCCATATCCCCTAAGACGATATTCTGGAATAATTTCATAATATATGTGACTAGCCATACATTCAGGAATACCAATTCCATGAGAAGGCGCATGCCTGATTTGGATCATCCCCACCACATGATCATCCTTCATAAGATTATAGTGTGAGGTCGGAAGTCGTCCCGCTGTTTCTATATGTTTGAGATTAAGCATCAATACTAGTATACCGCTCTCTTGTATGAATGCTATAATCTCCATACAATGCAAGAATTTATTGACAATCAACTCGGAACTATTTTTTCGATCGTACTCCCCTTTCTCATTTTGATACCTGGAACAATTGCAGCTGCAATTTTAAACAAAAGAAGAAATAAATTTTATAAAGCACTTTCCCAAAAATACAATCTGACACACTTGCCCAAACCACAAATTGATTTGATGCGTACATTTAGATCAAGATTATTTAGATATGAAAGGACAGTTAAGACTGAGGGTGTTTTTGAAGGAAAACATTTCGATCATACATTTCATATTTTTAAGAAAACATTTTATGCTCAAAAACCTACATTCCTGACAGAGGGACGTGTCCAGACTTTTACCGTATGTAGTTGCAAATTCAAAACCACCGAATTTCCACACATTCTTCTCAAAAGCACTCGTATGCCTCTCTATCAAGAATCAGATCTATCTGACACAAAGATTTCTCTTGAACAAGAATATTTGAAGGACTTTGATTTGTATTGTCCACAAGATTATGAAATAGAAGCGTTGCAAATATTTACCGAACCCCTCCTTGAATCAATCAAAACAATCTCGAGCGAATTTTCGATTGAATTTGGAGGCAACCAAATGTACATCTACATCAACAAAGACATTCTCAAAACAAAAAATGAATCAGATATCGGCAAGATTGTAACCACACTCAAAGAAATCATCGACAAGACGGACGGATTATTAATCAGACTCAAGGACGATTTTGAGGCGTTGGATTTGTATTTTAAAAGATAGTGTGCCTAATGATTTGAGGTGGCGTACTAAAATTATTAATTTTTAGGAGTCTTTCTTTAAGAAAAATGATTTTGTATTTGAAAAAAATTACAGATTTTCAAGTTCCTCAACAATATCTTCTAGCCCAAGACCAGATGCATAGGTTATAGCATCATCAATATCTTCATAAAATTCATCCCGCATATTAGCATCAAGATACATAAGTGTTTTCGTAATAAGTAGTCCGATTTGTGCTTTTCTAAAAACATTTTTATCTTCTATACTATGTATCATTGTTTCAGCACGATCTCTCCACATAGAAAGAATGTCGAATGAAACTTCTCCCTGCCCATCAATAATGTGACTTCGTAATTCTTTCATCTCTGGAGATTCGATGAAGCTGAGTTTGGTATAAATATTTTCAATTACAGAACGTTTCTCGTTTAATACTTGTTCACGTGTGTTTTGTGGTTGTTCTGGCATTTGTTCGCTCATACATACTATGTGTACCACAATGATTTTGTAAGTAACGTGAATATGCATGTTGTGCTAACACACCTTGACGGAGAGTCTCGAGTTAGAACCGTGAGTGGGTCAAGTCCAGTAATGATTGTTTAAGACTTTTCTAGTATACCAAATCGACGAGTCTCGTGCAGGGCAAAAAGTGACAAATGTGACACTTATTACAGTATTTTTGTGACGGTGATGTGTCACTTTTTGACTGTATTTTTGAATGAAATATGTTATAATGTTGACATGAAAACAACCAATATTAAGAAATCAAAGGCTCAAAAACCCTTCTCTCTAAAGGGTTTAAATAAGTCTGCACTTAAATCTCGCTCATTTGAAACAATGAGAACTTCTTTTGCGATTGAGGGTATCAAATTCACCAAATCTCAGTTTTCAAAACTAAAGACCAGAGGACATCTTAAGAAATAGTTTCTCCATCAAATTGTATTCTTTTTGACCTGCTTGTTGTACTGCTTTGATATATGTTTCCAAGCTATTGACTAGAATACGTGGTGGGGTGTTAGGGATGCGAACGAGTCTCATGCTAGCACGAGACTCGTTCTGATTTTCCATTTACTTCGCCCGTACCTCATTATTTCAAGGAATATGTCCTCGTCATGTAAGCTCGCATGTCAAAAGCTGTTTGAATTGCTTCATATCATCAACTACGGCAATCCCTTTTATAAGGAAAGGATTCTCGCCCACACGAAAGGTTCCTGATGTAAAAGTGCGAGCCTCTCTGTATCCGGTTTCTCTCACAAGACTCTCGAGAAGATCCGAATGGACACCGAAAGGATAGGCAAATGCCGACACCTCTCTTCCTGTCTCTGTTTCGATACGTTCCTTGCTTCCGGCAATCTCCTTCTCCAATTCTTGCAAATCAGTGATGCGATCAAGATACGGGTGAGATTTCGAATGAGAGCCGATCGCCATTCCTGCGGCAACAAGCTCTCTGATCTCGTTCCAACTCATATAGTTTGGGTGCCCGATAGCATTCGTAAAGATAAAGAATGTCGCAGGCGCATTGTATTTCTTGAGCAGAGGAAACGCGTATAGGTACTGATTTTTCCACCCATCATCAAGAGTGATAGCGACAGGATGAAGAGGTAATGACTTTCCTCCTTCTGCAGCGACAGCAAGATCGTCAAGCGGAACGATATCATATCCACAATCACGCAAGTACTGCAGGTGAAGCTCAAACGATTCAGGGCTAACTGTGTAGTACCCCACTTCATCTGTGATGCCCTCATAGATCGGCCTAACGCTATGGTATACAAGGACATGCCCAACGGGTTGTTCAGCCACAGAGTTCACGGCAGCTATCACAAGTCCCACATCAGAGAGTTCGGTGTTTGGAGGCGTTGCCACTTTCTCAGTCAGAAACCAGACTAACGCAAGAACGCATACACACACTCCAAAAAATAGAGGAACTTTCGGAATGACGAACTTCATATCTGAGTAGTGTTTTTACTTTTTGTCTCGCTAATGATCTCGTCAGTGGGCACAATTCTGCTTCGAACCTTGGAAGAAGTAGGCAGTCCGGTTAGCAGCAGGTATCCCTGCCACCTACCGTTCCCCACAGAGAGTTCAAGATGCTTCAGATCTACCAACTCGGGCTCCCTTTTTACATTATAGATTCTGAAATTCCCTTCAACAATCGTGTGCGATATCTCGCGTGTGCGTCTGGAGAATGCGAGGAGCTCGCCGATTCCCTTTGCATGTGACCACAAATAGGCCTGATCTTTTAGATAAAGGATTCTCTCTCCGTCCTTTGCACACACTAGCTTATAGTTCCCCTTGGTGATTGTTTTAATCATCGCATTTATTTTGATATTTAATTTAGTAATCATCTCATTAGGTCGTCTGCGAGGCCCGATATCACTATTGGCCGTAGCCTCATGACTGTCTGTCGTCACGATATAAGACCCGCCAGACGATCCAATGTACATAAAGGACATGTATTAAGAGATTTTTGACTTCTAATCTTTCAGTTGCGTACTGGACTCAAGCACAACCTTCCTGACATGTTGGACAAGCTTCGATTAGGCAAGCTCGAGATTGTTTTCTACGATCAGTACCCCGGGTGCGCTGCAAGCCGCACGATGAGCTTCCACTCTTTCAGTCCATGTCCTAACTTTTCCGCGCAGGATCACTTTATTGCCCTCCGTTTCGACTTCGATACGACTCGCTTCTATGTCCGCGGCGCGCTCCAGAGCGTTTTTGATTGCACTCCTAACAATGACCGCCTGCACTTTCGGTCTGACGGTAATGAGGTTATCCACCCCCTTTACCCCCTTGATTTTCTCCACGGCCTGCTCTGCAGCAGATTTTTGATAGTGCCACGGCAGCTCACCATCGAGCGTTACCCATCCCTTTTCAACCTTTACGACCACCTTTTCATCTGGCACTGTCGTATTCCACTTAATGGAATTCACTGCGGCATCAGCTATGTCCGCATCAGTTCTCTCCATCCCTTGATACTGGACAATGATGTCCTGGGCAATGCCTTTGACCCCCCTAACTCTTCGCGTGGCCTTCTCTGCTGCACGCTTGGACCAGTACGAGTCTACTTCGCCGCTCAATGTAACTATTCCGTCCTCAACGGCAACCCCGATCTCAGCAGAATCGACTTCGGGATCCCACTCGAGTTCGCGCATGACGTTTTCTTGAATTTGTTTGTCTGTCATAATACATTTTTTAGAATTGATAATTAATTTCAATTTTACTTCTTAACCCTCACCTTTACGACCTTCTCTTTCGACCTTATCACTGTCGGCATAGCAACGATGAGCTCACCGTTTTCATATTTCGCTTCCGATCTCTCTGAATCAACCGCTTTAGGCAAACGGAGTGTACGAGAAAACAATCCGCGTCGGATTTCCTTGCTGTAGTAATCTTTCTTTTCAACTTCCTCTTCCTCGTCGCGCTTACCGGAGATAGTGAGTACATTGTGCTCAAGCGATATATCAAGCTCTTCAGGCCTGATGGACGGCAAGTTCATTTTTACAATCACTTTTCCATCTTTCTCGTACACGTCTGCAGCCAAATCCAGACCCAGCTTCGGAAACGAAATGAACTGCTCAAAGATACTGTCTACTTCTCCGAGTGGTTCAAATTTTTTAATTTGCATTTTGATTTTAATTAATGATTGATAATTCTCGATCGGCATCGAGTCAGGCTCCTTATATCTACTTCCTCTTTGCCATTTCGTACTGCGATAAGCCTCCCCAAAAACCCAAGATTGCAATAAGCGAACCGAGGATTCCGAGCGTCCAAGCGAGGGTCGTTCCCGTAACCCCGAGAAACGGCAATAGCAGGATTGCGATACCAAGCAATGCATTTGTGTAATTTTGCCACATGGTAATTTTAAATTAATTTGCTATTAATATTCGACCTTAATTAAATATTCTCTTCAACAATAAAATTAATCCACTGTATTTGATGGATTTCTAAAGATCATCAAAATATGACGTTTTAAAAGGCCACATTACCAACTAATAGGACGTCAAAAAAAACGTCAACTTATTCAATCTGAATTTAGAAAACTCTTCTTGAGCGCCTCAGCCTCCTTCTTCTCAGTAATATCAGCAAGTATTTGGACGAAAAATATATTACTTTCGTGTCTCACAGGGAAAATAGTGGTGAGTAAATTAAAAAAAGTGCCGTCTTTGTGCATATCCACGATCTCATCTGTCTGAAACATAGTTTCCTTATTCAAGGCCGCCCACATACGCTTATACACATCTATGGGAGTTTTTCCGCTGTTAAACATCTTCGGATTTTCTCCACGAACTTCATCGAGAGCATAGCCGAATTGCTTCTCCCAGGGCTCATTTACATATTCAATTTCAATTTCCCCGTTTACGATAAGCACAGGTTGTGGCACAGTGTCTGCAATCATTCGCAGCAATTCAATGCTATGTAAGCCCTTACGAGATATCTTATTCCTACTCTTTCGCTTAAGCACTGAGAGGCTGGGCAGCGCCTCTTCTACCAAGCCTTCTTTTAGCCTAAGATCATGAAGAAGTCGTTCCGGATCCTTTGCCACCCAGTACTTATACCTTCGCATTGTATAGAAATTCATCAAACCCGTCCTGTGCAATTTATCAACTATGATCTGGACACTTGTCCTTGGCAACTTGACCTTTTTTGCAATGTCTGTGACATGACATTCCCCCAAACTAAGTGCCGCTAGATAAACTTTTGCTTCCTTTGCCGTATACCCAAGCTGTTCAATTATCTTCTGTGGTTTCATTGTGACTTTTGCAAGTTATTATTTAGCCACCCAGCTTCACTGAACAAAACACCTTCCCAAGATAAGTGGCCAAACGAATCTTTATGTTTGTAATATCACCTTCCTGCTTTAATTTTAGCACAACATATCCAGATTGAGTCAAGGGATACGTAATATCCCAATAGCTTGTGAACACTTTGAATTAAAAGTGTAATATCAAGCATTATGTATACAAATAACCCACACATGCCAAAAATACACAGAGACGCGGTATTGTTTGCAGATAAGTATGGAGTGAGATGTGCAGCCAGACATTTTGGATTCTCTCCAGGAGCAATCACTCTGTGGAGAAAGAAAGCAAAGAAGATAGGTCTTCATCCTATACCCACAGAGTCTTCAAGACCTCACCATCATCCCAAAGAACTAAAAGAAGATGTGGTGAGAAAGATTAATCAACAACCTCGATGCAGAGCATACGAGGTATAACTTCGTTTAAAGTTGGTCGAAGAGCGTGAGTTCTTGAGTGTGTAATTGGGCGTAGTCTTTAATACCTTGCTTTTGTACGTAGTTTTGTA
>JAULZV010000010.1:0-18369 GCA_032117135.1 Minisyncoccota bacterium
TACAAAACTACGTACAAAAGCAAGGTATTAAAGACTACGCCCAATTACACACTCAAGAACTCACGCTCTTCGACCAACTTTAAACGAAGTTATACCTCGTATGCTCTGCATCGAGGTTGTTGATTAAATAAAACCTTATTTTTTGCTATTTGTTCGTAAATAACCCTAATATCTCCTGAGATATTAATACTATAAAAACCATCGTATTTACCATGTAATGTATGATTATTTAATTGAGGATTATTTTGATCTTCTTTAAATAGTTCTACTCTTTCCCAAAATTGTTCTTGTTTTTTCTTTGAAAGTTTTTCATAACCTTTATAAAAACTTTTATCAAAAACTATGACCATTTTTTGTCTTTACTATTTAACCATCTTTTTGCATCTTCAACATTAGTAAATTCAGGAGAGAGATTTTTGCCCTCCTTAGCATCTTTGCTCGCTTTTAGAATTTCTTTCCAAACAGATTCTTTTAGTTGTGGTTCTCTTGCTACTTGAAAAGTTCCACTTCGAACAAACTCACGGAGTTGTGAATTAATAATAGTTGAAATAGGAATACCAAGCTCATTGGCTAAACTCTGAGCTCTTTCCTTTATATCTTTATCAATCTTTGTATGTAATGTGATCTTCATGTAACTATATGATATACAACGGTTCTATGCTGTCAATGATAAAAAGTTCACTATCCTCGCTTCTGATGGATATAAAGTAGCGTGACGAACACTATAGATACCAGAAATTATGCGAAGTATATCTTGAGAGACGGGAAAATTGAGGAGAAGAGGGATTTGTTAGGGTGTTTGAAGAGCAAGGTCTGTTTAAAGAAAAGGAGATTATATCTTAAATAATTGCAGAGTAATTACATACCTTTTCAATCGTAACGTTACTCACTACCTAATATTGAATGTTGAGAGCATCTGGAGAGATGACTCATTGTTTCTCATTGACATAATGATTACCTTGTCGCCCTTTTGTACGAAATAAACTTTGTATACGACGTCCCGAACCCTCTGCCCTTCGCCAAGAGCTGTCGAACAGCTTCCTATACAATCGTACACATATGCCTTCTGACCATCCAACATTGTGGCAAAAAAATTTGAAACCTGAATACTATCATGAAACTCTATTGCAGTAGCCTTGTTTGGGTACGAATCGATATTCGCTTTTATAGAATCCTTGTAATCCTGGTTTGCTTGATATGCATATTCGGCATATTCTTTGAGTGTCCCAGGTTCGTTGTCCCTGACTTGAAACTCAACCGCATCAATGCCAACTGATGATTTGATTGCAAGCCCGTTTGTTCTTTCCAAAGATTCAACAGGATTCCATTCGACCCCTGATTTATCTCGATTTTCCAGAACATAGCCAGTTGGGTACTTAATCTCGAATCCAAATTTATTGTTTACATATGTACTCCATTCAGTAGTATTGATCTTAGCATCCCTTTCTGCAACCTTAATCTTATTTTCTTCTTGACTTTCAACAACATCATCACCCATTCCACTTTTTTCGGCCGGTTCCAAAATGTCTTCAAGTACCACATCTGTCTTGGTTGAAGTATAAAAATATGTCCCTCCGCCAAGCACTGCCAGCACGAGTAAAATTCCTAATATTGTCGAGAATCCTTTTTGTGTGTTCATAAAAAAACAGTACCACTTTCTAGAGTTTTTACAATATAAAATAAATATATCCAAAAAAGTAACTCTCTCGGTCATCTCACTAACTGGTGCCCCGCCAGGAATCGGCGCAGGTTTCTAATTCGCTTCACTCATAAGAACCTGCTGCCCCGACTCGGCCATCCCAGGTCCTGTGGACACTGGGACCCTAGGCCTCCGTCTTTCGATTCCTGCGGATGACACTAAAACAAAAATCGTCGAATACTCTCGCATCCGACTCTTTTGTTTTATGTGCCCCCGCCAGGAATCGAACCTGGATCACCAGCTTCGCAAGCCGGCATTCTATCCATTAAACTACGGGAGCAGTTGTACTACTCTACAAGATTCGATCAACAAAATAAAGTATTGCCCTTTCGACATATTCTGGTACTCTAATGCAGGATTCATTATATACCACCATGAAAACACTCGCAGACTTCGCAGGACATCACATCACACACCCTTCGCGTGAGTTTCTCCTCACCTTACTCAAGCAACTCATCGAGGAGCACGACACAGAGATTCAAAACAACGAAGACCTTCATCGACACATCGATGACATGCTTCAAAGAGAGTCGTTCGAATCAGCACAGTTTGACTTCATCCCACAGATTGATGAAGAGGCGCTCACACAAAGACTCAAGGCACTTACGTCAGGATCTCCGATGCAAATCACAAGAAGTATCCTGTTTTTGCATCAACAATTGGGGACCCTGAGTATCTTGGGTACACCGGGAGTGTCTGATTTTCTTCTGATGCACCTGTGTCCCTTCAAGTTCTCGCTTCCACTTGGAACAGGAGCTGTGCGAGCACAAGATTCAAAACTTGTTTTTATCAGCCCCCCCCCTACATGTACCTTTTTGTGATATCTGGCTCCACGGAGTCTGGTATTCCCAAGAAGACATGATTTCAGAAACAGGTGATCCGCATGAGAACTTTTTTCTCGGGATACGTGATACTGGGAAACGGGAGATCATTTTTTATTGAGTCGCGTTATTGAATGAGCGAATCATGCCAGGCGGCGGACCCTTGGGTCCGCCGCCTTTTCTTATACCTCCACAATATCAAAACACCCGCTTTCGCGGGTGTTTTGTAACGCACTCTTGGCTTATTTTGCAGAGGCAGTCTTGATTGCCTTGGCAAGTCGAGACTTTTTTCGAGCAGCGTGATTCTTGGTAATGGTGTTCATTTTGGCAGCCTTGTCGAGAGCCTTGTATGCAGCTGGAAGTGACTTTTGTGCGTCCTCAACCTTACCTGCTTTTACAAGATCCTTGATGTTTTTTACCTCACTCTTAAGTACTCGTTTTCGTCGTAAATTGAAAACAGCCTTTCGGTCAGAGGCTCTCAGGGCTTTTTTTGCTGATGATGTAATTGGCATAGTCCCATTAATGTACCAGTTTTGTATAAAAAAGCAACCCCGCTCTCGCATGATGCAAAAGTCGGGGTTGGATGCTTCAAAGCCAGGTCATTGATCTTGTCTTTTGAGAATGAAGATGCGAGGAATGTCCCCTGCCTCATACAGGAGAATTGCTCGACACATTGCGTATAGTGAAAAGTAATGTCCTCTAGTAATAGACTCGGCACTCATTGTAATTGTGCCCTTATCCACTATTTGCATTTTAGATGGAATCATATCTCGATAGATAATAAAATATTCTGTCGAGATTTCCGCCAAACGCTTTCCTAGCAACTCAGTATTACATGAGAGGGCATACGTAATTTGAGAAAGAGACCAATCATCATGATCACGAATGTCTCGCATCACTTCAAACATACGACGCCACTGAACGACATTATCTAGCGTTGGATACATGAGATATGCCGCTGAACATTTTGCACCCACCACGAGAGACTTTTGGTAAATATCAAGTGCATACACCATACCAAGCAATAAATCTTCAAATGGATAGCGTGAAACCGGAGATGGTTGGTTCATAAGTAGTTTAGGTTTGAGTTTGATTGATTAGGACGAATTCATCCCGACAATACCACCGATTCGCTTCCAAGAAAAGTCTGATATTATAAGAGTCATGATTGCAAAACTAAAAGGAATAATTGATGATGTCACAGCTACAGGAGCACTTATTGATGTACGAGGTGTGGTATATATGGTTCATGCAACTCAATATACTCGATCTATGCTCAAGACCGGTCAAGAGGTTTCGATATTAATCCACATGGATATCAAAGAAACTTCCCAGACGCTCTACGGTTTTTTGTACAGTGACGAAAAAGAGATATTCGAGCTCTTGCTTCAAGTTTCAGGAATTGGACCTAAGTCTGCCCTCTCAATACTTAATACCTCCAACCCCAAATCTATTCTCGAAGGGATTGGATCCAAAGATGCAGAATATTTTAGAAAGTTAACAGGCATAGGCAAAAAGACTGCCGAAAAAATAATTCTCGCTCTCAAAGATAAAGTCGAAGGAATTGAAATGGAAAGTCATACCGACAAACAAGATGCGATCGAAGCCCTTGTCTCGCTTGGCTACTCCAAAAAAGAAGCTCGAGATGTTGTTATCGAACAATCTTCGGATTTGAGTCCTGAAGAAATTATCAAGCACGCACTCAAAAGATTAGCAAAATAAATATAAAGATATGGACACGATGTTACGAAAAATTGAAAAAATGATTCCTCGAACTATATATTCGCTTGGACAACCTCTCTATCATTACCTACTCACATTAGCTGGTGCTGTGCGGTACAAGTTTCCTGCACGCAACATAAAAATAATCGGCGTCACCGGTACTAAAGGCAAGTCATCGACAACCGAACTTATTAATCACATTCTCGAAACCGCCGGAAAAAAGACCGCCATGTCAGGAACAATCAGATTCAAAATCGGTCAAAAAACTTGCCCAAATAAATTTAAAATGTCTATGCCAGGAAGATTTTTTATGCAAAAATTTATTTCTGATGCAGTAGCAGACGGATGCGAATTTGCTGTTCTCGAAATGACCTCCGAAGGCTCTAAACAATTTAGACATTTACACATCTATACTGATGCATTTATTTTTACCAATCTCTCCCCCGAACATATCGAGTCTCATGGATCATACGAAAAGTATCGTGAATCAAAAATCAATATGACTCGCACCCTCAACAAAAAAGCTGGGACATTGATTGTAAATGAAGACGACATCGAGTCCCCTCATTTCGAACAATCATACAGTGGTCCCAAGGTGCGATTTTCTTTTTTTGAACTTGAAGATATTGAGACCGAACCAACAATTTCGTTTACATACAAAGGAGTTCCGTTTCAATCTCCCCTTCAAGGAAAGTTCAATGTCTATAATATTTTGGCAGCAATCAAAACATGTGAGCTGTTTGATATTCCACTCAATGTCATTCAAAAAGCACTTGCCTCTATGCACGAAATTGCAGGTCGAGTACAAAAAATTCCAAACGATTTGCATGCAGATATTGTCGTCGATTATGCACATACTCCAGACTCACTTATTGCTCTGTACGAGTCATTCAAATCAAAACCTCAAAAGATCTGCATCCTCGGGAACACAGGAGGAGGACGCGATACGTGGAAAAGACCCAAGATGACCGAGATTGCAAACAGTTATTGTGATCATGTTATTTTGACTAATGAAGATCCATATGACGAAGATCCAATGAACATTATTGCCGAGATGAAGGATTCGGTCACACCCGAAAAACTTGAAATCATATTAGACCGAAAAGAAGCAATCACTCGCGGAATACAACTCCTCAAAAAAGACGGTGCCCTCCTCATCACCGGCAAAGGAACAGATCCATACATCATGGAAGCAAACGGAAAGAAAACTCCTTGGAGTGATGCAGAGACAGTAGCTGATATTTTGAAACATCAGTCATAACATATTATTCAAGCCGTAGTGCGTGCTTGAATTTTTCTCTCAATTCAACTGCTCGCGCATCCACCCTATCGGTGGGTGCGTTTTTGCTTTTCATATCACGAGGTTCTTGGTCGATTGATTTTTTGATACCTACATACGTCGAGTATGCCAAAAAATCAAAGGCAACATCACGCAGAGCTTCGTCAACAAACAACGGTTCATAGATGTATCCATACTCAACAAGAATTGACGCAGCGTCGAGGGTGTCATGGGCACCTAATGCAATTAATTCATGACGAGTAACAAGGCCTGAATTTTCGCTTGCCAGATTGCTGACTGGAATTATTTTTTTGAGCTCATCAAAAACCGATTGAGCAAGCTTTTGACTTGATTCAAAATTTTTCAAAATATCTGCAGGAGCATATACTGCAAATCCTTTATACACTCCGGCTTTGTTTTTTGGTCTACCAGGGTAATCATTAAAATGGATATGAATAACGATATTTATGCGTTGTCGATTGGCCCACAAGTTGATGCCATACAATGTACGTGCAACATCTTCGGTTGCTTCATTATGAAACGAAGTATCTTTCTTTTGTAAAACATCCAAACCGATTCGAGAAATAAATTTTTGTTTCGCCTCTGTAATAAAATTTTCAATCACAGATTTTTCTTCTGTGAGATATGATTCGAATTGCTCAACATATCCAGAAGTATCGCTCACAAGAATTGGTTTGATTTGAGGATCTTGTGCGAAGTATGTGTAAAGATATTCTCCCAACTGACGGTTGAGATCAACTTCTTTTAGAGTGCGATGCTGCGCTCCCCAAACTTCATCATCATGCCCCGGTACAATTAATACTCTCACAGGATCAACAGATGATCGAACAAAGGAGGCATGAGTTCCAAACACAGATGCAGGTCGGGATGTCTTAGACGACGAATCAATTGTGTATGAAGGGAGTAAAAAAATAAGCACCAGACACAAAGTCGCCAATCGCATACCTTGTGCCCCACTCATATGTTCGTTTGAAAATCTCAAGTCTTGCGAGTTATTTTTTTTTGCATTATTGTTCACGAACCTATAGTATCACAGCATGCCCGAGCTACCCGAAGTACACACAACCGCAACCATTCTCAACGAACTGATAGTAGGTCGTGTGATTGTAGATGCGTGGACGAACTATCAAAGTCCTCATTATGTTGGAAAGAAAAACATCAAAGATCCTGAATATTTTGTAATGTTCAAACAAAAGATTGTAGGACAAAAAATAATTCGTGTTTGGCGAAGAGCGAAACATGTTTTGATTGATCTTGAAAATGGTTTTGTCATTGTGATTCACATGAAAATGACAGGACATCTTTTGCACGGTCATTTTGATTTTGATAGTGTCACTTCGTCATGGTCAGCTCGCGAAGATGGACCACTCAAGGATCCTTTTAATAGATTTGTTCGAATGGTATTTACATTATCTGACGGAATGCATATTGCGTTTTCGGACATGAGAAAATTTGCAACGGTAAATATAATTGATGCGGATGAGACTCTCGAAGAGAGATTTAGGTCGTATGGACCTGAACCCCTAGATAAATCGTTTACATGGAAGGTACTCCAAACACAATTATTCAAACGACCATCTCAAAAAATTAAAACGGCACTCATGAATCAAGAGTTAGTAGTCGGCATAGGAAATATTTATTCAGACGAAATACTATGGTCTTCACATATTCACCCTGAACGAACTGTCAGTTCGCTTACCGAACACGACTTTAAGTTACTCACCAAAAATGCAAAGAGGCTTCTTTCGAAAGGAATATCTCTTGGCGGGGATTCGATGTCTGATTACCGTAATCCATACGGAGTACCTGGAGAATTTCAACTGCATCACAATGCCTACCGACGGACTGGCAAAAGTTGCATGAGAACGAACTGTGACGGCGTCATTCAAAGAAAAGTAATTGCAGGAAGAAGTGCTCATTTTTGTGTCTTGTGTCAAAAATAAAAAGGCTTGAAACATATTTCTCTCACACCCTGACTTTATTTATGTTGATACTTTTTTCTTTATTAATTCTTTATTTTTTCTTTAGTATTTCTTTATAAAGTCTTGATACTTCGCATGATACCTAGTTATCCAAAATCCGAAACATAACAATTCCAAACACAACTGACACATTAAGTGATTCTTTAATTCCGTGCATATCTATTTCGGCGACATGATCCGCGATAGAAATTATTTCGGGTGATATTCCGTCGACTTCGTTCCCAAAAACGAAAGCAGTTTTTTGAGAGAGTGAAACTTTTTTGTAATCAATTGAAGAAGAATGTTGTTCCACACAGACCACAGAGTAACCTTGTGTCTTGAGATCTGTAACGCACTCGAGTGCAGAGGAGTAGTGTTTCCAAGAGACGCTGTGCTGCGCACCGAGCGCTGCTTTGTTAAAATCATTTCGCTCTCTACCGAAGCGATCAGTTGGCGAAGGAGTAATTCCGCAAAGACAGATAAGATCTATTCCTAGTGCGTCTGAAGTTCTAAATATCGCACCTACATTGTGAATGCTTCTGATATTATCGAGGACGATAACGGATTCGAATTTTGATTTTTTTGATTTCATAATTTTGCTATACTATACCAATGCTTTCTACATTTCCAACATTACTTGCATTTGGGATTCTTGTTCCTTTTATTATTCGACTTACGGTCGCTTTCTTTTTGTTTGGAATTGTACGATCATTTTCAAAAAAAATTCTTATTACAAATTATTTTATCGGCAACAAATATCCAGGAGCACAATTTCTTCCTACACTTCTACAAATTGCAGTCGCAGTATCTGGTTTTTTTATCCTCATTGGATTGTTCACTCAAATCGCAGCACTTGTCGCAATCTATCTTATTATCACAGTCGGCAACATCAATAAAGAAGTGCGGATCACAAGACACAGCTCAAGTACTTTTAACTACCTTGCAATCATGTGTGTGTTACTTTTATTCCTTGGAGCAGGTATTTTTGCATTTGATCTCCCTCTCTAAAAAGATTTTATATCCCACTCTCACTCCCTTATACAACAACTCTCATCCATCACAAATAATAGATCAGCGGAGCATCCTTGAAATCTAGTCGTTTTCATGTTAAAAATAGCAGACATGCGCCAGTAGCTCAGGTGGTAGAGCACCCGCCTTTTAAGCGGAGGGTCGTAGGTTCGAGTCCTACCTGGCGCACTGAGGAGATACATGAAAATTTATTTTCATGTACGACAAAGAAGCCGAGGCAAGATTTCTTACCTGGCGCACATAAAACAGCTGGGCCTCAATGCGAACACATTGAGGTCTTACTGTTTTAATCGAATGAAGGTGTGCATTTCGAACTTTTGACTGGGCTAGTGAGTATCCTGATCCCGGATATCATTTGAATGCGATTAATAAGTTATTGAGTCTAGTACACTAATATTCTGAGAAAATAAAACTAATTGTTCTGTTCCACACAATACAACCCTTGCTTAATGCTCCCTATTGGAGTTTTCGTTATCCAATAATCTGTATATATGAGCTTAATCTTATTTTCTTGAAAATAACTTTTCCATTCATCATCTTTTCTGTTTGAGTGTGGATGGGTAAAAAATTCTAGATTGAAGATACTGTCTAGTAAAAATGTCTTGTACTTTTCAAAATTTGTATCATAAATATCTTCAATGATAATTACCCTTTTCGCAACTCGTAATGCCTCTTGAATAATCTTATGAGGATTTGAAGTGTGGTGAAGTACAGTCATCAACAATGCAGTGTCGTATGTCAAATCTAGTGAGGGTATTCTTGTTCCATCGTACACAATAGGTTCAATATCTTTTATTTGCGACTTGTCTCCGATATCAAGAGCTGTAACATCATATCCCTTATCCTTTAATATCTTTGAAAGATGTCCCTCGCCACAACCAATATCAATGACCCTTTTTCCTTCAATGCAGCTATGTATTTGAGAAAATGTCTGTCGTGTCCTAAAAAAACCGAAGTCCTTTTTGAACCATTCTTTTAATGGAAGATGGTATTCTTTCATATGAAAAGTATACCAGAAAATATTCACCCGAAATAAAAACCCAGAAAATCAAAAGTTCGAACCCTGTTCACAAGTAGAAGATTTCCAACTTTTGACTCCATACTTATCAACGTGCTTTAGACGTTTCGTTTTGCTCCTCCTAGTGGACGAGTTCAGAACTTTGAGGTGGAAAGAAGTTAATATTGAGATGTTTAAATTAAATAAGTTCTAGTATAATTAGATTATGAAAAAAATAATAATACTAATATTACTTATCCCTGTTCTTTATGTTATTTACCTTAGTTTATATTCTCAAGTAAATACTCCTAAAATAGAAAGTTCTCCTGTGGAATATTCGAAGGTTGTTACTAGTGGAACTATTTCCTTTATAAAAAATCCTGACGTTGATATTGAGGATTGGGCAAAAGACGAGCCTTCACTTGCTCTAGTTTTTGTTGAAAGAGGAAAGGGTAGTGGTATTTCAGAAGGTGGTTGTGGCGCAGGGCAACAGTTTATTGAAATATCAGAACAATATTCTGATAGATACACCTCAGGAAGTCCTTTTATAAATCTTGGCAAAGAAACATTTGGAACAAATATTTATGATGTATTTGATTTTAGACTAAATGAGGATGAAAGTATTCGTTATTATGTGATATTAAACAGTCTTCAAGGTGGTGAAAAAAGTATCGAAATTGCATATCGACCGAATAATTGTGTAAGTAAGTCTTATGAAGAAACATTTAAGAAGGTACTGGAAACATTTAAATTTTCAAATAAATAATAAACATGTTCTCATTGAATAAAGAAAAAATATATCAAGACGTTGTAAGTGGAAGCATAAATAAATTGATAGTACTCTATGGGATAATAACGATTATTTTAGGGGGTTTGATGGGAGGTGATATTATCAAATACATTATTTTTCTAATTGTAATTCCAATAATTCTATTATTCCTTCAGAAAAAAGGAACAAAGGCGTCCTTGTTTTCTGCAATGTTCATAGTTGTGTATTTAGCAATAATATATTATTTAAACTATCCAACTATTAATACATATTCATATATTATGTACGCAATTTTAATACTTGAATTCTATCGATATTTTACTGCTCGAGAATTGTTTAAAAATTAGATTCTATATTTAAAGAACACTTTACAATGCTTTACATTGCTCCTTCAACTGGACGCATTCAGAACTCTGGATTGGAAGAATTAAAAACCCTCTCACACCCCAAGTATCCACTTCTCCAACAGCACATCCAACTCTCCTTCCCCTCGTCTCGAATCTCCAAGAATTTTGGTGAGATGCCAAAAACGTTCATCGACTTCATCTTGAGAATATAAGGTCATCGCCTTCTTTGCACTCGAAAACACAAAAGGCTTGAGACCAGTTGTTGTTGCGATCTGCGAATGTGATGCGAGTACGATATTTTTCATACACCAAAATAAGGTACCGTGAATTTCTTCCGGCACAAAACTCTTTCTTAATTTTTGATATTCAATCCATAGATTCTTTTTGTCTCGAGCAAGTAGATAATTTGTAATAGCAAAAATATTTTCTTCTTTTTTAATCTTTTCTTTTGCGACATGTTCCCACACCTTTTCAACATGCTTTTCGATCTTCCCAAAATCTTTCTTAAGGATTGCTCCCTCTGTCCAAATAAAAACATTGTCCGATTCTTTCATCTCTTTGAGATATTGCGTGATGATTGATTTGCTCATCTCATCAACAAAAACATCTTTGAGGTGCACAATAAATTTTTGCTCAAACAAACCTTGCCCCCCACACAACTCCATCATCAATCCACTCGACACATTAGATTGATCAACCTTAAAAATCACCGCATCCTTTTTTTCGGCGAGTTTTTTTTCCATAATCACTAACGCCTTTTCAAGCGCTTTGTTTCGATCTGTTCCATAAAAAAGATAAAGCATATGTCTATTATTTCATTTCACCCCACGATCTACCAGCTTCGCAATCAGTCAAAATAGGAACTCCTTTACGTTGATCATCTTCAAGTACTCCTTCCATTATTTTTGGAATTGCCAGCTTGATGCTCTCAACTGTTTCGTTTGTCACTTCAAAAATGATTTCGTCGTGGATCTGAAGCACAAGCTTCACCTTGTCTTTGAGTTGTTCTTTTTTGAGATATTCATCAATTCGAATCATAGCAATCTTTATCAGATCAGCTTGCGTTCCTTGAATAGGAGCGTTAATTGCCATACGTTCTGCTTGCGCTCGAATAAAAGGCAGTCTTGATTTGATTCCTTCAAAAAATCTTTTTCGTCCATACATGGTCTGAGTATATCCGTGTACTTTTGCAAACTCTTTGGTTTCTTCAAGATATGCAGCTAGTCCAGCAAAATCTCTAAAGTATTGATTATAAAATTCTTGTGCTTCTTTTCGATCGACTTTAAGATTTTTTTGAAGAGCACTCACACCCATACCATACAAAATCCCAAAGTTAATAACTTTAGCTTTGTTTCGCTGAGTCTTGGATACTTCATCTTGAGGGATACCAAACATGTACGAAGCAACTCCGGCGTGTACATCTTCTCCATTCTTAAAAATCTCGAGTAGCTTTTGATCACCAGACAGTATCGCAGCGAGTCTCAATTCGATCTGAGAATAATCAAACGCAACAAGCTTGCATCCATCCTTAGCGATAAACGCGTTTCTGATTCTTCTTCCATGTTCGGTCTTAACCGGTATGTTTTGAAAATTGGGTTCTTGTGACGCCATTCGTCCGGTCGCGGCTCCTGCCTGCAAAAAAGTTGTGCGCAAACGACCATCCATACCAATCATTCGAGGAAAGACATCAATGTAGGTTGATACTAATTTTTGCAACTCACGATATTTTAAAATTTCTTCGGCGATAGGATGTACCTCAACAAGTTTTTGGAGTACTTCTTCTTTGGTCGAAAAAGAACCACTCTTCCCTTTGCGCATACCTTTATACGAAAGATTCATACGATCAAATAATACTTCTGCCATTTGTTTTGGAGAATTGATATTGAACTCTTCACCAGCCATTTCAAATATATTCTTGGTTATTGCGTCAATCTCTGTGTGATATTCTTCGGAGATTTTTTTGAGCAAATCAACATCAAGCATCACGCCGTTTGATGACATCTCAGTTACAATCGGTATCAAAGGTTTTTCTATTTTTTCAAAAAGATCATATGCACCCTCTCTCTTGAGTTCTTCGATAATATATTCATGCGCATCTTGTAGATTATTTTTTTTAGAAAATGACAAAATATCTTGATACGACGGATTGGTCATGGATGATCTGAGTACCCATAGTGCAATCGAAGTTTCTTTCAAAAGTGCAGGATCAAATTTTTCTACGACAGGAGCAGGCGCCTCGGTGTCGCCCTCTTTGAGGGCGACACCGAGCGCTTCCACCAATCTTCCTTGCAGGCTCCTAAAATCAAGTTCAGCAAAAAGTTCTTTTGCTCGATTAATATCGACGCCATCTTTCCAGCTTTGCGACAAATCAAAATCAACCGGCACATCAACTTGAATAGTTGCCAGCATTTTACTAAACTTCGCTTCCTCTTCATGCTCTTTCAAAAGACCAATAATACGAGGCTTGAACCCATCATCCAAAAATCTTTGTTCGTCCTTCGCGAGGATCTTGTACAGCTTTTCAATTGTTTCGTATTTTTGAATAAGATCAGTTGCTGTTTTTTCACCAATACCTTTGACGCCAATAATATTATCGGACGTATCACCTCGTAATCCCTTATAATCCGGTATCTGATATGGTGCAAATCCATATCGATCAATCACTGTTTGCTCGTCATACAAAATAGTATCCTTAATACCTTTTTTGAGGGTATAAACTACAACTTTCTTTTTATCAACGAGTTGCAAAGTATCCATATCGCCCGAAGCAATGACGATTTCTATATTTTTTTCTTTCGAAAGTTCTTTGGCAAGAGCACCGATAACATCATCAGCTTCAAATCCTTCTTTTTCCAAAATAGGAATATTAAATGCCTGAAAAATTTCTCGACTCTTTTTGATTTGAGTAATAAGGTTTTCGTCGATTGCTTTGCGTCCTGATTTGTAGTCCACGTAGACAGTGTGTCTGTAGGTTGGTTTAGGAAGATCAAATGCTGCAAAAATATAGTCTGGTTTAAATTCTTTTATAATCGAAAAAAGCATAGTCGAAAGTCCAAACAATGCACCCGTTGGTTCTCCTGAAGTCGAAACAAAATCCGGCAACGCATGATATGCACGATGAATAATTGCGTGAGAATCAAGAATAACTACGCGCTTTTTTTCGGATACAGTGGATGACTTCTTGTCTGCTGAAGTTTTGGTTGATGTGGGTGTTGTTTTTTTGGACATAGGTATAAAAATGTATAAGGAATATAAATGAGAGATATAGCGACTATCCAGACAATCCACTCTGTGTCCCCTTATTGATTGTGACTTTGCGTGTCTCGATCGTGTCATGTTCAAAGGTAATCCAGACCGCATCTTGAGGCACAAGTTCTTTGATTGTATCTGCCCATTCGATCACAACAAGATGCTTGGGATGCACAAACAGTTCGGCAAACTTGAGCACTTCAAGTTCGGCATGATCTTCGATACGATACACATCCACATGAAAAACTTTTGTGTATCTCCCTGTATGTATCGAATACGAATTTATAATCGAAAATGTTGGACTTTGCACATGCTCGCTCACACCAAGATGTTTGAGAAGATGTTTTGAAAATGTTGTCTTGCCTGCACCGAGATCTCCCACGAGCGCAAGGACGCGTGCTCCTTTGCGAGTATCTTGCTTTTCATATACGGGCACAATGTGTTTTGTAATAAAAGAATCCCACTCCCCCTCTTGTACAATATATGTAGACATACCTGTAGTGTAGCATAAACAAAAACCACCCCCGAGAACCGAAGTTCTGGGGGGCGGGTGGTCAACAGGTGTGCGCAGTTAGGGATAAAATGTCCCCATATACTGCGGCCCGTTGGCCGTGTTCACATACATCTCGTTGGGTCGCCCCGATTGGGGTACCGGACGAGTGTTGGATCTCATCCAATCGTACCCTCGAGGTACGATTGGTCCGACTTGACGATGAGACGGATTCCGTCCCACCGAAGGATGACCTGATCCTCCAAAGGAGTACCCAGGAGCGGGCATCCAACCGATCTGGCGGCCGGAACGGATTTCCGTATAAATACGGCATCCGTTCTGGACAGATACCCAGCAGATATTGGACGGCGGAGCCGTCCGTAACCGCATCTGCGCGATCGCTTGTGGTGGCTGGGCAAAACGCCCGCCACCACCAGTCACAACGCCCCGCGACGGAGCACAGGAAGGACCCGAAGGTCCTCCTTGATGTGCCATGTGGCGACCGGAGCCGTAGCTCCCGCCGCCACCAACGGTGACTGTCACGCATGAACTGAAAAGAAAGCTGGCAGCCGCCGCCAGCAAGGCAATGAGTAAGGTTGAAATGTTCATTCCCATATACTTTAACATATTTATACATAAAAGTCAACCTATATTCAAAAGAGAAGTACCGCCCTCCTACCTATGTCAGATTGGATATACACACCCTTTCTCCCCTCACCATGTGCTACAATGAGCGCAATGACACTCACCTTTGACGACAGCAAAAGCAACCAGCGTCTCGCAGATCTTAGACAGCGCGAGGAAGAGGATTTAGCACAAATGCTCGCACACAAGTACAACGTTCCATATGTTGATTTATCCGGAATCCCTATTGATACGGATGGTCTCAAACTGATTCCTCAAGACGTTGCCCAAAGAGCAAAAATCGCCGTTTTTGATATGAATGGCAAAAAACTCAAAGTAGCCTTTCTTTCACCTCGTAAAGAAGAGTCCGAAGCAGTGAGACAAGATCTCCAAAATCGCGGATATGCAATCGAAAGTTACCTCGTTTCAAACAGAAGCCTCGAAAAAGCATGGTCGCGGTATGCAGATATTTCTTTTGCGACCGAATCCAAGGGTGGAGCACTCGAAATCAACAGTGATCAAATCACCGAATTCATTAGCAAGACACGTAATATCGATGACACAAAAGTATTGATTCAAGAAGTAATGGAAATGAAGCGCGCATTTCGTGTGTCTCGTATTGTAGAAATCGTCGTGGCAGGAGCAATTGCCACCAAAGCTTCTGATATTCACGTCGAACCCGAAGAAGATTCGGCTCGTTTAAGATTTAGAATTGATGGCGTTCTTGTTGATATTACTTTTTTTGATGCCGAGACATTCAAACTACTCCTTTCTCGAATCAAAATTCTCTCTGGAATGAAACTCAACGTCAAAGACCAGGCACAAGACGGTAGATTTTCGATCAAAATTCAAGAAACAGAAATCGAAATTCGATCCTCTATCTTGCCAGGTGCATATAGCGAATCAATCGTAATGCGACTCCTTAATCCTGATCAAATCGCAGTAGATCTTCACGAGCTTGGTATCGAACCTGAACTTCAGGAGCTTTTTGATCAACAACTCGCTCGTCCAGACGGGCTTATTCTCAACACTGGACCAACAGGATCAGGAAAAACCACAACTCTGTATGCCTTTTTGAAACAAACACTTACCCCTGGTATCAAAATTATCACCATCGAAGACCCAATCGAATATCACCTTTCGGGCCTTGTTCAAACACAAGTTGAAGCCGAGAAAGGATACGATTTTGCAAACGGGTTACGAAGTGCGCTTCGTCAAGATCCCGACATTATTATGGTAGGAGAAATCCGTGATATCGAAACTGCCGAAACAGCAATCCATGCTTCACTCACAGGTCACCTTGTATTTTCAACACTCCACACTAACACTGCTGCAGGAGCCTTTACCCGTCTTATTGATCTTGGAGTCAACCCAAAAGTTTTAACTTCGGCAATCCGCGTCGCAATCGCACAACGACTTGTTCGTAAATTGTGCCCAGACTGCAAAAAAATAACTCCTCTTGATCCCAAAAAATTAGAGCTTGCCAAAAATATTTATGATGGAATCGAACAACCAAAAGTAGAATGGAGTGAAACATTTTATGGTCCTGGAGAAGGATGTCCGACTTGTAATCACCTCAAATACAAAGGACGAATTGCTCTTTTTGAAGCAGTGATGTCTGACAAAGCAGTTGAAGAAGTATTGCAACTTAATCCAAGTGAAAGAGAAATCAAAGAAGCCGCACGTTCACAAGGAATACTCGACATGTCACAAGATGGCATTATAAAAGCACTCAAAGGAATGACTGATATTGGAGAACTTGAACGCGTAATCAATCTCGAAGCACAAGCACCAAGAGCGACACTTCCCCAAAAAGAAAACGACTTCCAGACTCTTACAAATGATGATTTGCTTGGTATGGAAGTCGTCTCTCAAACTCCTCGGGAGTTATAAAATAGATATTCTTTTCTGACTAGTTGTCTTTTATAAATTTTTGTTTATATTGAATATATAGCACTTCTAATCAAAAGCATAAATCTCCAGACGAGCCTTTAACGTTGTTAAAGGTAGACCAAACTCTAAGGAGTATCCCAGCGCACCATTGGAGGGACCAGGATATCCTCGAAACAGAGCCTATTGAATTGCTTCAATCGTCTAGAGATTTATGATTTTGATACGCAACTGCAAAAAGGTAGGCATGGCCCACAAGATGCATTCTGCAGCGCTTAATCAATATGCAGTTGTTAACTTAATGAACAGTGTATCACCTTTTTAAGATATGTCAAGCATCAAACACAACACACCCCTTTCTGGCGAACTTATAGGCAAAGAAGATGCCTTTTTGGACAATACTCTTAGACCCGAAACTTTTGAAGAATACATAGGCCAATCACATATTAAAAAGAATCTAAAAGTACTTCTTGAAGCAGCTGCTTTGCGTAACCACACGCCCGAACATCTCTTATTTTATGGTCCACCAGGCCTTGGAAAAACAACAATGGCTCATCTTATTGCAAAGCACACCAAAAAGCAAATCAAGATAACCTCAGGTCCTGCTATCGAAAAAGTTGGTGATTTAGCATCCATCCTCACCAATCTTTCTGCGGGAGATATTTTGTTTATTGACGAAATTCACCGACTCAACAAATCTATCGAAGAAATCCTCTACCCCGCCCTCGAATCAGGTGTTTTGGATATTATTATTGGTAAAGGGCCTTCAGCACGATCAATTCAGCTCGAACTTCCACCCTTTACCCTTATCGCGGCGACGACGCGAATATCAATGGTGTCGTCGCCGCTCCGCTCTCGTTTTTCAGGAGGTGTGTTCAAACTCGAATTTTATACCACCCAAGAAATTGAACAGATCATTACTCGATCTGCATCAATCCTTAACATCGTACTCGAACCAGAAGCAGCGTACGAGATTGCATCGCGCAGCCGGTTCACTCCACGAACCGCTAACTACCTCCTGAGACGATGTCGAGACATTGCTCAAATCGAAGACAAACCCCTCGACAAGTCGTTGGTCCAAAAAGCTATGACGATGCTCGACATTGATTCGCTTGGACTTATGAAGTCTGATCGAGATATTTTAAAGACCATTATTGAAAAATATAAAGGAGGCCCTGTCGGCTCAAGTACGCTCGCAGTCTCTCTTTCTGAAGAAATAGGAACCATAGAAGAATTTCACGAGCCATATCTTATTCAACTCGGATTATTAGAGCGAACACCTCGTGGACGAACTGTGACTGAGAAGGCGTATGCACATTTGGGGTTGTAGCCTCAAAATATAGCATACAATGACCTCCTCCCCGGCCTCTCGCTCCGCTTCGACCGGGGTTTCCAACATGGCATGAAAATTCTAATCGAACAATCGGGCGTTTTTTGGTTTATCTTTTTTGCCTTGCCATTGTATGTACTG
>JAULZV010000011.1:0-4254 GCA_032117135.1 Minisyncoccota bacterium
AACCATGTACGTACATCCTTTGTGTATTACATAGAGACAAAACGAAAGCCCGCTCAATGAGCGGGCAATCTCCGGTGCCTAACGGCAAAAGTAATAGTAGTATAAAAAAGTACAGCTCAAAGTCAAGAAAATGAATTTATCTTTACATTATCTCTCACCTTTAATTGTCCTGAGTATATCGATCTTATCTTCACGTTTTTTGATGTCTTGTCGCTTGTCGTGCTTTTTCTTTCCTTTAGCAACTGCAAAGTCGAGTTTGAGTTTGGGTCCTTTGGCAAAAATAGAAAGAGGGATGAGTGTCAGTCCATCCTTTTCAACTTTGTTGGTGAGCTTGAGTATTTCGTTCTTGCGCACGAGTATCTTAATGAGTCGTGTCCCGTCAAAATCCTTAGGTACATTGTTTGGTTGATACGGCGACATTTCGGCATTTTTGAGAAAAAGTTCTTTTCCGCGTATGATGACATATGACCCGTCGAGTTTCATCCTGCCAGAGCGCACTGATTTGACTTCATGACCAAGCAACTCAAGTCCGGCCTCGAATTTTTCGAGGATCTCGTAGTTAAGTGTTGCTTTCTTGTTCGTAATAATTGACATGTTGCTTTGATAGTAGCATGTGATATGGTGATTTCAAACCGAACCTTTTATCTACTCCAATGAACAAAAATTTCCGTCGCGTCTGTGATGATTACCTGCTTGATCTTGCGGTACATGTTGCGAGATGGGTGTATAGGTGGATTGGTGTCACAAATTTTAGGCTTGCAGATAGTATGTGTATCCTCTCAGGAATATTTCTTCTGCTTTCGATCCATCTGTATCCCGATACTATACCTCTTCCATGGATATGTGCGAGTGTAATAATGGCAGGTATACTCTTTTTTGAGTGGGTGTTTATCTCTATTACAGAACGCATGTATCGACTAGGGCATGTTAACTTCGCTCGCACAGATACTCTGTGTGTGAATATGCGTACTGAACTGTTTGTGATTGCATGCGGTATTATGGTGGTCGCTATTTTTGTACCATTTGAGTTTCGTGCGGTCACTACTTCACTTTGTTTATCGATGTTTTGTGCTGATTTTGCGGTTTATTTTGCTTCTATCGAACCAGAAGATCGGAACATATCAAAACTGAGGCGATTTCTTGCACGCATGAACAGGATCTGTAATCCGGGGATTGTATCGTGAGTGTATTGAAATGACGTCAAACGAGTTTTGAATCGAGGGCGCGGCCACGCAGTGGACGCGCCCTCTTTCTTAATTATCTATATTAGATAAAACACGAGAGTAATACTCTACTTTAAATTCAATTCCTATTTAGGTGAAATTATGTATAATTGACCCCATGAACGAATCCAAAGAACCACAAAAGAATACTCAATCATCACAAGACCCTCAATTGGATAAGGTGCCACATGATACCTCTTCCAAAAATACAGAAGGCAAAAAAGCCTTCAAAGTTGTCGGAGTTCAAAAAAAGAATCCTAAGTTTGGACAGAATTTTTTTCTTGTTCTGCTTTTGCTATTTGGGCTTACATTTATTTTCTCTGAAATAAATTCACCTCAAAATCAAACAGAAAATTTTGTCCTTACCGATATTGCTCAACTTATCAAAGATGATCAAGTGGAGCGCATGAGTGTAGATGGTGATACGGTCATGGTCACTTTGCGAGATCGAAACGAACTTGGTGAAGAAGTAGTCCGCGAAACTGAAAAAGAACAAGGGGTAGGACTTACCGAGACACTCCTTAATCTTGGTGTAACATCTGAGCAATTGACTCGCGTCCCACTTGAAGTCAAAACTTCTCAGGGAATGTTTTGGTTGTCGTTTATTCTTCCGATATTAATTCCAATTATTCTTTTGGTGTTGTTGTGGATTTTCTTGAGTAAAAAAATGAGTGGTGGTGCAGGTGGTATGGAACCATTTTCTTTTGGACAATCCAAAGCGCGCTTTAGTGCTGCTAACGATGGCAAACCCAAAACGACATTCAAAGATGTCGCGGGTGTTAAAGAAGCAAAACAAGAACTCGCAGAGATTGTGGATTTTCTTAAGAATCCCAAAAAGTTTCAAGACATCGGAGCGCGTATTCCTAAAGGTGTGCTGTTGATGGGTGCGCCAGGGACAGGTAAGACACTTCTTGCGCGAGCTACTGCAGGTGAGGCGGGAGTATCATTTTTCTCTATCTCAGGATCTGAGTTCGTCGAAATGTTCGTTGGTGTTGGTGCTAGTCGGGTACGGGATTTGTTCAAGACTGCCAAGGCTGCTTCTCCTTCAATTATCTTTATTGACGAAATCGATGCGGTAGGACGAGCACGAGGTGTGGGTATGGGTGGAGGTAATGACGAACGAGAACAAACACTTAACCAGATTCTTGTTGAAATGGATGGGTTCGAACCAACCGAAAAAGTGATTGTAATGGCTGCTACCAACAGACCTGATGTGTTGGATAGTGCAATCTTGAGACCAGGACGTTTTGATCGTCGAGTGATGATCGATGCTCCTGATCGAGCGGATCGAGAAGAGATTCTTAAGATTCATTCTAAAGACATGCCTTTTGCAGATGATGTAGATCTTGCACTTATTGCTCAACGAACTCCTGGATTTTCTGGTGCTGATTTGTATTCGTTAATGAACGAAGCTGCGATTATGGCGGCTCGCGAAAGTCGAACACAAGTGAGGCAAGATGATATGATTCAGTCAATCGAAAAAGTTATTCTTGGTCCAGCGCGTCAATCACATCTTTTTTCAAAAAAAGAAAAAGAAATCACTGCGTACCATGAAGCTGGACATGCACTTGTTGCCTCTGTACTTCCATATGCTGATCCAGTACACAAAATCTCTATTGTCTCTCGAGGGCGAGCAGGTGGATACACTCTTAAGATGCCTGATGACGAGCGCAAATTGCATTCCAAAAAAGCATTTCTTGATGATCTTGCGATGAGTCTTGGTGGGTATGTTGCTGAAGAAATGATCTTTGGTGATCTGACAACTGGTCCATCAAATGATTTACAAGTAGCAACTGCTATGGCTCGCGATATGGTTACCAAGTATGGTATGTCCGAAGTCTTTGGACCAATTGCACTTGAAGGTGAATCTGGACGAGCAATGTTCGGGCGAGGAATTGACGATAAAGAATATTCTGAAACTATCTCTGCTCAGATTGATGGGGAAGTGAGACGATTGATGAATGATGCATATGTGCGAGCTAAAGAAGTACTCGAGCAACACGCGGGGGTACTCAAGGTGATTGCAGATCGTTTGATCGAAGTTGAGAACATTGAGCGAGAGGAATATGAGCAGATTTTGACCTCTCACGGTATTCGTTTTAAAAACGAGGAGGTGCTGTAGGGATATGGTGTGAGACAAAAGGCGGCCGAAGGCCGCCTTTTTTTATTGCTGAATATTTGGTATAACTAGCTAGTTGTATTTTAATAATACATTGAGGAGTAATAAATTATTGGAGATTGTGTGAACTCATGGCTCCTAGCAATTTGTCACCCATTGTCGCAGGACAAATTGCGGGGTAGAGCCTCGTCTTCGTTTGATCTTCAAAATACAATGCACCCATAGCTCAGTTGGTAGAGCGCTCGTCTTACAACAAGGAGTGAGGAACTATACAAAAATTTATTTTTGTATAGGATCCGAACGACGAAGTTGTATCAAAATGATACAATGAGGAGTAATAAATTATTGGAGATTGTGTGCACCCATAGCTCAGTTGGTAGAGCGCTCGTCTTATACACGGGTGGTCCTTGGTTCAAGTCCAAGTGGGTGCACAGAGTCTCCAATAATTTTCATGAACGACGAAGTTGTATTATTTTGATATCACACGGGTGGTCCTTGGTTCGAGTCCAAGTGGGTGCACATGAATTTTCATAAACATAATTATAATAAGATATTCTTGTTATATACATCTACTTTAGCTCCTTATATCCAAGAATAAAGATAGTTTTGTTTTTTATTCTTAATATTTTTGTTTTACAAAGCTTGTCAATCCTTATATAGTAATTCTATGTTTAATAAAACCATTTTGTCATCATGAAATTAATAAAAAATATATATGGTGGATTCATTAATTTAGCCTATCTGCTTAAGAGTGAGCATTCGTATATGACCAAAATTAGAGTTATTTTCCTTTGGATCAAAATTAATTTTGGCTCTAGACTAGCTTAGCTCATGCTAAACTGGATAATATGTTGCAAAGAAAGCCTAGAATTGGAAAATCAACAATCAAGAAATTAATTGAGTGTTTTGTTG
>JAULZV010000012.1:0-39755 GCA_032117135.1 Minisyncoccota bacterium
CACCGAGGTTATGTGGTGGAATATTAGAAGCCATACCTACCGCAATACCCAAGGTACCATTGAGAAGAAGTGCAGGCACAGCCGTCGGAAGCACTATCGGTTCGCGAGTTCGAGAGTCATACGTAGGCCTAAATTGCACAGTGTCTTTTTCGATATCTTTGAGAATATCTCCCGAAATCTTACTCATCTTGGCCTCGGTATATCGATATGCAGCAGGCGGATCACCATCAACAGATCCGAAGTTACCCTGACCAAACACAAGCGGATAACGCGTTGCAAAAGGCTGTGCGAGTTTGACCATCGCATCATAAACCGAACCTTCACCATGAGGGTGATATGAACCAATTACATCTCCAACTACCGCTGCAGATTTTCGAAATTTAGAGGTGTATGCAAGACCGTTTTTGTGCATTGAAAACAAGATTCGTCGGTGTACCGGTTTGAGACCATCACGAGCATCTGGCAAAGCTCGCTGAGTAATAACCGACATCGCATAGTCGAGATAGGATTTTTTCATTTCGGCACTGATTGGCGCTTGCAAAATGGTTGTTCCTGGACGTTTTGGAGCAGAATCTTCTGGAATTACTTCTTTCTTTTTTGGCATATAGCGCGATTATATCACAAATTATCTATTACTTAAATTATTTAAACCCCGCTTTGAGACTATCAAACAAACTCCCTGCATTAGCAAGATTTTGGATTTCTTGTTCTTCGAGATCAAAGTATTCGACAGGATTAGCAAAAATAGTCAAAAACCACACCGCAGTTATGAGGCCAGTCAAAAGTAGAGATGCAAAAAATGCGTAGCTTGATTTTTCAGCATGAGAGCGTTGTCTGAGATTCTCAATGTATTTTTTCATACTCTATATTTTATAGTGAAGATGACAAAACGACAACTTCACCTTGCTTGTCAACAAGGTCTTTCTTTTTGATGGTTAATTTATCGATTGGAGCTGTATTACTTGCGTCTGCTTCTTTGAGAAATGTCTTGAGTGCATCTTTGTCTCCGACTGCACCGTAATGAATCGGAATGATGATTTTGGGTTCACGCTTGAGCGCCATTTTGTATGCATCCTCAGGATTGAGTACTTCATCACCACCAATTGGTACGAACAAAATATCGATGTCACCCATTTCTTCTTTGGCCTTGGTACCAAGATCTTTATCCGAAATAGCTCCTAGATATGCAACTCGAATACCATCAAGTTCAAAGGTGTACACAGTATTGAATCGCTCGACCCCTCCATATACTGTTTTAGAAGAAAATCCCCTGACGAATACTCCTCGCACCTCGTATTCGCCTGGTCCTTTGATCACAAAAGGCTCTTTGCCTTGGCGAGTTGCAGTGTCGGAGCCATTGAGGTCAGGATGGTTAGCAGTAATAAGGACCAAGTCACTCCCAAAACTTGAAAGCTTGTGTTTGGATTCTTTGGAAATTGGATTAAGGGCAATCGTAAAATCTCCGTGTGAGACTTTTACTGATTCGACGCCGTCGTATGTGATTATCATGCGGTCAGTATAGCATTTTTTAATTACTATTGAAAAGTGACTCCTACTGAAGCATATGAGAGTTTAGTTTCAAATTAGAACTCAAGAAAAAGGTTTGACAAAAAATAATATTCGTTATATTATTTTTTTGATGAAAAAAACTATCGCTCTTCGTTTGTTGGTTTCACCCAGTTTCTGGGTTCGCCACCTTCCCCAGTTCAGACAAGCTCTCCTGAAAGGTTTTAAGGCCGGATGGTCTAAAGGCCACAAGGATGCTGGGATCGAATGATTTACACCAATCTTCGAACCTTTACACACGCTACTCACCCTATGATGTAGCGCGTTTTTATTTTTATAGACATTTCAAATCAGGAATATAATTCACTATGTGAACCGAGTGCTCGTAGGTAAATGACATCATTTTCTCTTCGATACACAATTCTCATGTCGTTTTGAACATTGATACTTCGATATCCTAATAAGCTCCCTTGCAATTTATGATTATGTAGCACTGGATCATATTCGTCTGCTAAAAGTTTTTGTATCACAAGCAAAACCAAATGTTTATTTTTTGGATTTATTTTCTTATACTGTTTTTTGAAACGTGATGAATATCGTATCTTCACACCCTGTATTATGCATCAAGACTTCTCATGAGATTATCAAGATTTTCAAAAGGTCCATGATCCTTTTTATCCTTCAATTCTTGCTCCGCGTCTTTAAGAATCTTTTTGAGATACTTGGAAGGCTTATAAGAGATAGTGAGCTCCTTATCCCGTACAAACTGCCTCAAAAAGGCCTGAACGGCAGTGCTTAATGGGATCCCTAATTCTTTAGCGGTCTCTTGAGCGTTTTTTTTGAGTTCCTTATCGAGCTTTATATTAAAAATTGTTTTAGTATTCATATACCAAAGTATATACTTGGGTATATTTTTGTCAACGCAACTCATTTTATCTACAGAGCTGTCCCTTCATCAATACTCTTCCCAACCCTCTTTTTGTATGTTATATTCACCCCACTCAGTTTTATTAAAACAAGACAGAGTAACCCTGCGTATATGACCACGAGTGTATGCATGAGCGAACAGAATCTTCTGTTTTAACTGCATACGGGACTAAACGAATATGCAGACCTCATTATTAAGTAAATATCAAAAAGATCTGGAGCAATCCGGTATCTTATATACAATTATGACAGAAGAAAAAGAGAACGTAATGCAACAGTTTTTGGCAGATATGCCCAATCCTCCTGCAGAAGGTGACGTAGTTGAAGGTCCAGTTATCACGGTAGATAAGTCAGCAATTTATATTGACCTTTCACCATTTGGAACAGGTATTATCTATGGACGAGAATTTATTATCGCTCGAGATATGATTCGAAAACTACACGTAGCAGACTCTGTGTCAGCTAAGGTAGTAGATGTTAAAAGCAAAAATGGATACATCGAACTTTCGCTCCGAGAAGCAAAGCAAGCAATGGTATGGGAAGAAGTAGAAGCAGCGATCAAGGACAAGACTCCGATCGAACTTACTGTACAAGAAGCAAACAAAGGAGGACTTCTCCTTTCATGGCAGGGTCTCCAAGGATTCCTACCTGCTTCACAGCTTTCTACTGAACACTATCCACGAGTAGCCGATGGTGATAAAGATAGAATTCTTGAAGAATTGCGAAGACTTGTTGGTACAAAGCTTGTTGTAACAATTATCGGCGCAACACCAGACGACGGTAAACTTATTTTCTCAGAAAAACACTCTGGAGAAGAGTCTGAGGTTAAGAAAGTTGAGAAGTATGGCATTGGAGACAATCTTTCTGGAACAGTTACTGGTGTAGTAGAGTTTGGAGTATTCGTTAAGATCGAAGATAACCTTGAAGGACTTGTTCACATTTCAGAACTTGACTGGTCGCTTGTTGAAGATCCAAAGAAACTCTTTACAGTTGGAGATAAAGTTAATGTCAAAGTTATCGATATCAAAAATGGAAAAGTTTCACTCTCTATCAAACAATTGAAAGAAAACCCATGGACAACAGCGGGAAATAAATTCAAAAAAGGAGATATTGTAAAAGGTGTTGTGATTAAATTTAACAAACACGGTGCACTCGCATCAATCGAAGAAGGAGTTGCTGGATTAATTCACATTTCAGAATTTGAAAGTGAAGAAAAATTGAAAGAAACTCTTGAACTTGGAAAAGTATACGATTTCAAAATCACTTTGTTTGAAGCAAAGGAGCAACGAATGACACTGTCGACAAAAATAAGTGAGTAATTCATATAGAAAGTAACTCTATAATCTAAAGCGGCGCCCTTCGGGCGCCGCTTTAGATTATATACGTTACCCTATCTTACACAGGTAACACACCCTGTAGCTTATCGACCAATCAAGCTTTCAATCTTTTTGAAAATACCTTCAATCGTCCCCCGTTCTAGGAGTCCGAATTTTTTGAGTACGAAATTAGCAACCTCGTCCTTGTGAGGTTTTTTGTGTCCACCAAAAAAAGTTTGAGGACAAATACCTACCCGAATACGACGAAGATTCAGTTTTGTTTCGTCCAAAATAGAACGGATTCCGTTATGACCTCCATGTCCCTTATCGGTAGACACCTTCAGTTCTCCAAAGTTAATGTCGATATCATCATGGATTATTGTCACATCATCCACAGTTACATCACTCCATTTAAGAAAAATATTTTTGACTGTCTGACCCGAAAGATTCATGTATGTTTCAGGAAGTATCAGGAGATACTGTTGTCCATCACATTCACCCGATGATACAAGAGCTTTAAGAAATGTATCCTTCTTAAAATCCGAAAAATGATTTTTGTGTGCGAGCCACAGCAAAAAATCACGGCCAATATTATGTCGCGTTCCAACATACGAGTCTCCTAAATTTCCGAGGCCTACGAGAATTTTCATATGTATATATCATATCACATAATGGGGATAATGGGGTCAGACACCCTTTTTAGACAAAAAGTGTGTTGTAATTATACAATAGATTTTAGAGAAAAAGGGTGTCTGACCCCATTATCCATTATCCATGACACTTTTTGATTTTTGATATATAGTATTAAGAATGATATCTAAAATACTACACGTCGCAAAAGAGTACATTGTTTTAATTGGAACATCTCTTCTCCTCGTATTTTTGGTACGAACATACGTTGCTCAGCCTTTTGTAGTAAGTGGTGCATCTATGGAACCGACATTTCATACCGGCGAATATCTTATTGTTGATCAAATCACGACCGAATTATCGGGCCCCAAACGAGGTGAGGTGATCATTTTCAAATACCCACTCATTCCTTCACGATACTTTATCAAACGGGTTATTGCACTCCCTGGAGAAACTATCAAGATCACAGGCAACCAAGTCGAGATCAAAGAAGTCGGTTCTGATGACTTTTATATATTAGAAGAGCCTTATATTGAGTTCACAAAAGAAGCAAATCTCGAAACAGTCCTCTCTAATGACGAATATTTTGTCATGGGCGACAACAGATTCGCAAGTTTAGACTCTCGAAGCTGGGGCCCTCTCAAAGAATCCTTTATTGTCGGGAAAGCCTTTGTACGCCTCTTCCCTGTGTCAAAAATTGACTTTTCGCCAGGAAGTTATTAAATTAGAGCTTTATGGCACCAAAAAACAACCAAGTAGACAATGCCTTCGTAATCTCCCAGTATTATGGTTTTGAAGGTCTTGAACTCAAACAAATAGAAAAAGAAGATCACGATAAAGCACGTAAGATAAAGAATTACGCTAATTTTGAACACTCTCATCTTCCTAAAATCGAAGAAGCAGTTGCTCTTCTCAAACACTCAACAAGTGATGGGCAAAAGCGAAAAGAAGTACCTTTTATGTACTATTCAAAAGGTGACATCAAAAATCCTCACGAAAAAAAGTCTAAAAGAAAAACAGGTGAATCTGTCTCGCTTCACATTATTGGCACTCCAAAGAGCATCGCTGAAGCAATTTTGATCAAGACTGCCTATACTATTCTCAAAGAAGAAGGCTACAGAAATCTATCCGTTGAAGTAAATAATATAGGAGATAGAGAAACACTGACAACATACAACAAACATGCGACCAATTTTTTTAGAGGCAAACTTGCAGATTTGGATACTGACTGTAAAGAATTACTCAAGTTCGGTGGTCACACATTAGTTACATGTAACCTCAAAGGAGTTCAACATATTATCAAAGAAGCGCCGGCGCCGATCGAATTTTTGAATGAAGAGCATCGTAATCACCTCAAGGAAGTGGTCGAATACTTGGAGTCGCAAGACATTCCATTTGAAATAAATAAGTTTGTGCTCGGAGATCCTCATTATTCATCACACACTATTTTTACTATCTTGGATGAAAAGTCAGGCAAAATACTCGCTACAGGATCTCGATACAACGACCTTTCAAAGCGGACCGTACTTCGCAAAGGTATTCCTGCTGTTTCGGTATCAATCAAAATTCCTAAACTCAAACAAGTACCAAGCACCAAACAACCCAAATTCGATGACTGTGATATTTATTTTATTCAATTAGGATATGGAGCAAAGCTCAAAAGTCTTGAGGTTGTTGAGCGCTTGCGTAAGGCAAGTATCCCAGTTCATCAATCAATCGGACGCGACAAAATGTCGACACAGACTCAATTTGTAAACAAGAAAAATGTAAAATATATTCTCTTAATGGGACAAAAAGAAGCTCGAGAAAATAGTATTTGTGTTCGAAATCTTGAAACTAATTCTCAAAAGACTATCCCACTCGATAATCTTGTTGAATATATCAAAAATATAAGAATTACAGACAAAGCCCTTGCTAAGAGCGATCTTAAAGTAAAGAAAAAAATATAAGTAGGCTCCATGTTTGTTTTGTACCACTCAATTACTGAGTGGTTTGCAAAAATAAATGGATATGGTATCTTTAACGACATTATGGCTACAAATGTAGAAATCAAAAAAGGAGCGAAAGACAACAATGTCAATCTCATCAAAAAGTTTACACGACGAGTTCAAGAAGCTGGGATTATTCCTCGAGTAAAAGGACTTCGATATGCAGAACGAAATATGTCAGCATATGTTAAGAAGACAAAACGACTCAAATCAATCAAAAACCGAGAGGTTCGAGAAGAACAAATCAAGCTTGGCAAAATCGCAGTGAACACACGACGAGGCCGATAAACTAATGTTGGATTTTTCTAATACCACCAAACAAGTTCTCCCACTTTCTTTTGATCTCCTTGAGAAGATGGCGAATGACATTCTAGACACATCATATGATGTGTCTATTGTTGTGGTAGGCGAAAAGCGCGCACTCTTTCTTAATCAACAGTATCGAAACAAGGACTATGTCCCGAATGTACTTTCGTTCCCTATCGATGAGACTATGGGAGAAATTTTTATAAATCCTAAAACTGCCCGCATCGAAGCATCTAAGTTTGGCCTCACTGTCACCAATTATCTGTATTATCTTTTGATTCACTCAATGCTTCATCTCAAAGGTTTTGACCACGGAGACGAAATGAGCGCAAAAGAAAAATTCTACATGAAAAAGTTTTTGAATATTGAAATTGATTTTTAGTGGATCAGAATCAAATTATACAAGAGTGTCGGAATGAAAGTCCTCGGGTCGCCAAGGGTCGCGATTAGGAAACAGTATATCCCGACCCTTGGCTCAACCAGACATTTCATTCCGACACTCTTACATTTTTAAAAGATCCCTTCCAAAAAACGGTCTTTAATTTATAGAAAAGTAGTTTTCCCATCTTGTGCACTTTCATATTTTGTCAAAAAGCCATACAATAGCTAGAAGTATGTCATCTAATATAATTGTAGGCCTTGATATCGGAACAAGTACGATACGCACTGTTGTGTGTCGCGTTTCAAACAACTCCCATCTCCCCGAAGTAATTGGGTACAGTGATACACCAGCCCTTGGTCTGAGACATGGATATATCACCAATCATCAAGAAGCGGTCAAGAGTGTAAGACGCTCGGTCAAAACAGCCGAAAAACTCGCAGGTCAGAATGTTCAAGTAAAAAAAATATTTCTTGGAGCCGGCGGAATTGGACTATCGAGTTTTATATCCACAGGTGCAGTTATGATTACGCGAGCGGATTCAGAAATTACTCAATCTGACATGGAAGCAGCTGTTGCTCAGGCTCGCGAAAATCTCCCACCTCAATACATTCAAAACAGAAGGATTTTGCACGAATCCCCAATCGACTTTTTTATTGATGGTCAAGCAGTGCATGGGCACCCAGTGGGTCTTAAAGGAGTGCGTCTTGAAGCGAAAATACTTTTTATGAATTTGCTTGAGCCACATATCCAAGGCTTGATTGAAGTAGTTGAAGACGCCGGATACGAAATTACAGACGTGGTTGCGGCTCCATTGGCAGCAAGTTTTGTTTCACTCACCAAAGCAGAGCGAATCGCTGGATGTGTTTTGGTTAATATTGGTTCGGAGACATTATCAATTGTTGTTTATTCGGATGACAAACCAATCTCACTTGAAGTATTCCAAATTGGAGGTAATGATATTACCAACGATATTGCTCTTGGATTACAAGTATCGCTCGAAGACGCAGAAGTTATTAAGCGAGATCATGATCGAGGCGAAAATCATGGATTTTCAAAAAAGAAACTTGATGACATTGTCACCTCAAGACTTACTGACATGTTCGAACTTGTAGATGTGCACCTTAAGCATATTGGCAAAAAAGGACTGCTTCCTGCAGGTATCATTATCACAGGAGGAGGATCCCGCATCGCAACGGTTGAAGACGTGGCCAAAGCCTACCTCAAACTTCCTTCCAAAATTGCAAAAATAAATTGCGTAGCCGAAGATAAAAATTGTGATACGAACGTCAAAATAAAAGATGCGACATGGGCTGTCTCGTATGGACTTTGTGTCTATGGTTCTTTTGCAGATGACGGGCAATCAATTAATCTGCACAGAGCCCCTGAACTCTTTAAAGCACTCATCAAAACAATTCTTCGCAACTTCAAGCGCTTTCTGCCGTAACACAAAATAGCGCTGGCGTACATTGATATATTCGGTATATCTGGTATGCTATTTTTATTAGTATTTAAGGGTCTAATAGTCAAAATCATGCCACAAGTAAAGCCAGAAGTAGAAAGTTTTGCACGAATCAAAGTCATTGGCGTAGGAGGTTCAGGAGGAAACGCAGTCAATCACATGGTTAACCAAAAGGTTAAAGGTGTTGACTTTATTGCGGTTAATACCGATGCTCAAGACTTGCACAACTCCCTTGCAAAGAAGCGCATTCATATTGGTAAAAATCTCACAAAAGGTCTTGGTACAGGCATGAGCCCAGATCTTGGTCGAAAAGCTATCGAAGAAACCAAAGAGGAAGTTCAAGAAGCAGTCAAAGGTTCGGACATGGTGTTTATTTCTTGTGGGCTTGGAGGAGGAACAGGATCAGGAGCAAGTCCTATTGTTGCCAATATTGCTCGTGAATCTGGAGCACTCACTGTAGCAGTTGTTACCAAACCATTTTTCTTTGAAGGTCAGCATCGAGCACGAATTGCAAACGAGGCTCTTCAAGCACTTCGAAGTGAAGTAGATGCAATCATTGTTATTCCAAACGACAGACTTCTCAATAATATTTCCAAAGAGACGACTGCGCGTAATGCCTTTGCAATGTGTGACGATGTACTCAAACAAGCAGTCGAAGGTCTTTCTGATTTGATTACAACTCCTGGTATCATTAACGTCGACTTTGCCGATGTGAAAGCAATTCTCAAGGATGCAGGATCTGCTCTTATGGGAATTGGTATTGCAAGTGGTGAGAAGCGAGCCGAAGAAGCAGCACGGATTGCAATCAACTCTCCCCTTCTTGATGTTTCTATTAATGGTGCAAAAGGTGTACTGTTTTCGATTGCTGGTAACGATGACCTTGGAATGTTTGAGATCCAAGACGCCGCTAAAGTCATTACCGAATCAATGGATCCTGATGCTCGAGTTATTTTTGGAACTATCAAAGACGAAAAACTCAACAAAGGCGAAGTCAAAGTTACGATTATTGCGTCAGGGTTTCCTGACGACCAAAACAATAGCATCATGCGCGCACAACAGACTCCTTCTTTTGCACAGCAACGACCAGTTGTCGATCAACAAGATGAACAACCTCGCGAAAAGTCAAAGATTTTTAATGTCATTTCTTCACGAGAAAAAGAGTCTGAGCCGCAACCGCAGCCTGTTGTGCAACACATACAACATCAATCAGAAACTCGGGACACAAGACAACAACATGTTCAAGAAGAAAAACCAAAAGGAAACAAACCCCTTCCTCCACAACAAGAAGATGAGGATGAGTGGAGTGCAGTGCCTGCTTTTTTGAGAAGGTCTAAGTTGAAATAGGCTCGGAGGGGGTCAGACACCCTTTTTCTCTAAAATCTATTGTATAATTACAACACACTTTTTGTCTAAAAAGGGTGTCTGACCCCTAACTCTCTGATATAATATTTGTATTATCTGTCAGTAACCAAGAAAATCATGTACGAACTTGCAATCATCGGTGGAGGTCCAGCAGGAGTAGCCGCAGGAGTGTATGCTTCACGCAAAAAAATCAAAACTGTTTTTATTACCAAAAATTTCGAAAGCCAGAGTAGTGTGTCAGACAGTATCGAAAATTGGATTGGAACCGTTTCAATCTCAGGAATGGATTTGGCTAAATCCCTTGAAACTCATCTCAAAGCCTATGCGGATGATGTTATCGATATCAAGACAGGAGTATATGTCACCAAACTAGCCAAAATTGACAGTGGTTTTGAAGTAACCTACGACAATGCTGAATCAATCCAAACAAAGACTGTCCTTATTGCCACAGGAAGCCACAGACGCAAACTTACCGTTCCTGGAGCAGATATATTTGAACACAAAGGCGTTACCTATTGCGCGACATGTGATGGTCCAATGTTCACAAGCAAAGATGTTGTCGTGATTGGAGGAGGTAATGCAGGGTTCGAAAGTGCTGCTCAACTTTTGGCATATACAAAGTCAGTGACACTTCTTCATAAAAATGTAGACTATAAAGCTGACCCTGTCACTATAGAAGCAGTTCTCAAGGATCCTAAAATGACAGCAATTCCAAATGTCGACATTATGGAAGTGATTGGCGAAAAATTTGTTTCAGCAATCAAATACAAAAACAATATGACTGACGAAGAAATCATACTTCCGACACAGGGAATTTTTGTTGAAATTGGTGCAGTGCCAACTACTGAATATGCCAAGGATGTCGTAAAGCTAGATGACTACAATCGAGTAGTGATTGACCCATGGACTCACAGAACCTCTCAGGAGGGCGTATGGGCTGCAGGAGACTGCACAAATGGTGTCTACCATCAGAACAACATCGCGGCAGGAGATGCGGTCAAAGCACTTGAGGATATCTATATTCATTTACAAAGAAATAAGTAATATACTAGAGCTATGCAAAATTTAAGTTATCGCCTTGCGCATGTTTCACTTTTTATTGTATTTTTTTGGTTTGGTTCGCTTAAGTTGTTTGGTGTCTCCCCTGCCAATGACCTGGTAAGAAGTTTGCTTGAAATTATTCCTGTGATGAACTTGTGGCCGTTTGAGTCATTCATTATTGTTCTTGGACTCGTTGAAATGCTTATCGGCGTACTATTCTTGTTCTCCAAGACAACACGGTTGGCAATTATCATCCTGATCCCCCACATGATTACAACCATGCTTCCATTGATATTTTTGCCTGCTATGGCATGGCAAGCACCACTTGTCCCAACACTTGCAGGACAATACATCATCAAAAATATTGTGGTTGTAGCACTTGCACTGAGTGTCGTGTTAGAAAAACGAAAATAAAGAAAGGTCCACAGGTTTTCGAAATTCATTTCGACACCGCCTCATCTTGCAATACTTTTATTTTTGCTTAACTGCATCGTATATAGACAATAAAAACATATTACTCATGAAAAAAATAATTCTATTCATTGTATTTACTGCATTCATCACGCTTAGTTATGTCGTATCGCTTCGGTTGTGGGATTCTGTTTACTCTGAGCAATCTCTTCCTATTCTCAAAACCTCTCACAAGAGCACAGGATCAAGCACAACACCAATCGTCACAGACACTCTTCCATCGCAACCTGGACAGACAGAGAATAAACCAGTCTCTCCATCAGTTCCAGATCAGACTTCTCCGTCTCTTCCTCCTCCACTCACCCTTTCTGGATCAACATTTAAAGCAATTTCATTTAACAAAACCCCGATTATATCGACACCTTATCCAACACTTTCATTTAATACTGATGGTACGCTGAGTGCGCGATTTTGTAATTCTATTGGAGGTGAATATACTGATACGTATGGTATCTTGACTGCTCCACACCTCATACAGACGCTTATGTATTGCATTCAACCAGATAATCTCATGGATATGGAGACATCTTTTGTTACACTGCTCCAAAATGGAGCATCTTATGAACGAAATGGGAATATCTTAACGATTCAAAAAAATAATATTGAATTAGTATTTGAAAGCATATAGCATTTAAAAATATTTTGAAAATATGCAGAGTGATTTTATTTTCAAGAAAGATTTTTATGAAATTCTTCTTCAAAAAAGATACTGAAAATAATGAAAGTATTTTACATCAGTTCATTTACACTATCTTCCCTATTGATATTTTTATTGTAAAAGATTGGGTTTGGTTTATTATTCTCTTATTTATTCTCTTAGCTAATATCATTTCACTTGGAATAGCTTACTATACAACAACAAAATTTAACCTGATCAGAAAAGGTCTCAGATAAAAATTAAAGATTGAGAAATATTAAAAAGAAGGGTGTTATATTTTATATTCTTTTAATATTTTCAACTTTAGTAAGAAATTATTTCTGTATAGCAGAGAATTCCTGTACAATTTTTGGTATATATTTGCCTATCAGCATTAGTCACCTCTCCTTCACTTGCAGTACTAAACGATACACTACTTCAAGCTAAAACGAACTCATCCCTGTTTTTTCCATAATTCGGTATTGTAGATATTTTATCCATGACTCATCCTTATAAGCTTCGTACTCGAGGCTGTACGTGCCGTTTTCATTTTTCCATATGGTGTCGAAGTACTTTTTAGCATCTCGTATTGCTTGAACTGATTCTCCAGAAACTTTAATGTTTGTCTCTAAGTTATAGTCGTGAATGTTTCTTTTTGTAAAATTAGCAGATCCTACAAACATTTCTTCAATATCACCTCTCCCAACTATTAGAATTTTACTGTGACATTGTTCGCCATAAGTACTGCACCATTTGAGCTTGAGATCAGGGTCGAACTTTTTGAGTTCTCGAGCAACTGCCACGTTCGGTACACCGTTTTTCTCCCTCCCAAAGGCATCTTTATTTGGATCAAGTATTATTTGAATATCAACACCTCTCGACTGCGCATCCTTGAGGGATTTGACTATTTCTCTATCAGAAAAATAAAACATCAAGAGCTTGATATAATCTCCTGAAGTTGTTTGGTCTATTGAATGAGTAACCGCGTTCTTGATTTTCATTTCGGTCAAAAGTTGCACCGACACCTCACCTTCCTCATCCATATATGCACCATAGTCCACTGACACATCCTCACCTCCTGAATAATTCATTACTGCGAACTCACTTTCCAAAACATCCTTCCAGATATGATCATCGACTCTGAGTGCAACATTACTGTGTGCACTTGAGCCATCATGTGGGTTTGCAGAAGTTACAAGTGAAGACATTTTGAGTATTGTATTACCCCCTGAGTCTTGAGACACATAGTCCGCAACGATAACCTTTCGATGGTTTGCCTTGAAGTTTAAAAGGGTGAGATATGTTTTGAGGCTCACTTTTTGACCACCTGCAACAAAAGGGTTTGGTAGTTTTATAAAATCGACAGGCAGAAACTGCAAAAATGATCTCCACATGCTTGAGTACAGAGGATTACTATCTCTCAACTTATATAGATTGGTCTCGACCACATTAACGCCGGCCGAGGTCAGGCTACTGAGGTGTGGAGATTCAATCGCACCATACACACCATTAAATGGGTCAGTTATAAAAATAATATTGATATCTGGGTCTTCTTCTTTTTTGGCGATTAACTTCTGGGTCAATTCACCTGAAAGTTCACGATAAGCAGTATCCTCTTTACCCTTAAAATCATTAAAAAGAAACATGTCTACCAAAATAAAATTCTCAGCGTTTTCTATCATTGAAAATACCTCATCAAATATTTCTTGGTTTGAAACTCTTTCGTTGTTCGAGTCAACATATGTCAGATCCGAAAAGAAAACCACCGAACTGTTTGGAACAGAAAAAACCTCTCCGTCAACAGAGAGACCGTCTGGTAATGGTTTATACACATTAAACAGTCCAACCAAGACAATGATACAAACTAGTCCAAGAGCAATTTTTTTCTTCATCATAAAATTATAACTCAGATGAGACGAAAGTGGCAGTTTTTTTCAGTAATTTTAAGTATATAAAAAGGAAAGACTGAGGCACGGGTTGAACGTATATCTCAGTCTCTTTTAGTGAAGTACTTCACCACTCCTACAAATTATTTAGCATTGTCTCGTGGATGCAATTAATTTTCTAATCCTTCTCGAATAATCCTTGAGACTTCTAAAAGTTCATTTTCAGGAGAATCTTCACGACTACCGGGACGATATAAGAATTTACGTGGTTCATACTCAGTGACACCAGTATCCCCTTCTTTGCGCGGTAAAACATGCAGATGAAAATGTGGAACAGATTGACCGGCAATCTTTCCTTCATTCCATGCAAAATTAAAGCTTATCGCACCAAATTGTTTGCGTAGTGCACCACAAATACGAATTCTCAAATCCTCAATAGAATGTTTTTCTTCTACCGTTAGTTCATCGTATCGAGAGACGCAACGTCGCGGAACAATCAATGTGTGTCCTGGCGTAATTGGAATATTAGTAGGAAATGCCCATGCAAAAGCATTGCCTGTGATTTCACGCTTCTTGATAACTTCGAGTTCGCAATATACGCAATTCATTTTATTTTTCTAATTTTAATTTACTTCCTTGTTATTAACTAAACAAATATAAGCCGAGATAATTCCTCCCAATCCACAGATTCAAAGGTTTTATCTAAATCTACTTGAACTTTTTCTTTATCTATTTTTTCAGAACCTTGCCGCAGGAATGTATATGTTGCTTCTGGCACAAAGTGTCGTTCAATAATCCTGGGATGGTCGATAATAAAAAGTCGGTATGAAGATTTATTTTCTCTTAACCGAAAGGATAAAAAACCAGCGCGAGTAAGCAAATAAACTTTTCTCCCCTTTTTTTGGCTAAAAATTGCAAGTCTATTGATAAGGTCCAAATCTAAAGAAAAATCTTCATATCTATCGACAGCTCTATCAAAGACAAGAACAACTTCGGCGTCATACACCTCTGACCAATGTAGATTATCAATATGCAAGAATTGACAAGAAGCTAAAACGGGAGCATGTTTCTTGATTGCATCAAACTCGTGCTCATATATCCCACCCATATTAGAGTTTCCTGACGAAGAGCAGATTAATATGTTCATTAATTACCTTTCTATTTTGATTGTTTGATTTTGTTTAAAGACCTAATTTGTATTCTATCTAAATATAGTAAATTCAAAAATATAAAAAAGAGAGGACATCCTCGGTAAAATAATTATTTAAAAATTACCGACTTGTGTATCTTCTTCGTAAAAAAATGGCATTTTTGAGATAGTACCTTTTTTAATCGATCGTAAAACTTTTGGAAGTGAAGAAATGGAATCGAACTTTGCAGATTCATTTTTGATAGCATCATCAATACTTACCCACATGTTTTCTCCATACTCAGTGTTACAAAGAGTTCCTGAAAATTTTTTAGCATACATAATCGGAAAAAATACATCCGAAAAAAGTTCATTCCCAACAAATAAAAAACGTCTCATCATTCCTGTAATTTTAAATTCTGCATCTAATCCTGTCTCTGCTTTAAGTTTTCGAGACGCTGCATCTTCCATTGATTCTCCTTTGCGAAGAACACCGCCAGGCACTCCTTTTTTACCATAAGAAGGATGAGACTTTCGTACTTGATTCAATATCTGAATTTTACCTTTTTCTGTGCGGGACAAAATCATAATCGGATTAACCTTGAATAAGATCTGACTAGCCTTAGAATTTAGAGATTGTACATCTGCTACATATTGAACGCCTGTTTTTGAAAGAGAATATCCCTTGGTTGTTTTATTTAGAAAGCCTTTTTTAACTAAAAACTGAAGATGATAATTAAAAAGATCGTTAGGAATATTTTTGAGTTGCAGTTCACTATATTTCAAAATATCGGCGTTCTTTAGACGACTTATGATTTGATTTTGTATTTCTGATTTTATCTCAGATATTGCCATGATTGAAAATTACAACACTATGAGTTTTATTACAAGTTCAATCATTCTCGAGTGCTCGAACTAGCTCTCTCTTTGGTGACCCCACGGAGAATCGAACTCCGATTACCGCCTTGAAAAGGCGATGTCCTAACCGTTAGACGATGGGGCCATACGAGATCCTCCGACACTAAGAAGGAAAATCAAGTGACACTATAATAGCAACTTTCTCAAAAAAATCAAAGGGTCTGCAGTCATTCGTCATAGACTGTAAAATCCTTGATTTTGTGCTACTATCCCCTATATGAAAATCCTAGCAATCGAGACCTCCTGCGACGAGACCGCACTTGCCCTCGTAGACGTAGATATATCAAGCGATCATGTGAGTGCAAACCTCATCCAAAGCGAGATATTTTCTCAAATCGACATCCACAAAGAGTTTGGAGGGGTATTTCCTGCTGTTGCCAAACGAGAACACGCACGCCATGCTCCCCTCCTTCTCAAAAAGATGCTCGCTTCACGTGACATCACCTCAATAAAAGACCCAAAGACTACAGACACCACGAATCAAGACACTCCAAATACGATAGACACCCCAACACAAACAGATCCATACCTTTGGGCAACACTTGAAGAATTGCTCGTGCGCGAACCAGGTCTCTTTGAAGCAACCAAAGATATTCTGCTCACCTATCGCAAACCAGATATTGATCGTATTGCTGTCACTGCTGGTCCAGGACTTGAACCAGCATTATGGGTAGGAATTAATTTTGCCAAAGCCTTGTCATTGTTTTGGAACATACCACTGATAGCGACTAACCACATGAAGGGACATATTTTTGCAGTCCTTCTTAATAAACAGAAAATTGAGTTCCCTGCTCTCGCGTTCTTGATGTCAGGAGGACATACCGAACTTGTTCGAATGAACTCTTTGCATCATTTTGAAATACTTGGCAAAACCAAAGATGACGCAATCGGCGAATCATATGACAAAGTTGCCCGCATGCTTGGATTTGAATATCCAGGTGGTCCCAAAATTGCGCAGCTGGCGCAGGAGGCGCGCACCGCAGGTGCACGCAGTGGAGATATTATTTTGCCACGACCCATGATCCATACTCAGGATCTTGATTTTTCTTTTTCAGGTCTCAAGACATCTGTTCTCTACAAAATACGTGACCTCACTCAGTCAGGCGCTACGCCGCTTTCAGAAGAACTCAAACTCAATATTGCACACGAATTCGAAGAAGCAGTGACCGACATCATCCTACACAAAATAACACGAGCTCTCCAAACCTTCCCTGCTCGCACCCTCGTAATCTCAGGAGGAGTAATTGCTAATACCTATTTGCGTTCACGCATCACCGAGCGTGCGGAGCAACTCGGTATCACCCTCCTCTTGCCCAAAATAGAAGACTCGACCGACAACGCACAGATGATCGCAGTGGCAGGAGCGATCGAGTCGCTCAATACCTCTATGACCGAAACTTCTGAGATACGAGCCTCTGGAAATCTTTCCTACTAGATACCCTTTTTCTTTAAAATACTGCAAATATGCCAGTGAATTATGCATATGTTGTTGCCACTCGAGCTAGGTAATCGCACGTTTTGTATTTGTGCGTTTCAAGGGTTAATTCAGCAGATATGCTTGACTTTTTTTTAAATTTTTCCAAAATAGAAGCAAGTGTACCTCAACGACAGGCTGATTGGATATCTCATAGCAGCCAACCAAAGAGATATCTTTTTCAGACCAGCATGTGCACAGTATGATGGAGTCCTCTAGTCCTCCAGCTAGCCATCTGCATGATTCACATGCTCAGCTCGCAGGTGTCTACTACCTGCCAGCACCCTGTCACGAGTGGCGAGGACGTTACCGCTCCCTCGATCTCGTCCCCGCCTCCTGGCACCCAAAGTGCGCATCCGTTCCGGATGCGCACTTTATTCTTTTATGGAAATATCTCTCACACTTTGATACTATGAGCCCTATGGATAACAAATTTTTAAAACCCTACGAACCAAAAGAAGTCGAGTCTGATATCTATTCCAAATGGCGTGATGCAGGTTTTTTTAATCCTGATGTATGTATCACAAAAGGCGTCACTCGCATGGATGCCCCCACCTATTCGATTGTACTCCCTCCACCTAATGTGACAGGTGTACTTCACCTTGGTCATGCAATGATGCTTGCGATCCAAGACACTATTGTGCGTTTCCAGCGTATGCGTGGCAAACGAACTCTTTGGATCCCAGGGACCGATCACGCAGCTATTGCAACTCAAACCAAAGTTGAAAAACTTCTCCAAAAAGACGGAAAACGAAAACATGACCTCGGACGAGAAGCTTTTTTGAAAGAAGTCGACGCATTCGCACAAGACAGTCATGACACTATTGCCAAACAAATCTCAGCAATGGGTGCCTCCGTCGACTGGTCACGAGAAGCATTTACACTCGATGACACAAGAGAGAAGGCGGTACACACTGCTTTCAAAAAAATGTACGAGGATGGACTTATCTATCGCAAAGAAAAAGTAATCAACTGGGACCCTAAAGGTCAGACTGTTATTTCGGATGATGAGATTGTACATGAGGCTCGCAAGGCAACACTGTATACCTTCAAGTATGCAGCAGATTTTCCTATTGCAATTTCGACCACACGACCCGAAACCAAATATGGTGACACTGCCGTTGCCGTTCATCCTGATGATACTCGATATGCTCAATTTGTTGGACACACATTTGAAGTTAATTTTGCAGGAGAACAGTTATCAATCCAAATTATTGCCGATCCAAGCGTCGATCCTGAGTTTGGTACAGGTGCACTTGGAGTGACACCCGCACACTCCCAGACCGACTATGATATGGCACAGGCACATAATCTCCCCCTCAAACAAGTTATCAACGAATATGCCAAGATGACCACTTCAAGTGAATTAGTGAATGGACTCAAAGTCGAAGAAGCTCGAACTAAAACAGTCGAATGGCTTCGTTCGCAGGCTCTGATGATCGACGAGCAAGAGTCAGATCAAAATGTTTCAACTGCTGAGCGAACAGGAGCAATTATCGAACCACTTCCTAAACTTCAGTGGTTCGTGGATGTAAACAAAAAATTTACTCTGAAACACTCACATCTCGATGGTATCACAGACGGTGCGCAGGTTTCACTCAAAGAACTAATGACTCATGTGGTAGAGTCAGGACAAATCAATATTTTGCCCGAACGTTTTGAAAAAACATATTTTCATTGGATTACCAATTTGCGCGACTGGTGTATCTCAAGACAAATCTGGTACGGACATCGGATTCCTGTATGGTATGGACCAGATGGTGCTTTATCTGTTGGCCAAGACCCACACGATCAATCATTTGTACAAGACGACGACACGCTTGATACCTGGTTTTCTTCTGCACTATGGACATTTTCAACACTTGGATGGCCAGATGCGACCGAGGATTTTGCACACTATCACCCTACTGACCTACTTGAGACTGGATACGACATTATTTTCTTTTGGGTTGCTCGCATGATTCTTATGAGCACCTATCTCCTTGGAGACATCCCGTTCAAAACAATATACCTTCACGGAATTGTACGCGATGCTAAAGGCAAAAAAATGAGCAAATCCCTGGGCAACGCCATTGATCCGCTTGATTTGATCGAAACATATGGAACCGATGCAGTTCGTATGTCACTTTTGGTAGGGATTGGTCCTGGAAGTGACACTAACTTTTCGGAAGATAAAGTGCGTGCATACAAAAAGTTCGCCAACAAAATTTGGAACGCAACACGATTTGTACTTGAACAAACCACTGACGCAGACTTTGCAACACCTGACACACTCACACAACAAGACACACAATATCTCAATGATTTTAATTCACTCGTCCACGAAATTACAAAAGAAATTGAAGAGTACAAACTGTATCTCGTAAGTGAAAAGCTGTATCATTATGTATGGCACACGTTTGCCGATATTATTATCGAAGACTGCAAAAAAAGAATTGCGCAAGGAAACGAAGATGAAAAAAAATCAGCACGTCATACACTCCGGTATCTTTTGATCAATCAACTCAAAGTACTTCATCCATTCATGCCATTTATCACCGAAGAGATATGGCAAACAATCCATAAAGATAATACAATGCTTATAGTGAGCGCTTGGCCACACGCATAACAATGGATATCTTTAACACTTTATTTTTCTCATTCCTCATCGGTATACTTCCTGCTGCTGGATGGCTTATTTTTTGGTTACAAGAAGACAATGCTCATCCCGAACCTCCTCGTGCAATTTTGAAAACATTTGCATATGGTGCACTTTCAGTACCCTTCGCACTTGTAGCGCAGCTTACGTTCAATTTTATTTTTTCAATCGAAACAACTGCATCTCTCGAGTCTCTCCCTTTCTTCACCGCGTTTGCCATAATTTTGGTATGGGCCTTTACCGAAGAATACGTCAAATATAAAGCCGCATGGAATGGTGGCCTGAGACACAATGTTACTGATGAGGCTGTTGATGTACCTATCTATATGATTTCTGCAGCACTTGGATTTGCAGCGGTCGAAAATTCGCTGTATGTACTTGCCCCAATGTTTGCGCAAGACTGGAGTATTGTATACGAAACTACCAAAATTCGGTTTATAGGAGCATCTCTTGTTCACGTTGCATCATCTGCATTGATTGGACTTTTTGTTGGATACTCTTTGTTTTTTATGAAATCAATCCGCCGAAGATATCTTGGTGTCGGATTTATGCTTGCGACAGTATTGCATGCACTGTTTAATTTATTTATAATTAAACACAGTCAAAACTCATTTGCTGGTTTCCTGCTGATCTGGTTGTTCGTTGTCCTGATAATAGTTTTGTTCGAGCGAATTAAAAAAATTAAAGTAAATACAATCGACAATGTTTAGGAACAATAAAAAAAAGAAAACACTCATTGAGCGTCTCACTGGAGCAATCCATCTTGATGAAGATGATGATTTTGATACAGAGGAAGAAGTTCCTGCCCACCGCAATTCCCAACACTATCAAGCTCACACCTACCCTCCTCATGCACAATATGGCATGACTCCTGAAGCACCACAAAGAGCTCAATCGTATGCTCAATCAGTACCACAATCATACCAAGATGATGTCGAAGAAATTGGCGAGCTTTCGGTTGATGTTATTAATACAGCCGACAATATTGTAGTCAAAGCAATGATTGCAGGTGTCAAACCATCTGATGTCGATGTTGATATTACTCGAGACTCGCTCACCCTCCGCGCCACACGCACTGACGAACACGAAATCGAAGATGAAAATTTTCATCAGCGAGAACTTTATTGGGGATCATTTGCTCGAACAATTATTTTACCCGAAGAAGTTGATGTTGACCTTGCAGAAGCAAAAGAAAAACATGGTCTTCTTGTGATCACCCTTCCTAAGTTAGACAAAAATCGCAAGACTAAGTTGCAGATCAAATCGAATTAGTTGTCTTACTGCAAAAAAGCGGAATACATACCCGGAGGGCGACTCGCAGGCCTCTGGCCGAGGACGGGCGCCCAAAGGGTATGTATTCCGCTTTTTTGTTTTGCTATAAAACTTACTAAAAACTTACTTTGGTGTCAGGAGCCGGGTTCGAACCGGCGACCCTTCGCTCTTCAGGCGAATGCTCTACCAACTGAGCTATCCTGACATAATTCCTCAACTACACTGAATATATTTATTCGGTTGATGGTTTTTTGAAATACTCAAATAACGCATTATCCGAAAATGAACCTACTGAAGTATTAATGCCTTGTATGGATTGATATGCATCTTTGACTTGAGTCACAAAAGGCTCAACAAATAGCCAAGCAGAATAAAATACTCCAATAAATACAAGCGTCTTAATAATACCGAACCAGAAATCAAGTGACATCTTTCTTTTGATGGCACGGAGCATCCTGTTGTTATCATCAAGCTTTCGCTCAAGTACATCAAGTCGATCTTCAATATCCATGTCAACGGGCATGTGGGTCATTATAGTAGAAAAGGAGTAATATTTCAACTCCTGACATAACATACATAAAAAGTAACTTTGAGAGAAATTTTAGACTCGACATACTTTCGTCACTTTCCTCACATGTGTCCCCGGCAGGAATCGAACCTACAACTATCCCTTAGGACGGGACTGTTATATCCATTTAACTACGAGGACAATGTTCTTTTATACCATATTTATAAACAAAAACACCACCTTGTAGGTGGTCTGATTGTTTTTTGAAACATATAGCAAGGTCGAAGTTGAGTATACGCAGCTTATGCAGCCATGTTTGTATCTTCTTCACCTGCACTTGCAAGAACCTCTTTGATTCGAGCTTCGTCAAAACCAACAATGATTTCTCCTTCGATATCAATAACAGGAACTCCCATTTGTCCTGATTTTTCTACCATCGTATTGCGTTGCGTCTCATCAACAGCAACATCATGTTCTACATATGTAATTCCTTGTGCGTCAAAAAATTCTTTTGCAGCCTTACAGTACGTACATGTAGGTGTTGAGTAAATTTCTACTTTTTTCATATCAATTCTTGTTACTGATAATTACCATCTTATTTTAACACAAACACTCCCTTGATTCCTAGTTAAAAAAGTCTTTGAATGTATTAAAAAACTTTTTGACACTTCCTTTTTCTTCAATAATGGGAGGCGGAAGTTTTTCTTCTTCTATAATAAATACAACATGCTCGTCAGGTTTCATTACATCGAATTTAGAACGAACTTGCATTTCCATTCCAGTTGGAGATGATGCGTGCGCTTTGGTTTTGACCAAATCTTCGTATTGCACTTCAAGTGTAGCAAGTTTTGCATGAGATGCTTCAAGACGTCTCGTACTTTCGGCATATTTGTGCCACCCTTCTGCCATATTCAATCCCACATAAGCAAGTCCAGCAAGTGCTACAAAAGAAATTGCACCGTATCCAAATCTATTTTGTTCTGGTTTTTTACGATACATGATAGCTTGATTATCGCATATTTTTTGCTAAACTGGTATCACTATGTCAATTTTATTCCACAAGAAAAGCAAGAGATTCGTTCGTATCGTATTTATTATCCTCGCAGTCCTCGTATCAGGTAGTATGATTCTCGTTTCTGCCCCTGGGTTGTTTGGGATGTTTTAGATTTTAATCTTATTTTACAAAGAGTCAGAAATTGACACTTTTTAGTATCTATTGTAATGTATATTTGAAGTTGATCAGAAGAGCACAGTGCTCTTCCCTTCCATAAAAAATAACAAGACAAGAATGAAAACACTAGTTCTACCACAAGACGTTCGGGCACTTACAGCCACTCCGCACAATTCACTTTCTCATCTTGACCCCAAGATATTCAGAAAGGGGGAGGAAATTAGAGTTGAAGAAGTCGGAGAGAAGGCATACGACCACCGTGATCAAAAGGTCTTACAGGTTGTCGGAGAAAACCCTGAGCGTTTCATTATCGAGAGCGAGCTTTGATTTGCTCACCACTTCTCTATCAAGGTCTGACCGCGTTCAACTTTTTCAAAGTTGCGCGGTTTTCTTTTATACAAAAATCGGCTTCGTCACCTCTTTCCTAATCCTCTTCCGCTCCAAAATTCTAAATTCACCTACAAAAGGACTAAGTATTGGACGGGGTGTTTTATTTTACACAGGCACAAACCTCTCTATACAGCCTCATCAAAACGAATAGAGTTGTGATCATCCTGAGGACGTTTTGGTTTTGAATTATCAACTTTCCGACTTGGAACATCCCAATATTTTTCAAGTTGTTCTCTTCCCTTCATTTCTTCAATTTGAGAAACATTGTTTCGACTCACTGTATGGACTGGCTTAATTTCAGATGTAGTATGTTTTGTTTCCAAAGGAAATTGATCATACCTCCCTTCTTCAACATCAGACTCCCAATTAGATGGCTCATTATCAATGTCATCCAAATCAATCACATTCTGTTTTATAAACTCATTATCTTCTCCTTTTTTTGTTAATTGTACATCAGCTAATATTTCATCAGGACTTTCTGCCGAAGAATCTTTCATATCTTCAATAGGAACAAAAGAAACAGGATTGTTACCAAGATTATCTTCAGCACCTTCAGTCCTTTCAAAATGACTCATATCGATTATATTACTTTTACTAATAATAAAAGTATATCAAATTTAAGATAAAAAGGTTATCTTACACAAACACCTAATCCGTATCCCCTCTCATCATCTTAAGGAAAATATCATTAGTGATATTCACTTTACCCATTTTTTGCATACGCTTTTTACCCTTTTTTTGCTTTTCACGGAGCTTCATCTTTCGGGTAATGTCTCCACCGTACATGTGCGCAGTTACGTTCTTTTTGAGGGCGGAGAGAGTTTTGGAAGCAACAATGCGCCCGTCGATTTTGGCCTGGATCTTGGTGACAAACATCTGTCGCGGCAAAGCGCCATATAATTTTTCAACAGTCTTGTTACCTTCCTCTTCAACTCGCTCTTTGGAAATAATTCGTGTGAACGCAGGGTATGGTTCTTCAGCTACGAGAATTTCCATTTTGGTTACATGTGCATCTTTGAGCTCACCTACTTCATACGAAAGTGAAGCATATCCTGAAGATGCGCTTTTGACTTCATCAAAAAAGTTTCTCATCAATTCTCGAAGAGGCATCGAGATCATAATTGATTGTCTGTCTCCTACCGTATGTGTCGCAGTCACACTCGCCTCATGATGAAACAAAAGTTGCATAAGCGCACTGACATATTCGCTTTTGACGATAATATTCACATCTACCCATGGCTCTTTGACCCATTCGATCTCACCGTAATCCGGGAACATAGTTGGAGAATAAATAAACTTTTCAGGCTTACCTTTGGTTTTGACCAAATAGTTAATTGTTGGAAGTGTTACCACAAGATCAATATCAAATTCTCGTTGAAGTCGCTCCGTGATTATTTCGAGATGAAGCATACCCAAAAACCCACATCTAAATCCTCGCCCGAGCGAACCAGAAGATTCTTCTTCGAATGTATATGATGCATCAGAAAGTTTGAGTCGTTCAAGCGCTCCACGGAGCATATCGAAGTCATCCTGACTTTCAGGAAAAATACTTGCCCATACTACAGGTCGTGGCTCTTCGTATCCAGGAAGTTCTTCGAGTTGGTTATTGTCATACACAATCGTATCTCCGACTTTGGCAACACCAGGTCGCTTGATGCCCGTTACAATATATCCGATCTCTCCTGCTTGCAAACGATCCGCAGGAAGTTGCGCCGGAGTAAATATCCCTACTTCGTTTGTGATAAAAGTCTCTCCTGCAATTTTGAAACGCAACTTGGATCCAGCGGTCACTTCTCCATCAAAAATACGGGTATACACAATTACCCCTTGATGATTAGAATATTGAAAATCAAACACCAGAGCTCGAAGATCTTTGGGAGAATCGAACTGCACAACAGGTGCAGGCACCCGCTCAATCACCGCTTGAAGTAGTCCATCTACCCCAAATCCAGTCTTGCCAGAAGTTTCGATTACATCATCCAGATCGCAATTAAGAAGCTCACAGAGCTCCATTTTGACATCATCAACACGTGCATGAGGTGCATCTACCTTAGAAAGCACAGGAATGATAACAAGACCCATCTTTTGAGCCATTTCTAGAGTAGTCAAAGTCTGTGCTTGAACTCCTTGTGTTGCGTCTACCAGCAAGATCGAACCTTCGACGGCGTTGAGGGCGCGCGAAACCTCGTACGAGAAGTCGATGTGTCCCGGCGTGTCAATGAGGTTGAGCGCGTATTCTTGACCCTTATGGACATATTTCATGCGTGCAGGAGTCATTTTGATTGTAATCCCCTTTTCACGCTCTAATTCCATACTATCAAGCACCTGATCCTGCATTTTGCGCACCTCAATAGTACTCGTCAATTCGAGCATACGATCAGCAAGGGTTGATTTGCCGTGGTCTATATGAGCAATAATGCTAAAGTTTCGTATATTGTGTAGATTCATAGTAGTTCCTCCATCCTAATAGAAATCCTTAATTTTACAACTCCTGTTCGACATCAGGCTGAAGTATTGGTCTTTTCTTTATTTTTTTCATAATCGTATCCAAAAATATTTTGACCTCCTTGTTACCTATCACAACAAGGAATGCAAACCCACACGCAAGTCCAAGCATACCAGATAATGCTCCCTGGAGCGTGATCCCGAGCAGTGTTCCGAGGTCAAAAATTCCACTAAAGAAATCAAGTGATGTATATCCTACCAATCCAATGATAGCAGCGCCCATGAGACTTTGTGAAAAACTCATAAAGAAAGATCGTGAGAGCAGAATGCGTTTTCCTCCTATACCAAGCAAGAGCAACAAAAATTGAATCCATTGACCACAAGTAAATGCAAATGGAAGTAATAGTACAAGACTTGATTCTACCCCATCCACTCTCAAAAATACTTCGAAATAGTGATAAATATCAGACGAAACAACAGCGGGCATATACAATATAGGAATAAGTCCAAGTGTTACCAGTACTGCCACAAAAGAACAGATGAATGGATACTGAGTTTTGCCCATGGCATAAAACGCACGAATCAATACAAGCGATGCGCTTTGTGCAATCAGAGAAAGCGTAAATAAGGCAAGTGCAGCCGCAACAAGAATTGTTTCGTTCCAATCAAAATTACCTGCACCCAAAATAACTCGAACGATCTGTGCCCGCAAAACAATAAAACAAGCTACAACAGGAAGCGACCAAAAAAATACATGCCTCATTGCTCTGGACAGTAGTTCATAGAACTCTTTGGTTTTTTGATTTTGAAACAAACTTGCAAGGCTTGGGAATGCCGCTAACGAATAACTTACTCCAATAATCGCCATTGGCACCGATTGTAAATTGTACGAGAGATTAAAGATTGAAATTGAACCTACTGCAAGTAACCCAGCAAAAAACGTCATACAAATGAGAAGAATTTGAGTTGAAAGCATCGAGAATGTTCGAGGAATCGAATGTGTCAAAAGTTTTTTGATTTCACCAAAATTAATTTTTGAAAATGTCGGCACATACTCTCGACATATTGTAGGTAGCAGTACTCCCATATGAAGCAAAGCACCAAGTACTACTCCGTATGCCAAACCAATCAAACCATACAGTGGGTACAGGACTGTAATTCCAAAAATAATACCAACATTATAAATAACAGGGCTAATAGCATATACAAAAAACTTTTTGCGAGCTTGAGCAAAACTTCCAAAAAAACTAGAGAATGAAAGAAGGAGTGGTTGAAGCAAAAGTATTCGAGTCATCCATACAAGAGTTTGAGGGTCACGAGCGAATATCTCAGGCACAATCAAATTGAGAAAATATGGCACCGTTACCCATGCAATAACAAAGAAGATCGCGGATATCCCTACTACAAAGGTAAAGATAGAGTTAAGGTATCTCTTCATTTCTTCAATGTTTTTTTGTTTTTCTACAATCAATGGAACAAGAACCGACACCGCCACAAAAGTCGAGAGTAGAACAAACATCACATCAGGCAGTCTAAAAGCGGAATAATATAAATCGAGTTCTACTCCGGCTCCAAATGTAGATGCAAGAAGTCTATCACGAACGAGCGCGAATACTTGAGACAAAATAGAGAAGATCCCAAGCAAATACGCTGCTTGATGGAGGCCTTGAATTTCGGTCTGGAGCAGATTTCTGATATTTTTTACCATGTATCACAGATATTATTCCAGACTCGAATCCACATCTCCCGCGGTAGCATCAACATTTTCTTCAAGAGGCAAGCTATCTCGAACTTCTGGTTGAACGTCAAATGGAGAACGTGCTCCTTCAAATGGATCTTTACCAGCTTTCAAATTGTTCAGAATCAATGTAATTTCAGCATTGTTAGGATAGAGCATTTGAATGTCTTCGAATTGAGCAATTGCATCTGTCGTTCTATTGATTTTATCATAACTCAAACCCAAAAAGTACTTAGCGTTTACGAAATAAGGAGACAGAATCACAGCTCTTTCAAATGAAACCGTACTTTCGAGATATTGTTTTTGGTTATATCTGAGAAGACCAAGTTGGAAATGTAATGTTGGATTAGCTGGGTCGACACCGATTCCTGCCTGAATACTCTTGATTGCTTCATCAACCTCTCCTTTTTCTACTTGAATTTGAGAGAGAAGAAACACTGCATCTACAAAGTTTGGCTTAAGTTCGACAGAAATTCTAATTTCATTAATTGCCGAATCAAATTCTTTAGCAAAAGCATAGGTACGAGCTTTTTCTAAATGTGTTCGAGGATTATTCGGAACAAGAAATAACGCTTCGTCCAACACGCTTAAAGCACGGTCTTTTGCTCCTTCAATCTCGAGCTGAACGAGATTAGTATAAATTTGAGCAAGTGCTAATCGATTAGAATATGACTGAGGATCATAGGAAATTGCAGCTTGAGCATACGCAAGAGTTGCCTCAAGAGCATTTTGAAATTGTTCAGCAACTTGTTCCTGAGGGGTGTCTGATGACTGATTAGCAATTTGCCCTATTCGAAGCATACCTAATTCGGCCAATGCTCTCATGTAGACATCAGAAGAATAGATGGCTTGTGCATTTAAGAGACCCCTTTCGGCTTGTAAAAAATCACCAGTCTGACTATACGTACTTAGAGTTTGATCAAAAACCACTCGTGATGCGTATTGACTTACAACCGTAATACTTGCATAGATAAATACAATCAAAAGAACTACGAGAGTAAGTATGTACCCGAAAGAAATTCGAGGACTTGAATTAATTTGAATTTCTCGATATTCGATCAGATTCGCACTATTAAGATTCGCGATAAATAGCCCGAGAAACAGGAAGAATAGAATCGTAAGAACTGTCGATGGAATATAGAACAGTAATACCATTAAAAAGAATACAAAGCCCAAGATCGAATATAGTCGGATAAACATGTCCGACTTTTGTTCCAGTGGCGCAAAAATAAGACGGAATGCATAATAGAGACCCGCAGACAAAAACAGAATCCAAGCTAATAATCCAAGAACACCCTGAGTAGCCGGTACAGATAAGATAGTAGAAAATCCTTGTCTAAATTCGGTATCCCAGAAAGAAGTCATGTTAATTCCCAATGGTCGATGTTGTAGCCATGGAATTTCAAAACGATTAATCCCTGCACCTGTAATCGGATCAGCCTTTAGCGATGAAGTTGTTACATCAAGAGTACCAGAAAGTGTCGGTCGAACTTCTTCAAATTGAAAATTAATTCGTGAATGTAACACATCTACTCCCGACATGAGTGCTTGGATTTTTCCTCCAACAAGGATAAAGATAATAGAAACAATAACGATCGAAAGTGCTGGGTAAGAGATTCGATTTTGGACATCAGAATCAGGATTGAGAACTGCATTGATTACAAAATAAAGCAATGCGAACGCGAGAGCAAAAAACCACAAAAGAGCAGAGTTCATCAAGACAATAAGGAGTGCCGAAAGGATCATACCAATCCACCCTGCGATAATAAATATTCTTGAATGTTTGAGGTATTGCAGAACTAACACAGAAGAGAGGAGTCCAAATAACGCGAAGAAGCCAAATTCGGTCCATTTACCAATGGTATTAGAGGTATTAGCAAAGAAAAATCCAAGAGAAGGAAGTGTAGGAAACAAGATATTAATCAAATGTACACACATCGTCACAATGACAGTTGCGTGCAAAACAATAAACATACGACCCCTAGAATGTGTATCCGCAAACAAAACAGAGACCGCATATGCAAATGAAAAAAGAATAAAGAGACTGATAAATGAAGTCGTATTGATTTGACGACCAAAAAGTGAAATTCCAACATTACTTGAGAATAAAGAAGAGACAAAAGCTGTTACCAATATTGCCCCCATCGAAATCCATATAACATTACGAGAAAGGGAAAAAGAGTTCTTTTTTATTTTTTGAATAAGTATTAACACGCTCACAACAATAGCAGTGATAAGAATCAAAAAGTTCTTAGTTGGCTCAAGTGAGACAAAGGCAAATGGCAGAAAAAGTGTCGGGAGAAGAAAAATTGATATAAGGATAAGAAATTGGCTTATGGTCGTCATTTTTGTTGAATGCATATAAAAATATTGATACGTTTAATTATGTAGATGTAGTATATCAAAATGACATGAAAAAACCCACGGTTTTATCCGCAGGTTTTTCATGATACTCATAAGCCGAATTCTGTCGTCGGCGGACCGACGGATGACCATTTATCTGGGCTTGTGATTACTCACAAGCTCAAGCGGCACTCTGCGACAAGCGCAGCACGACCTTGCATGGATGTAAGGATTTAGCCGTTTCACTCGTATGTTTCCATACGACTACTCCTTGCGGAGTCCTTGATCTTTCGATCGAAGACGTCTCTGCTCGCACCTCGTGTTGGGCGCCGAAGGCGCCCAACAGATGGGGGTTACCCACTACACGTTTTCAAGCATTCCAAAGGACTACTTGACCATGTTCGGACTTTCCTCTATATACACAAGATATATAGCGATCATCGAGCTACTATATTGTACCATTATTTTACTTAAAATCAACTATATCCCCTATTTTTATAAGATTCTCTTTCACAAAACCAGCAGGTACCTCAAGGACGTATGACGCCAATTTAGGTGATTGAAATGTTTGTGGATAACTATCAGGTGTCGCATTTTCTTTGAAATAGACCACTTCATGATGACTATTAATCCAAATAATATCCAAAGGAAAAAGCATATCCTTCATCCAAATGCCATAATCCCCTTCCTCTTCAAACACAAACAACATTCCAGATTGTGGTTTGAGACGTTCACGGCCAGACAATCCTCGATGTCGATCTTCTGGAGTATCCACAACCTCAGCAGTGATAACAGTTGTACCGACGACAAGCAATCTGTTATTGGACATAAAAGTGTCTTGAAAAAAATCTTTGATAGTAGTGTACCCTGGAACAAAGTTAAATGAGAGCACAAAATAAAGTCCGAAAAAAAATACGACCTTAAGAACAAGTAGTGTCCACTTTTTGGTTGGACTAGCGGGCATCCTCATATGGATATGCAATTACAGCAATAAGTAAAAATACCGCCAAAGAGATGAGAGGGACCGTTACAAACCCAAAATGCACAAATGTTGGTACGGCACAATCAACAGGAGATCCAGGGTTACAAAACGCAGCATTTAATCCCAATAAACCTGTCTGTAAAATTGTATGATAGATTGCAATAATGACTCCTACAATCGAAAGTGCGAATGCGTACACTCTTGCACCTGTATCATGACGATACAATGCAATTCCTGAAATAATAGGGATCGAAAATAACATTGTTCTTTGATACCAACATAGTTCACATGGAGCAAGGCCGAAATATACACTGAGCAAAATACTTCCCATTGATCCAAAGAGAGAAATAAAGAAGATCAATTCTCCTTGTATTTTTGAATATAGTTTTGAAGGTATGCGAGAACCTGAAAACGAAAGTGTAATACTTGCAATACAGAAAATCAGCAGTCCGATTGCTCCTAGTGAAAAAAATTGTAATATATAGTCTTGCATAATTGTTATAATGTTCTAATAAGACGCTCGGTCATGCCCACATTTATATATTTGATCCACACAAGCAAATCATGATCGCGCCCAAAATAAAATCGTATTCCACGAAGACGCGAATTTGTAAGAGTACTTTCTTCAGTGATACGAATATCAGTACCTCCTGAATGATTCCAAAGTTCAAACGTCCAAATTCCGGTCAGTCCATATGAGCTCTCAGTCAATTCGACGACAAGTTTTCGGTTATCGATTCGTTCATTGGTTCGATAAATCCGATACCCTCCATTAGTGAGATTTTCGCGCCATGCAACAAGACGACCGTATCGTTCGATTATTTCAACTGATTCAACATCTCGTTTTTTGAATGTCGCATCTTCAAATTTGTTGAGTTCAGTCCATACTTGAGCCGCATTATAGTCTACCGAAAAAACTGTCATGCGTGTCTGCGTAGGTGATGTGGCATATCCAGCAATCAAAACTGCAATTGCAGCAACGACCACAAGCGCAAACACAGCTGAGATTATACGTAACATATCTATAGTATAGTTGTAGTAGTATTTTTATTCAACCCTTAAGAAATGCATCTTGCCTTTTTGGATGATGTCGCCCGTAGAAATGAGTTTGGATAAGTCTTTTGAAACTTCACCATTGATTTTGACACCGCCTTGCTCGATAGTACGTCGTCCTTCACTTTTGGATGCTACAAGATTACTCTCTACAAGAATGGCAAGCAGTGAGTACTCTGATGGTGTGATACTTGGCATCTCATCAGGGATTTCTTTTTTGGAAAAAGTAGAGATCCAATATTCTTGTGCATGCAGCGCCTCAGTAGCGTCGTGATACATTCGAGTAATCTCGAATGCGATTTTCATTTTGATTTCTTTAGGATTTACTCCTTGTGCTAATTGAGCTTCGTAATGAGCTACATCAGATAATGGAACACGTGTTGCTACGATGAAGTATGTAACGATAAATTCATCCTTAAGCGACATCAGCTTACCGAACATATCTTTCGGTTCATCAAAAATATTAACAGTATTTCCAAAACTTGAACTCATTTTGCGACCATCCAATCCTTCGATAAGAGGGTTTGTCATAATGTTTTGAGGAACTTGACCATATGTTCTTTGTAGATCGCGTCCTGCCAACAGATTGAATCGCTGATCAGTACCACCCACTTCAACATCTGATTTGACCTTAACCGAGTCATATCCTTGCATCAATGGATACAGTAATTCGCGAAGTGAAATTCTTTTGCCAGCCGAAAGTCGTTTGGCAATATTTTCGCGCGAAATAAAATCATGTAACGAAAAAGAATCTGCTTGAAATCCAATATCAGCATATGAAAGTTTTTTGAGCCATGAACTGTTGTAGTGAATCTCGGTTTTTTTGATATCAATTATTTTGGAAGCTTGCTGAATATATGTCTTGAGATTTTTTTTAATTTCGGCAGGAGTAAGCATAGGTCGCTCGCTTTCTTTGTCTGACGTATCACCGATTGTTCCTGTAAAGTCGCCAATAATAAAAACGATCTTGTGTCCAAGTTTTTGAAAATCTCTTAATTTGAGAAGTGGGATTGAACGACCTAAGTGTATATTAGGACTTGTTGGGTCGATACCAAGTTTGATACGAAGTTGCTTTCCACTTTGAAGTTTGGTTGCGAGATCATCTTGATCAATAACCTCAATAACTCCTCTCGAAAGGAGTTCTGCGATTTGTTCTGGATTAGTGTGTATAGTAGTCATAGGTACGCTCATAGTAACAGAATTAGAGCATGTGGACAATTTAGTTTTCAGGATCAGTATCCTTTGGTCTTCCCCACTGCCATCGGGGCGTTTCGCCTTTTTTGTAACAAATCTTGAGAAAGATAATTGTCAAAAGAATAGCTGGCAACAGAAATATAAGGACGAATTCACGAGGTGTTGCACTTGCATCAATCATCGCTGCAAAAAATATCATCAGTATCACATACGCACATGTAATAAGAAGTCCTTGCCATGTTGCAGGATACCATCCCCATCCGTACCATTTTCGCTTAAACCACAGTTTTTTGTCTTCCATACACAAATTATATATAAGAAAAACCAACTCGCAACCAGGTTCTTTACTTTGAACTCATTAGCCGTTACCATTTGATGATATGAATATAATTTTTCTTGATACAGAAGCAACAGGATTACAAGATGCGCGGATGATCCAACTTGCATACAAAATGCGCGGATCAGATGAACTATTTACCCAATACTACAAACCACCTGTTCCTATCGAATTTGAAGCTATGGGCATCCATCACATCACTCAAAAAATGGTCGATGACAAAATACCGTTTGATCAGTCCCCTGACAAACCTGCACTACAAGAGCTTCTTAACACCTCGATTCTTGTTGCTCATAATGCAGCATTTGATATTGAAGTTCTCAAAACAGAAGGTATTGCAACTAAGGATTACATTTGCACGTACAAGGTTGCATATGCTCTCTATGATCTTCCTAATCACAAAATGCAATCACTCAGATATCGTTGGAGTATCGAGATCGATCAAGCAGTCGCACACGATGCAGCTGGTGATGTGATGGTTCTTGAAGAGGTGTTCGAATATATGCTCAAGGACTATTGTGCGACCAATGGAGTATCACCAGAAGAAGCGATACAAAAATTTATTGAAATATCAACACAACCAACCCTTCTTAAAACTCTCAGTTTTGGAAAATTACGAGGAGAAACATTCGAAGATATTCGCATCAAGGATTTTGGATATTTACAATGGCTCGGAACACTCACCGACAAGGACGACGATTTTGTCTATACTATTCAACACTATCTCAAAAAAGGTCCTTCTGGTAATTAAGAGTACAGGATCGGACTATACGAGACTTTCCTTGCATCTTCTGTACTTAGTATTACAAATCGATATCTTCTTAGATTTTAGGATTTTAATTCTAATTGTAAAAAGAATATATACATGTATATATATGAAATTAAAAAATCTCTCTCACAGAGAATCAGGATTCACACTTATGGAATTACTTATTGTAGTTGCCATTATAAGCATCCTCTCCTCTATCATACTCTCGACGGTTCGAGGAGCATACGAATCTGCATATCTTGCCAAATCAAAAAAAGAATTTAATAGTGTAGCCGAATCTCTCGAATTATATAAATCAAATAATGATGATAATTTTCCTGCTGACACAAACCGAGACATTCCTCCAGGACTTCAACAATATCTAGCACCAGGAATTTGGCCTGACGCAGCCTGGCCTGGAAGTGTTTTTGATTGGGAGAACTGGAATGATCCTGAGACTGGTCACAAAATATACCAAATTAGTGTTCGATTTTGTCCTGTTGGACAGCCTGCTCAGTGTAAATTTCCAAAAAAGAGCTGGGCTGATGATTTTGATATTTCTAGTTCAGTGTTTTATTGCTTGTCAGGAGCATGTAGAGCTCACATTGATCGACCTGTCGATCATCCGGGATATTGCGTAAATTGCGCCGAACCTCAATATCCGTATGGGATTTATTGATGTGATTTGATGTAGTAACTTAAGAATCAACTTTTCCTCTGTATTTTTCTAGATGTTTTGTATCTATTCTATCTTCAGCTTTTGCGTTAATTATTTTTTGCATTGATTGGTCATCAACAACATCCTTGAACATTCTCATAAAAGGATCAAAATCAAAATACTGATTTTTGTAATAAGGATGCACATTAAAATCACCTTGATCCCAAGTCGAAATATCGGAAATATTGTGTTGCATAATCGCCTCAACTTTATCTAATGAATGAGCGAACTTAGCTTCAAGAGTTTCTTTTTTCTCAAATTCTTCCCAAAGAGAGGTAATCTCATCGGCTTTCTCTTTTGACAATGAAGCGACGAGTTCGGCAAAAGCTTTTTTCTCACGTTCATACTTGTGTTCCTGTCTTGCAGATATTTCATGAGAAGGAATGTCTCCTGTTACCGCTTCGGCAAGATCGTGAATAATAAACATCTTCAAAACTTTTAGCAGATCAACTTTGGTTTGTATTTTGTCTTCCAGCAGTATTGCAAGCAAACAAAGCATCCATGAATGTTCAGCAACACTTTCTTGACGAGAAGAGTCGGTGAGCCACGAATGTCGCGTGGTAGTTTTTAACTTCTCTGCTTTCTTGTGAAAATCTATCAGGTCTTTGATCTGTTCTTTCATACTCTCAATTTTACCTTGGATGGTGATTTATAGGTAGTGGAGGGTCACTCCGATACTAAATTTTTACTACGGAGAATAAGGGATTCGGTCACAGATAATTTTCTACGAAAATTTCTGCGACCCCGACTCGGCCATCCCAGATTTGCTCCGCAAATGCAAGGACCCTAGACCTCCGTCTTTCTCATCCCTTATTCTCTCGCAACATGCGAAAACCGCAACACAATGTGTTGCGGTTTGCAGTTGCGGGCCGTCTCGAGTTAGAACCGTAGCGGGTCAAGCCCAGTAAGGTTTATTTAAGACTTTTCTAGTATATCAAATCGATGTATCTCGAGCAGAGCAAAAAGTGACAAAAGTGACAGTTCTTGCAGTGTTTTTGTGACAGTGGATTGTCACTTTTTAAACACAATTAATACAATTCCGAATGTGTACCGATATTTACAAAATTAACCACATCACCATCTTCTTTAAAAATAGCTCTGTAATCACCTGTCACATTAATACTACGACAGTCAGTGAATATCTTATCTACAGAATGATTGTTTAAGGTTTTGTGATTTTTATCTTCTATGAAAGTCTCTAATCTATCACAGAATTGATCTTGTATCTTTGGGGAAAGTTTTTTGAGTTTCTTTTTGAAATTTTTATGAAAAACAATCTCCATGCGTTAAGATTTAAGATATGCTATAGCGTCTTTGGCAGAATTGAATTTAGGTGAGACATTCTTGCCTTCTTTGATGTCCTTAAGTGCTTTCTCAACACTCTTTCGAGTAACAGGGTTAAACTCTTCCTTGGAAATGAGCCCAACATTAAAGTCCCCATCAACAAAGGCTTTGGTTGCGAGTTTTAAAATAACTCCAAATGACAAACCTTGGCTTTGAGCCTTTTTCATGGCTTGTTCCTTGAGTTTCTTATCTAAATTGAATATTACTTGTGTGTTCATGTATATATATTATATTAATGAAATATATATGTCAAATTCCAATCCCTACCACACTATGTTTTTCTAACTCTGCATAGTCTTAGCAAATCCCCTGTTTCTGTCATTAATTAATATATGGAAACCCAATACATAAGCAACTTCGGAGTTAGAACTGAAGTGCCTCAAATAAAGGTGAAATACGTCCTCTACGCTCGAAAAAGTACCGAGACCGAAGAACGCCAAGTATTATCAATTGACTCACAAGTAAAGGAAATGCTCCAGATAGCAGAGAAGGAAAACATGGAGATTATAGATATTAGAAGAGAATCACATTCAGCAAAGGATTCAGGACAAAGACCAGTATTTAAAGAGATACTCTCTGACATAGATATGGGTAGATACAACGGAATACTCACATGGGCACCTGACAGGTTATCAAGAAATGCAGGAGATCTTGGTTCACTTGTTGATCTCATGGATCAAGCAAAACTGCAAGAGATAAAAACATATGGGCAGACATTCAAGAACTCTCCCAATGAGAAGTTTCTCTTAATGATTCTCTGTTCTCAAGCAAAGTTAGAGAATGATAACAAAAGTATAAATGTTAAAAGAGGTTTAAGGACAAGGGTTGAAATGGGATTATGGCCAGGACCTGCTCCAACTGGATATCTCAAAGAAAAACGAAGTGACAGGAAGTGCGAGACATACATAGACCCAGAGAAAGGCCATGTGATCAAGAAGATGTTTGAAAAGGTTGCATATGAGAAATGGAGCGGAAAGAAAGTATATAACTGGTTGAAGTTTGATCTCAACTTCAGAAGTGCATACGGAAAGAAACATTTGAGTCTCGGAAATATATTCAGAAGTCTAAGCAACCCATTCTATTATGGAGAGTTTGAATATCCTCGAAATAGCGGGAACTGGTACAAAGGAAAACATGAACCACTCATAACAAAGGAATTATATGACATGGTGCAGGCACAGGTGAAGAGCAATACACTTAGAATCGAGAACAAGGAATTTGCATTCACCAAACTCATGACTTGCGGGCTGTGTTCATCTGCAATATCAGCAGATGAGAAGTTTAAGAAATTAAAGAATGGAACATCAAACAGACATGTGTATTACAAGTGTGCCAAGTCAAAGGATCACAATTGCACAAATCCTCCTATTAATGAAACTGACTTGATTAAGCAGTTTGAAAAATTGATTGATGACATGAAAGTGAATGAGTTAAAAGTACGAGACAAGATTAAGGATGAGATACTCAGATTCAAGAAGTTCAACACTTCTCTCCTTGGGAAAAGTACTACTATTCAGATTGAAGATATTGATATCAAGAATTATGTAAAGTTTATTTTGAAGGATGGAGAGATGCAGGAGAAGCGGGATATATTGGAGAATATTTCGGAGAGGATTTTATTGAAAGATAAAAACTTATTTATCTGATAATAGCTTTTCACAAATCTTCTTAGAACAACAATGCTTTAATCTGCCGAGATAAGATTGAAGTATCTGATTATATTGATGAGGTGAAATCAGCTCTTTTTCTAATTTTATTCGAGCTATTTTCATTTTGGAGATTATCCGCCTTTTTGTTTTAGTTCTAATAACAGAGTGATACGGAAAATGAACAAATCCTAAAAAATCTATACCTTCATGCCATTTTACAAAAGATACTTTACTTGGATGTAAATTCAACTTTAGTTCTGTTTTCAAAAAATAATCAATTTTATCAAGAATATTTTCTAGATATTGTCTATCGTCCGACAGAGCAACAAAATCATCAGCATATCTTATATAATGTTTTACACCCAAGTTTCTCTTTATAAAATTATCGAGAGGATTCATATATACATTAGAAAATAATTGCGAAGTCAAATTTCCAAGTGGTATTCCCTTATCTGGTTGTGATTGAAAACTTTTAATAATCTGAATTAAAAGTTTTGTTACTTTTTCATCTTTTATCTTTTGCAATAAAAGACCAATTAAAATATCATGATCAACTGAATCAAAAAACTTTCTTATATCACACTTAAGTATCCAAACAGTCTTAGTATTTTGACAGGATATCTTCCAAGCAAATTTTCGAAATCTCTTTCCTGCTTCATATGTACCTTTGTTTTTCCTAGATGAGTATGAATCAAAAATAAATCCTTTATCAAAAATTGGTTCAATAATTCTAACAAGAGCATGGTGAAAAACTCTATCAATTACTTTAGCCTTATGGATACTTCTTAATTTTGGGTCATGAACATAAAATGCGGTATACTTATCGTGTTTATATTGGTCAGATTTTAAAAGATGATGAAGATTAAATAATTCCTCTTCGAGAGAAACAGCAAAAGAACTTACATCGTTCTTTTTTATTTTATCTCTTTTAAATTCTGACCAAGCGGTAAATAAATTAGAAACGGAAATTATTTTAATAAATAAATCATGACCATTAAAGATAACACCCCCCCCCCCCCCGCGATTCTCTAGCAATTCGATTGTTCATAAAGTGTATGAATTATATATAGTTTTTTATAGTTATAGCAAATTATTTCCAAAGAGAGATAGATTTGCCTTAGTTGCAAGAATAGAAAGTAATATTCTAGAACTTTTAGAATTACTTTTATTGGCTCAAACTAAAGAAAAGTCTAGTAGAATTCTTATACTTAACAAAGCAGATTTAAAGATATTGACAATAAAATTATTTGTACGTATGTCATACGAAATTAAAGCAATTGATCAAAACAAATATATCAAGTTGGAAGAAAAAATTATTGAAATAGGAAAAATGACTGGTGGTTGGATTAAATACACAAAAACTGCTTGAAATTTATCAAGCAGTTTTTGAACACTTCGAGAGAAACACACGCCCAGATTGGAATTCGCATTGTCTGGATTCCTCCTGTTGACATTCGCCCCCTTGGAATCGAAATTACCCAGATTCACGAGGTTACCGTCAGAATCGCGCATTGTTTCTTATATATTTCCATCCATACCACCAAACACTTCGTTTATATAAAAGGTTGTGTTTGTTTTGTTACTAAAACGCATGCACTCCGTTGCCATAAAATACCCGCATTCAGAAATATATAGGCAGTGTAATTGGCGACCGTAATCCGTAAACTACGATTCATTAGCCAACTAATATCTTATCATACGAAAAAGTCCTCTCCCTAAACGGTCGAGGACAATTCAAGTTTTCAATATTCAAATTCCAATATTTCATCTGCGAGAGAAACACACGCCCAGAT
>JAULZV010000013.1:0-9657 GCA_032117135.1 Minisyncoccota bacterium
AAGCAAAAAAACAATTCTTCCTACAGTACTATCTCGGGCTCATCTTTTTGAATTTAAACATGCTACACACGTCTCTGATTCGACACATTCTTTTATTAAGGCTAATTATGCGATTCGTTTTGAAACGGTCAAAAAAATAATTGATAACCTCAAAGATGAAAAAATCACTAAACAGGATGTGATTGAATTTGTGGAAGAACTCGAGTCCTATACACATGCACAAGGTAATACAAAACTTCTTAAACGTATTATTGAAATCAAAGAGTATCTTAAAGATCCAGGTGCTTCGGTTAAGCAACTTCTCGAATATCTTGCTGTTGAAATATAATGGATAATGGGATAATGGGGTCAGACACCGTTTTTTGAAAAAAAGTATGGTGTAATATTAAAAATATAATAATCGCAAGACAGTAGAAGATAGAATGATGGTGTCAGATACTATTCTCCTGACTAAGAGGTGTCTCAGAGGTGTTAGTCGCTCTCGAAGGGGTCTCTGACCCTTCTTCCTATTAGAATTCTTCATCAGAAAAAGTATCATTGTGATTACATCACACTTTTTTGCTTAAAAGGGTGTCTGACCCCGTCAGGATGACCCCGTTAGGACCCCGTTAGTGACCATCAGTAACCTCATCAGAACTTTGTGTTTACTCATTTTTCATGTAAAATCTTCTTATGCAAGAAATCATCAAAAATCTCAAAATTAAAAGTGACGAAGTAAAAGCATGGCTCAGTAAAGAGCTCTCTAGTCTTCGAACTGGACGAGCAACATTGACCATTTTGGACTCAGTGTTTGTTGAGGCATATGGCTCAAAATCGCCAATCAACCAAGTAGCTACTATTACTATGGAAGATGCAAAAACAATCCGCATCACTCCATGGGACAAGACAGTACTCAAATCAATCGAACAAGGTATTCAAAAAGCTGACCTCGGCCTCTCGGTGACAAGTAATGGGAGCGATGTTCGTGTTATTTTTCCTAACCTTACAACCGAGACGCGACTCAACTTGGTCAAGCAAGGATTCAAAAAAGTTGAAGAAGCAAAAGTATCGGTGCGAAGCGAACGATCCGAGTCCATCAAAAAACTCGAACAATTTGCAAAAGATAATTCCATTTCAGAAGATGACGTTAAACGGTCCAAAGAAGAAATTCAAAAAGTGGTCGACGCTGCAGTCGCTGAATTCGACACAATAGGTTCATTAAAAGAAAAAGAAATTACTATACAATAATATGTCTGTTATCATTTTTATCCTTGTCCTTGGAGTCCTTATCTTCATACATGAACTAGGGCATTTTCTTGTTGCCAAAAAATCAGGAATTCGTGTTGACGAATTTGCTATCGGATTCCCTCCTCGATTGTTTTCAATTAAAAAGGGAGAAACTGCGTACAGTCTTAATCTGATTCCATTTGGTGGATATGTCAAAATATACGGCGAATCACCACTTGACGGAGCAACCGAAAAATCCGCAACAGACAGCATGATCAACAAGTCCAAATCAACTCAGGCACTTGTGTTGGTTGCTGGAGTTGTTTTCAACTTCCTTCTTGCAATGCTCATTTTTGTCTTTTTGTTTATGAAAGGGGGAGAGTTTAACACCGTTCTTGTACCATATGCTACAGAAGCTCCGCAAGTTCGTATTGATTTTGTGCAAGATGATTCATTGGCATCTCGTGCAGGTATCATTCCTGATGATGCAATAGTTTCGGTTACGACACAAGAAGATGGAGTGCTTACTGATAATGCTCTTATTCTTGAGACCTTGTATGACCAAAAGAAAGTCGAAACAAATATTTCTCTCATCGCACAAAATGGAACTGCATATGAGGTAACACTCGTGCCCGAAAACCAAGATCAAAAATTCGGACTCTCACTTGTTGAATCTGTATATATCAAAACCAATCCGCTCACTGCAACATGGTACGGATTTTTGGCGACAGGTCATCTTGCAAAACTGACAATTATCGGACTCTTTCAATTCTTCGGAGACCTCTTTACTGGCAACGCTAATTTTGAAGAAGTTGCGGGCCCTGTCGGTATTGTAGGACTTGTTGGACAAGCCTCAGAGACGGGAATCAATTCAATCTTGATTTTGACTGCGATTATTTCGATCAACTTGGCAGTTCTCAATCTTATGCCGTTTCCTGCACTCGACGGTGGGCGACTACTGATTGCCGGTATTGAAGCGGTTCTCAAGAGAGATCTTAATTATCAAAAAGTTGCCATTGCCAACCTTATTGGGTTTGCATTATTGATTGGTCTTATGATTCTACTTACTTTCCACGATATTAAAAATTTATTCTAATTAATTCTTATGAGACTCTCACAGATATTCACTAAAACTAAAAAAGATGCACCTAAAGATGAATCTTCCAAAAACGCACAACTTCTTTTGAAGGCTGGGTATGTCCATAAAGAAATGTCAGGAGTGTACTCACTCCTTCCTCTTGGTTTTAATGTAAACGAAAAAATAAAACATATCATTCGGTCACACATGCAAAAAATAGGAGGTCAAGAAGTGCACATGTCTTCGCTTCAAAATCCTGAAGTATGGAAGCAGACTGATCGTTGGGATGATGACAAGGTAGATAATTGGTTCAAAACAAAACTCAAAAATGACACGATGCTCGGTCTTGCCTTTACTCATGAAGAAGCAATGATTTCAATGCTCAAACAACATATTAACTCCTACGCTGACCTTCCAGTGTACATGTATCAGTTTCAACATAAGTTCAGAAACGAATTACGGGCCAAGTCAGGAATTATGAGAGGAAGAGAGTTTGAAATGAAGGATCTCTATTCATTTTGCAAAACCGAAGCTGAGCAACTCGCTTTTTTTGAAAAAGCAAAAAGCGCATACATTTCTATTTTTAAAGATCTTGGTCTTGGTGATCAAGTGTATGTTACATATGCAAGTGGAGGAGTATTTTCAAAATATTCGATTGAGTTTCAGGCCGTGACCGATGCTGGAGAAGATATTATTTACATCGATCCTCAAAAAAATATCGCAATCAATAAAGAAATATTTTCTCAAGAAGAATGCGAAAGTGTTGGGATAGATATGTCTAATGTTATTGAAAAAAAATCCGTAGAAGTAGGAAATATTTTTAATCTCGGAACGCGTTTTAGTGATGCTCTTGAACTTTCATATACTGACGAAAAAAATCAAAAACAATCAGTATGGATGGGATCATATGGAATCGGTATTGGAAGACTTCTTGGTACTATTGTTGAATTGTATGCTGATGAAAAGGGACTCGTATGGCCCAAGGAAGTCGCTCCGTATCATGTGATTGTGGTTGCTCTTCAAGATGATGAAGAAGTACGAGAAGAGGCCGAAAAAATATATCTCGCACTTCAAAAATCAGGTATAGAAGTTTTGCTGCATGACAAAAAAGGTCAAGTAGGAGAAAAATTAGCTACGGCTGATATGCTTGGTATTCCGACACAAATTATTGTCAGCAAAAAAGCACTCCAGGAAGGCAAGTTTGAGATAAAGGACCGCAAATCAGGCTCAGTGACTTATAAGACATTTTTTGATATTGTTGAAGGAGATTTTCGGAACTGATCCTAATCTTCCTGCTTCATGAAAAAGCTTGTTATTAAACTCTTGAAAAAAATAAAGAATCTTAATTACCTATTCTCGGGGGATTTGGGTATTGATCTAGGAACCGCCAATACTCTTGTGTATGTACCCAAAAAGGGTGTTATTGTGAACGAACCTTCAGTTGTGGCGGTCAATCAAAAAACCGGCCAAGTTGTAGCAGTTGGTAATGAAGCTAAACGTATGCTCGGTCGAACCCCTCCCCACATTACTGCTATTAGACCTCTTGTTGATGGAGTTATTTCTGATTTTGAGGTAACTGAAGAGCTTATTAGTTATCTAATGAGTCGTGCTCAAAAAGATGGTCGAAGCTATTTTGGTCCACGTGTTGTTGTAGGTGTGCCTTCTGGAATTACAAATGTCGAAGCTCGCGCTGTTCGTGACGCAACATATAATGCTGGCGCGCGTGAAGTTCATATTGTTGAAGAGCCAATGGCCGCAGCAATTGGAATCAAATTACCAGTACACGAACCTATTGGTAACATGATTATCGATATTGGTGGCGGGAACTCAGACATAGCCGTCATTTCACTTGGTGGAATAGTTCGATCCAAAAATCTCAAAATTGCTGGAGATAAACTCAATGAAGATATCATGGGGTATATTCGAACAGAGTTTAAGATTTTGATTGGTGAAAAAACTGCCGAAGATGTCAAAGTAAGTATTGGAAGTGTAATTCCTCAAGAGGCACCACTCGAATCAGCAATTAGAGGACGTGATCTTGTAACAGGATTGCCTCGAGAAGTAATTGTGACTGATTCAGATATTCGCGAAGCTATTGCACAATCAATCGCATCACTTATTGATGCTACTAAAGAAGTACTCGAATCAACTCCACCTGAAATTCTTTCTGACGTGATGAAACGAGGTATTCATCTTGTGGGAGGAGGTGCATTGATTAAGGGTCTTGCAGAACTTCTCGAAGAAGAGCTTGAAATTCCAGTGTATGTAGCACATGAACCTTTGAGTGCAGTAGCACGAGGTACAGGAATGATACTTGAAAATATTGAGAAGTACCAAGATATATTAATCGAAAAAGAAGATGACTTACCTCCAAAGAAATAAAAAACAATCTCATAGAGGAATCAAAATAGTTGTTGTGATCGCGGTTCTTTTATTTGTGTTGCGAATTTTTGGTATTACTCCATTTGCAGGCATGACACAAGGAATTGTGCAAGTAATACTTGAATCAAAATCATCTATGCTTGCACCACTCAAAAATTCACTTGTATATTTTAAAAGTAAAACTGATTTGGAGGCCGAACGTGATGTCTTGAGAGCCGAAAATACTGAACTCAAATTGCAGGCACTTACTTCAACCGCTCGCACTATTGAATATCAAAATTTCAATGCACAATTTGGACAATTTACAGAAGGTATGAAGGTGTTTAAAGTTGTCTTGCGTCCACCATTTTTACCCTTTGATACATTGCGTATCGCAGGAGACATGCAAGGGTACACCATTGGAGACCATGTGTTTTTTTCTAATGTTGTAATTGGAACAATTGTTTCTCGTACTAATACTTCAGCACATGTTGAATTATTCTCGGCCTCTGAAAAAATAACTCCTGCCGTGATACGAGGCACTCAATTCGAAGCAAAAGGGTTGGGTGATGGTCGGTATCGTATCGAAGTTGCAAAAGATTTTGAAATTACAGAAGGTGATCCCATTACATATCCTCAAGAACAACTCGTACTTCTTGGTGTTGTAAGTCAGATAGAAACTACTGAAGAAGATCTGTTTAAAAAGGTATATTTTAATACACCTGTTCCTATTGCATCACTCTCTCATGTCACTATAAATAACGCACAATCATATGAACAAATTGAACCTGCTCTTTAGAATAGCGCTCGTTGCATCATCTTTTCTGATTCCGTGGTGGTTAGTATTGATTCTAGTTCTGGCGGCACTTTTTTTCTATGATGCGTATTACGAGATTATCTTAATTGGTTTTGTGTGTGATGTCTTATATGGCACAATAGATACAGTGCTTGGTCAGTATGCATTAACTCTGAGTGCATGCATACTATTTATTGTAGTGTATCAAATCAAAAAGAGACTTATTTTGTATTAAAAATGTTTAGATTCTGGAATAAATTTAAAAGAAGAAAGTATCGTCCTCATGACATTGATCCTGATGAAATTTTTCTTGACTCTGCCAATTTAATGAATTTCGATAAGGATCAATTCGAAGGTCGAATTGAACGACCAATTTCAAAACAGACACTCGCAATACTATACCTTTGTTTTTTGGGTATATTTTCAGCACTTCTGTATAAAGTATTTATGTTACAGGTAATTGAGGGGAGTGATCTATATGAATTAAGTGAAAATAATCGTCTGCGTGAGAAAATTATGTTTGCAACACGAGGTAATATATATGATCGTAACTCAACACCAATTGCATGGAACGAACCTCAAGCTGAAGGGGCAGATTTTGCTAAGCGTGTCTATACACCCAAAAACGGACTTTCTGGTCTGCTTGGTTTTGTGACGTACCCTAAGAAGGATACAAGTGGATTTTATTATGAATTAAATTATCAAGGTAAAGAAGGGATTGAAAAACAATTCGAACATATTATCGGCGGTGTTAATGGTTCGCAATTAATTGAAACAAACGCTCTTGGAGATCAAGTGTCTAATAACATGATTCGTACTCCTGATCCTGGTGATCCACTGTATCTCTCGATTGATGCAGATGTGCAAGAGCAATTATATAATTCAATGAAAGAAATAGCCGAGCAAGTAGGGTTTGGTGGTGGAGGAGGTGTAATTATGAATGTTCAGACTGGAGAAATACTCGCTCTCACTTCATATCCTGAATATAATTCACAGAGAATTGTTGATGGAGATTCTGAATATCTCAAGCAGATCAGTCAAGATTCGGCCAATCCTTTTCTTAATCGGGTTACGCAAGGGCTGTATACTCCAGGTTCTATCGTTAAGCCTTTTGTAGCAATTGCCGCTCTCAATGAGGGTACTATCACTGAATACACTCAAGTTCTGAGTACTAAACAACTCGAAGTTCCTAATCCATATAATCCAGATAATCCAAGTTATTTTTCAGATTGGAAAGCTCATGGCATGGTTGACGTTAAGCGTGCAATAGCGGTATCTTCCAATATTTTCTTTTATGTTGTTGGAGGAGGATTTGGAAATATCGAAGGTGTTGGTATTACTCGTCTTGATGAATATTACCGAAAATTTGGATTCGGATCTTCTGTTGAAGGACAGATCTCATCTCAATATAAAGGTACTATTCCAAATCCTGAGTGGAAGACCAAAAACTTTAATGGGGATATATGGAGACTTGGAGATACGTTCTTTACCTCAATTGGACAATATGGGTTTCAAGCAACTCCTCTGCAAGCTGTTCGTGCTGTGGGCGCGATTGCCAACAAAGGTACTGTACTTAACCCAACTATCCTTAAGGGTGCAGATAGGGATGTGGCGTGGCAGATTGATGATATACGTCCGGATGTGTGGCGTATTGTGCACGAGGGGATGAGGCAAGGGGTGACAAGTGGAACCGTTACAGGGCTGAACCTTGCTGGTGTAACAATTGCTGCTAAGACCGGTACGGCAGAGCTTGGAGTGAGTAAAGATAATGTAAACTCATGGGCGACCGGATTTTGGCCATACGAAAACCCAAAATACGCCTTTGCAATCGTGATGGAGAAGGGGAAAAGGACTAATCTCATCGGAAGTGTATTCGTTGCACGTAAGGTATTTGAATGGATGACTATCCACAGGCCAGAGTATTTGCAATGATTTTGACCTTTACTTTTGGGCAAATAACAGTATAATTGGGGCTTAATTAAAGAAAAGCTATATGGAAAAAGAATATTTAACACAGGAGAAATTTACTGCTTTAGAGACCGAATTGGTGCATTTAAAGACTGTTAAGCGCAAAGAAGTGGCTGAACACCTTGAACATGCTCGATCGCTCGGTGACCTCTCTGAGAACGCCGAATACCATGAGGCACGTGAAGAGCAAGCTCAAACTGAAGCTCGAATTCTTCAAATTGAATCAATCCTCAAAAATGCTGAAATTGTTCAGCACACTAAGGGTGATATAGTAGAAATAGGTTCAAAAATTACCGTTCAAAAAGAAGGAGTATCTTCTACTACTCAATTTGTACTTGTTGGATCTGAAGAAGCTGATATCTCACTTGGCAAAATCAGTCACCATTCTCCATTGGGTTCTGCTTTGTTCGGAAAAAAGAAAGGGGAAACATTTGAATTCCAAACACCAAACGGAACGGTAAAGTACACAATACTTGAAGTAAAATAAATGATATACTCTTTTCATGGCATCACATGAAGAACTACGAGCTGTGCGTCTGCAAAAAAAGCACATGCTCGAATCAAAAGGAATTGTAACGTATCCAGCGGATACTCATCGAACGCATGAAATTAAGGCTGTATGCGATCAATTTGAACAGCTTTCTCAAGAAGGAGGAGCTATTGTATTGGATGGACGTATTACCTCAAAGCGAGGACAGGGTGCAATTTTGTTTGTTGATATATTTGACGGTACTGCAAAAATACAAATTGTATTAAAAAAAGACAATGCAATGAGTTATCTTGGTAATGACTCCGTGTCGGATGCATTTGACTTGTTTAAAGAAACAGTAGATGCTGGTGATTTTGTCGAAGTATCTGGTGTACTTTTTGTTACTCAATCTGGCCAAAATAGCCTCGAGGTTGCAGGGTGGAGAATGCTTTCAAAATCACTTCTTCCGCTACCGGATAGTTGGTATGGATTAAAGGATGAAGATGAACGCTACAGACAGCGACATATCGACATGGCTATTAATGAGGAATTACGAGACATGATTAGACGACGCTCAGCATTTTGGAATTCGATCCGTGGATTCTTGTTGGACCAGCACTATATAGAAGTCGAAACTCCAGTGCTCGAAACAACAACAGGAGGTGCGGATGCGAGGCCGTTCGTTACACATCACAATGCTCTCGATATGGATGTATATCTTCGGATTTCAGCTGGAGAATTGTGGCAGAAGCGTCTACTTGTAGGTGGGTTACCGAAGGTTTTTGAAATTGGAAGAATCTTCCGAAACGAAGGTATGTCTCCTGAGCATGCGCAGGATTACACACAACTTGAATTTTACGAGGCCTACAGTGATTTTAATAAGGGAATGGAGATGATCAAAGATCTCTATATCCATATTGCAGAAAAAGTATATGGCAAGACTGACTTTGAAAACAAAGGAATGAAATTTGACCTTAAGGATGAGTGGAAGATCTATCATTTTGCACATTTGATTAAAGAGAAGTACGGTATTGATGTGCACAGTACTTCAATAGATGAACTTGCGAACAAACTGAAGGATGAGCAGATCAAGTATGATACAAACACCTTGAGTGTTGAACGAGGAGTTGATCTATTATGGAAAAAAATACGAAAGGAGCTTAATGGTCCTGGATTTCTTATCGGTATTCCTGTGTATCTTGAGACATTAGCCAAGAAGTCGTCTGAGGATAATCGAGTAGTAGATCGATTCCAAGTTATTCTTGCAGGTTCGGAAGTTGGAAAGGGATTCTCAGAACTTAATGATCCAGTCGATCAAGCAGAGCGATTTCAAAGACAGCAGGAGCTGCGAGATGCAGGGGATGACGAAGCGCAGATGGCTGATCATGACTATGTTGAGGCTCTTGAATACGGAATGCCACCTGCATTTGGCTTCGGACTCTCCGAACGACTCTTCAGTTTTCTTGAAGGCAAGACCGTACGTGAGGCACAAATTTTCCCACTTATGAGACCTCGGGAATAATATTCATACAAACAAACACCCCAGAAATGGGGTGTTTTTGAATGTGAGTACTAGGGCAAAATACGGTAAGTCCCTTTTTTCGAAACAGGCGGCGGTCGACGCCTGTCACATGTTCCGAGCGCGTGGCGCTCCTTTTCTTAATAGAACCCCGCCCGGAGCATTCGTTAAGTCAGATGAGCTAAAATACTCTGGAGGGCGGGGGGACTCTATATGGCACTTTATATACCAAGCATGATAAGCTTTCCTCATGAAGATTC
>JAULZV010000014.1:0-28964 GCA_032117135.1 Minisyncoccota bacterium
AGACAGTACATACAATGGCAAGGCAAAAAAGATAAACCAAAAAACGCCCGATTGTTCGATTAGAATTTTCATGCCATGTTGGAAACCCCGGTCGAAGCGGAGCGAGAGGCCGGGGAGGAGGTCATTCAATACTCTTGTACCATCTCTTAATTATTTTTATAGGCTAGACGAAATAAAATACGTTCGAGACCTTAGATGATAAAATACTCTGTTTACTTTACTCTTTAATTACAAAAGCTTACACTACCATTATGATAATCTCTGGAAAAGAAATTCAAGTACGTCGTTCCAAAAAACTCATTCAAAAAATCGAGAAACTTTCACATAAGCCGGTACTGGTTATTGTCCAGATTGGAAATAATAAAGAATCAAAAGTGTACATTTCTCAAAAGATAAAATTCGGTCATTCGATTGGATGTGAAGTAGAGCATTATCATCTCGAATCAGATGTTACATTTGATTTTATCAAAAAACTCATCGGAGATTTTAATGCTGATGATGATATTAGAGGTATTATCGTACAGCTGCCGCTTCCAAAAAAGTTTGATCAATCAGCAATTATTGAATGCATAGATCCGTCCAAAGATGTCGATGGACTTACTTCGACAAATATTCACAAACTGGTAACAGGAGAAGAGGGGATGATACCTGCCACTGCTCGAGGAGTGCTGACTCTTCTTGAAGAATCAGGAATCAAGATATCTGGAGCTCATGCAGTGATCGTTGGACGCTCTGTCTTGGTCGGACGAAGTCTTGGACAAGTGCTTCTCAATCGAGATGCCACAGTCACAATCTGTCACTCTAAAACGAAAAATCTAGAAAAAATAACATCACAAGCTGATATACTCATCAGTGCCACTGGGATTCCAGGGCTTATCACCGCCAAACACGTCAAGCGAGGTCAGATCGTTATTGATGTTGGAACAACTGCAATGGATGGTAGGTTGGTCGGAGATGTTGATTTTGCATCTATCTCCAAAAAGGTTGCGTACATTACACCTGTCCCTGGAGGGGTCGGGCCAATGACTATTTTGAGCTTGTTTGAGAATGTTGTGAAATAACCATGTAGATCATAGGTCTTGAGTCTGTATTTTATCCAGTTGACGTGCTACAGGTTTGTTTGACTAACGTCCATCAAAGTAGTATATTATGGACAAGAAACCCCTTCGGGGGTTTTAAAAATGACCAAATATATGAATATTTTTAATTTTTTCAGAGAAGTAAAAGCTGAGATGAAACACATGAACTGGCCTTCAAGGCGAGTGACAATGGCGTATACGATTCTTGTAATTGTTGTGTCATTAGCTGTCGCTGTATATGTCGGTGTGTTTGATCACTTCTTCACTCTCGGAATCGAACAACTTATCAACTAAAACTTTTGGGTATGTCAAAACAACAACAGCCAAATCGAGATCGAAACTGGTACGCGATTCATACCTATGCAGGATACGAGAACGCAGTTCTTCGTAACCTCAAGCAACGAATCGAGTCGTACGCCATGGAAGATTTTATCTTTAATGTAGTAGTTCCGATTGAGAAAAAAATAAAAATCAAAGGAAACAAGCGAGTTGAAGTGGAAGAAAAAATCTATCCAGGATATGTGCTTGTGGACATGATCGTGACGGATGACTCATGGTATGTAGTACGAAACACACCTCGAGTGACAGGGTTCGTGGGTGCAGGAGTGTTCCCGGTACCGCTTTCTAAGAAAGAAATTGACGAACTATTTTCTCGAATGACAAATGACACCACCAAGCATGCAATCGACATCGAAGTTTCTGATGCAGTTACGATTGTCGATGGTCCGTTCAAGGATCTCGAAGGAAAAGTTGAAGAAGTTGATAATGAACGAGGAAAGGTAAAAGTATTGGTATCAATGTTTGGTCGAGAAACTCCAGTAGAGCTTGATTTTCTCCAAATCAGGAAGATCTAGTAGGGAAGTTCCGTTTTTGGCTTAATTTGAAATAGTCTGGCCGAGCCTGCGTAAGAATCTCTGTAGTACAGGGATCATCAAGTAGGCTCGGGAAACCGAGGACTTTTCAAATTAAGCTAAAACGGACCCACCTTGCGTAATCAAAATTTTAAGATAATATAACGACACTATGGCAAAGAAAGTAACAAAAGTAATCAAGCTTATCGCTCCGGCAGGTAAGGCTACACCAGCTCCACCGCTTGGTCCTGTACTTGGACAGGCAGGAGTTAATATCGCTGAGTTTACTCAACGGTTTAATGCGGATACTCAAGATCGAATGGGACAACTTGTACCAGTAGTACTTACAGTATACGAAGACCGAACATTCTCTATGATTTACAAGGTGGCTCCGGCATCTGACCTCATCAAAAAGGCGGCCGGGATCGCGTCTGGCTCAGGTTCTAACCTCACCAAGAAGGCTGGGACACTCACAAAGGATCAAGTGCGACAAATCGCCGAGACCAAAATGCCTGACTTGAATGCTAATGATATCGATTCAGCAATCAAGATCATCGAAGGAACATGTCGATCAATGGGAGTTGAAGTCAAATAAATCTATATACTAAAAAAAGGACGGCACCGCAGGTGCCGTCCTTTTTTGTACTGCTGTATGTTGCAGACTCATCTGATATAATCAATCAATGGCCAAAAAAAATCATAAATACATCTTTGTTATCGGAGGAGTAATGTCAGGAGTAGGAAAGGGAGTTGCGACTGCATCGGTCGGAACCATCCTCGAATCTATGAATTACAAAGTGAATCTTATGAAAGTTGATCCGTATCTCAATGTAGATGCGGGAACTATGAACCCCACCGAACACGGTGAGGTTTTTGTTTTAAATTCAGGACTAGAAACTGATCAGGACATGGGTAATTACGAGCGCTTTTCTAATAAGGATGCGGGTGATTTTTCGTATATGACATCGGGTATGGTCTATCGCGACGTTATCGAAAAGGAACGCAATCTTGGATTTAAGGGGCGATGTGTAGAAGCGATCCCAGATATTCGTGACGAGATGATTGCTCGTTTTAAAAAGTCTGCTCAAAGTAGTAAGGCGGATATTTCAATTGTGGAGATTGGTGGGACAATAGGAGATTTTCAAAACGCTCTCTTTTATGAAGCTGCACGAGTTATGAAAGTTCAACAACCTGATGATGTTGTGTTCGTGATGGTGTCGTATCTTCCAATTCCTGGAACACTTGGTGAGATGAAAACACGTCCAACTCAAAACGCAATGAGACAACTCAATTCTTTTGGTATTCAAGCAGATTTTATTATTGCTCGAAGCTCAATACCAATGGATCAAAAACGAAAAGAAAAACTTGCAATCACGTGCAATATTAGAAAGGAACATGTGATATCTGCTCCTGATATTGAAAGTATTTATGATGTACCAATCAATTTTAATACAGACAAAATCGGTGAACTGATTGCCAAAGCACTCAAGCTTCCTGCTCGAAAGCCTGACTTGAAAGAGTGGGAAAAGTTTGTGAGTAAGACCAAGAGTAGTAGTGAAGAAGTACACATTGCAGTCGTAGGAAAATATTTCGATACAGGAAATTTTGTTCTATCTGATTCGTATCTTTCGGTAATTGAGTCAATCAAATTTTCAGCATTTCACCTGAACAAAAAAGCTAAGATCACCTGGCTTAATTCAAAAGATTTTGAAAAGGATCCTTGCAAGGTTACAGAATTATCTCAGTTTGCAGGAGTGCTGGTGCCTGGCGGGTTTGGTGGATCGGGGATAGAAGGCAAGATTGCAGTGATTGAATATTGTCGTACTCACAAGATCCCATACTTTGGGATTTGCTATGGAATGCAACTTTTGGTGATCGAATATGCGCGCAATGTTGCCAAGCTCAAGGGTGCGCATACGACCGAGATAGATACTGATGCACCTCATCCTGTTATCGATATTATGGCAGATCAAAAAGAAAAACTTAAGCGCAACGAATATGGTGGTTCGATGAGGCTTGGCTCCTACGATTGTCTACTCAAGTCCAAAACAATCGCGCATGACGCATATTGTAAAACTACGCATTGGGATATCAAAAAGGGCGACATCGTATCAGAACGTCATCGTCATCGCTACGAGGTTAATCCAACATATGTTGATCAGCTTGAAAGTGCAGGGCTCATATTTTCAGGAACTTCTCCAAGCGGTGTCCTTATGGAAATCGCCGAACTTCCCAAAAAAGAACACCCATTTTTCTTAGGTGCTCAATTTCATCCCGAATTTAAAGGGCGACCACTCTCTCCACACCCGTTGTTTACTGAATTTGTGAAGGCTGCGGTTAGAAAATAAATCTTTAGTTTGCAATATTATACTCGAGTAGTAATGCATTGCTCCCAAGCGCCTTGGATGAGATCAGGGAAATATTTTTTTGAGGAATATCATTAAAAAGCTTTATTCCATTTCCGAATAAAATCGGTTCAATTGTTATATATAGCTTGGATATACAATTTGATCTCAAAAACAAAGAATAAATCGAGCTTCCTCCACAGACAGCAACTTCTTTGCATCCTTCTGACTCTAATTTTTGAAGGAGATCACTAGGTAAGAGATCAGTCGTCTCAACTCCTTCAATGTTTAAGGGTCTGCTTGAGTATACGATCGTTCTCCTTCCTGGGAGCGCTATTCCGATAGTTTCAAAAGTTGTTCGTCCTATTACTATCACGCCTGCCTCTTTCGTCCTTTTCTTAAAAAATGCCTTATCGGCACCACTCGTCCAACTCATTGAATTAACATGCTCAAGTGGACCTATGAAACCATCAAGTGATTGGGCGGCAATTATGAATGCTTTAATCATGATGTGTATTATATAACATTAATAAAATATGGCTAATAATATAGCCTTTTTGATTCAAGGTCGGTTTGCCTTTTATTATTTAATTTGTATAATTAGCAACATAATGGCCAACCAAAAGATTACTGTAAAAGACATTTTGAACCCTAATCTAAATCCTGCTAAGCGCTTAATTAAGGATAGTAAAAAAATTCAAACCATAGTTCGACAGTTAAAAGATAATGGATATAAGGTGGTTTTGACTCAGGGGGTGTGGGACATGGTCCATGAAGGACATGCAAAATATCTAGAAAAGGCTAAATCCTTTGGCGACATCCTTATTGTTGGAGTGGATTCTGATAAGTTGACTAAAGAAAGAAAAGGACCGAGTAGACCTATTGTTCCAGAAGGAGAACGAGTAAGAATGATTTCGCACTTAAGACATGTTGATCTTCTGACTCTTCGAAACACAGGAGAAGATATCGGGATGCTTATTCGACTCATTGAACCAGATGTGCTTATTGTCTCAAAAACTACTAAAGATTTTTCTCAAAAGATGAAGAATGACTACTCTAATATTTGTGGAAAGATAGTTGATCTAGAGCCGCAAGCAGTCGCAACTACTACTGGACGAGTGAGGCAATTGACTATGGAAGGGGCAGAAAAACTTGCAAACAAAATTAAAAAGCTCACAGATGATTTTATAGAAGAAATTAGAAATGGAAAAGAGTAATAATAAGATTGTCATAGCTCTTGTTCCTGCTATACACAAGGGTTATGTTAATTTTTTTAAAAAATATTCAGATTCCGAACTTTTTTTAATTGGAAAAAGTTTCTTTAAAGATTTTCCTAAACTTGAGCGAGATGTGCGATGGGCAAAGGATGAAGATGTTGTAAAGATGCTCACATCACTAAAAATATTCAGAAAAGTTTCTATTTTAGAAAAGAAGAATATTAAGCTTATAGATTCGGATTTAAAAATCATAATGCCAGAAGATGATGTTCTTCGAGAAATTGCTACTAAATATCTTCCAGATCATTCTGTAGTTTTTAAAAATATATTCTTGAGGTGGACATGGAAAAATGCAACACACATTAAAAGTAAGCCAAGTACATTTGGAACCATAACTAAAAAGCAGTTTGCAAGAGACATGCTCAAGGTCTTGGAAAAGGAAGCTCAAAAATCAAGTGATTGGTGGAGACAGATAGCCTCAGCTTTGGTTAAGGATGGGGAAGTTTTGCATGTTTCATATAATCAACATTTGCCCACGGATTACAATTTAGATTTATACGGTGATCCTAGAAGTAATTTTGATGCTGGGGAGCATATCGATAAAAGCACTGCTATTCATAGTGAGGCAAATATGATTGTGTGGGCTGCTGCAGAAGGTGTATCTGTAAAGGGACTTGATTTATATGTTCATACCTTTCCGTGTCAGAACTGTGCAATGCTAGTTGCAAAGGCTGGAATAAAAAATGTCTATTTTAAAGAGGGGTACTCGAATTTGAATTCTGAAGATATCCTCAAGGCATATCAGGTTAAGGTCTGGAGAGTAATTGACTAAAGATTTTTATTGGAGTATAAGTACTAGGAATTCTTCAACCAATAACATAGAAAGGTTCTACTGTGCAAATTAGAAAAGGAAGCTTTGACAACCCGAAAGATCCTCGGGACTTTAAGTGGTATGATTTTGAAACAGATCCTGTGATTGATGTTGTGCTTGTGTATGTCACGCGAGCTCAACCCTGTGGTAGAGAAATACTGTTCCTTAAGCGCTCACATAGAGTCGGTGCTCTTGCGGGACAGTGGTCAGTTATCGCAGGAGTTGATGATTATGTCGATAATGATCCAGAGGATGCAAGTCTTAATGTCGTGTACAAGGAACTCAATGAAGAGATTGGTATGGGTAACATATCAGATGCGACGGGGCGTATTGTTCGATTTGGCAGTAATGAATGACCATGTCCTGAGAGGGCTGGACGAACATGGTCGCAAAAGCTCTATCATGTCGACCATGATGGTGGGGAAATACTTCTTAGCGATGAGCATACTGAATATGTCTGGTTGTCGTTAGTTGCTTGCACTGATTATTTCGAAAAAGGAAGGTCAGATGATACCCTGTTAACTCGAATACTTCAAGATAGCCCCAGGTTCAACTTGGATGGAAATCTGGTGCGCTTGATCGAGTATCTTCGTGGACGCTAACTCAAAGATGTCCAAATTCTAACGAGGGGGCTCAAGATAAAACTTGCACCCCCCTTTTTTTTATCCTACGCGTGCAATTACACCGATTTCTTTGTCGTAATCCTCATGGTTTTTGTCAGGCTGAATGATGTGAAAATGTAAATGTTCCACTGATGCTCCTGTGTGATCGGAAGTTCCAAATCTCATCATGAGTGTTCCTCCTTGAATTTTATATTCATTAGTTAGTTTCTTAATGATATTTAACTTATCCTCAAAGGCTTCCTGAGGCATTTCTTCGATATGACAAATGTGCTTAGGTTTATATACGACTAGAAAATGTTTTTTTGTTGCTTTGTAAGGCCATCCATTTGTAGTTACTATCCAATACTTAGTTTTGAACAAAATCTCCTTTGGATGGTGAATGAGAAAGTTTTCTTCGCAGAATGGACAAATACCTTCTTTATCTATCTTTTGCAGTACTTTCAAATATTCGAGACTTCTTTTTCCATTTTCGATATTAACTGTGGGTGTTTTTTTGTTCATGTTTTAAATTGGAGTAGGGATCTTGAAATAGGGATGAGGATCGTAATCATCACCGATGATAAAATCATCAGGCCTAAAATCGGTAAGCTTCTTCGCTGTGCAATCCTCCCTGATTTTGACGGTGGGAAATTTTCTACTTTCTCTTGAAAGTAATTCATCTACGGACTCACTTTGGATATCATAAAAGTGAGGATTTGAAAGAAAGTGGGTATATTTTGTAAATTTATACCCAAGCAAATGTGCAACCATTAAGCCTAGAGAAGCCCATTCGATAATATTGAACTGCAATCCTACTGGAACATCTGCACTTCTCTGTGTGTGTGTCATTTGTAATTCCTTTGTATGATCAAATAAAACAAAATGAACAAAGTTTCCATGACACGGAGCAACAACTACCTGTCGCTTGAAGCCTTGAGACTCATCTCCTAAAGAAAGTGCAGGATTCCATGTTGTTAAAATGTGTGTTCGAAGAAAGGGCATTTTTTGCATTTGATTCATTACTGCAGTTACTTGATTGAATGCGAGACCTTGTTCTACGCGACCTGCCAAGGAAGCTCCATACGAACCATCTCCTAACTCTCCTTCTTTTAGTCCCCAGAACTCACATTTTTCTTTTGTAACCCAATTTTCCCACCAGATGCGAGGCATCCCATAACTCTCTAATTCATCAAGGGTTTTTGCTCCATTTAAAAAACCAACTAATTCTCCTATTGCACCCTTAAAAGACTTTTTCAAATTTCTTTCTGTGAGAACTGGAAACCCATTAGTCATGTCATAAGAAAGCATTCCGCCTGTTATTTCGATTGCGTTTGCGTGGCCTGAACCTTTATTTTCGTCTAACCGTGCGTGAATTGGAACTTTTGAAATTCCTTCGATTTTAATTTTCTCAAGTAATTTTTTGTATTGGTCATCAGGTACTCGATCTTCAAATTTTTTATATTCAATCATAATATTTTTATTGTAACAGAATTAAAATATTGCAACACTTTACAAAAAAGGGGGGGTATTAGGGCTTATATACCCGATAGGAGACACTTTTTTATATATGCTATAATGGTCTCACTATAAATATTAATTCAAGCGACCATGAATGACATACAAATTCAAAAGCTGATTAAGGCTGAACAGGTGCGACAGAGGAAGGTTATAAACCTAATAGCGTCTGAGAATATTGTCTCAGGGGATGTATTAAAGGCACTTGGTTCAGAATTGACCAATAAATATGCCGAAGGATATGCACATGCTCGGTACTATGGTGGGAACGAAATTATTGATCAGATTGAGGACTTGTGCATCGAGCGTGCACTCGAGACATTCAAACTCACTCCCAAAAAGTGGCACGTAAATGTACAACCACTTTCTGGATCTCCTGCAAACTTGGCTGTATACTCGGCACTTCTCAATCCTGGCGACAAGATTATGGCTATGGATCTTTCGCATGGAGGCCATCTTACTCATGGATTCAAAGTTTCTTTTACCGGAAAACTATATACACAGATCGCGTATGGCGTCGATGAGAAGAAACAGGTACTTGATTATGACGTGCTTGCACAACTTGCTTTGAAAGAAAAACCAAAGCTCATTATTGCTGGATATTCTGCGTACCCAAGAAAGATTAATTTTAAAAAATTTAGAGAAATTGCAGATTCGGTTGGAGCATTGCTTATGGTAGATATGGCCCATATTGCAGGGCTTGTTGCAGGAGGAGCTCATCCGAGTCCATTTGCCTACGCAGATATCGTGACTTCCACAACACACAAGACATTGCGAGGACCTCGGTCGGGAATTATTTTTGCCAAAAAAGATGAGCGAGAATTAGATAAAAAAATAGATAAAGCTGTTTTTCCGGGCCTTCAAGGAGGACCACATATGAATCAGATTGCAGCGGTTGCAGTTGCACTCAAGGAAGCGCAAACTCCTGCGTATAGGGAATATATAGAGCAAGTATGTAAAAATGCTCAAGCGTTGGCAGGTGAACTCAAAAAACTTGGATGGAAAATCCTTTCAGGAGGGACAGATAATCATCTTGTTCTCGTTGATGTGTGGATGGATGGAAAGGGGATAGGTGGTAAGGATGCTTCAGAAAAATTGGAAAAAGAAGGAATCATCGTGAACAAAAACACGATCCCTGGTGAGACTCGTAGTCCGGTTAATCCATCTGGAATTAGGCTTGGTACAGCCGCAGAAACAACTCGAGGAAAAAAGGAGGCAGATTTTGTAAAAATTGCACAAGAAATAGACCGGATCATCAAGGGTGAAATGAATTAGTCATAATGATAGGATGTGATGGGAAAGAACAAACCCCTCCACAACAATGAAAAACATGATATTTGCCTTTGAAGGTATTGATGGATCCGGAAAATCTACGGCTCTTGCTCGCACTCAATCATGGTTATCGCAATTAGGGTACAAAGTGCTTGCTTCTCGTGAGCCGGGCGGCTCTAAGCGTGGTGATGTCATCAGGACACTTCTCTTGAATGGGCGCGCCAGATCGTTTGATGATGATGATCATAAAATGATTGATATGAACATCGATCATCTCTCCTTGATTATCGAAAAATCAAGACTTGATCATGGAGATCTCTCAAGACAGGTCTTGGAACTGAGTAAGCAACGTGAACTGACACATGATCTCGAACTTACCCTATTTATCGTGTCGAGGATTATTCATCTTGAAGAGGTCCTTGCACCGTATGTGCGTGGTGAAACTGATACCGACTGTATCTTGATCGATCGCTTCTGGCTTTCGACCTATGCGTATCAGATCATGACACGGTGTCAAAGTATACATGATAGGAAGGTGCATGAATACATGCTCAACCTTTTTGAGTGGCATCTAAACTACCTAAAGATTTCGGGTGTATATCCTCGCGCCATCATCTTTGATGTAGATCCGGAGATTGCTCTTGGTCGTATCAATGCTCGTGGCGAAGAATTGACTGCGTTTGATCTCGAAAAAATTCCCTTTTTCCAATCCGTGAGGAAAGGATTCTGGGATATCTATCGAAATGCTGCTCTGGGGCATCAGTCGATTCAATATGATCTTGAGGTGTATGAAGTCGATGCTGGTCAAGAAGAAATGACCGTCTTTGGAGATGTTCAGAAGATCATTCTTGAGTGTATCCAGCAGGATCAAATCGAATTCACGTTTTCGTCTCCTCGGCATTCGCTCAGTGTCGGAGTCTGATATGTGTTTGATAACGCGCCCCACTACCACCTTCCAAAGGTTGCAGTGGGGCCTTCTTTTATATAAAGTACTAGGTATGAACATCCGTACCAAAAAACTACATCCAGATGCCAAGATCCCGATGATTGCTCATGCAGGTGATGCGGGCTGCGACCTGTTCGCTACGGAGTACCTGATGCTTGAAGCAGGCGAACGAGCTCAGATACCAACAGGTATTGCACTTGAAATTCCAGAAGGGTGCGTTGGACTTGTGTGGGACAAAAGTGGTATTTCTCACAAGGGTGGGGTCAAGACGCTTGGTGGAGTCATTGATTCGGGGTATCGTGGCGAGATCTTGGTTGGAGTTATAAACCTTGGGTTCGAACCGTATGTCTTTGAGAAGGGGAGCAAAGTCGCTCAGCTACTTATTCAAAGTATTGAGACACCGACGTTCGAGGAAGTCAAAGAACTTTCGGAGAGTGATCGAGGAGCTGGAGCATTTGGAAGTACTGGAAAATAATATATGCAACACAAATTACACACATACATCACACAAAGTCTTGCACGTCTTGGATATCCTGAGACGGATTTTGTTGTGGAACTTCCTAAAGATATTGCGAACGGAGACTTTTCGACCAATGTGGCGCTCGTTCTTTCTAAACAGGTGGGCAAAAATCCAAAAGAGATTGCCGAGCAGCTTGTATCTGATTGGGTGGCACATTCGCTGTCAGAAATTTCAAAGATTGAAGTCGCTGGTCCAGGGTTTGTTAATTTTTATTTATCTAAAACATGTATTCAGTCGTTGATCTCGCAACCTGTACAGAACATCAAAACTGAATTTACTGATAAAACAATTATTACTGAATATACTGACCCTAACCCATTCAAACAATTTCATATCGGGCATTTGATGTCTAATACAATTGGTGAATCTGTCTCAAGATTATATGAACTTGGAGGAGCTAAAGTGACACGAGTGTGTTATCAAGGTGATATTGGTCCGCATGTTGCCAAATGTATATGGGGCATGATGCAACAGCCTGACGCTTTTCCTCATGATCAAGATCTTTTAGACGATAAAATGAAGTATCTTGGTGATGCTTATGTATATGGCTCAAATCAATATGAAGATAATCCTGATGCACAACTTCAAATAAAAGAAATCAATAAAAAACTTTTTGAAAAATCAGATCCTGAATTGCAAATTTATTATGATAAAGGTCGTCAATGGAGTCTTGAATATTTTGATGTAATGTATCAAAGACTGGGAACTCAATTTCAACATTTGTTTTTTGAATCAAATACATTTGTTGCTGGTAAAAAAATTGTTGAAGATAATATTTCAAATGGTATTTTTGAAAAGAGTGAAGAAAGTAAAGCTATAATTTATAAAGGAGAACAAGATGGGTTACATACTCGTGTATTTATAAATTCACAAGGGCTTACAACATACGAAGCAAAAGAACTTGGACTTGCATTTGAAAAAGAAAAATTAGGAGATTTTGATACTTCGGTTGTAGTGACTGCCTCTGAACAAACAGATTATTTTAAAGTTCTTCTTGCTGTGCTTTCAAAATTAAATCCCCATATCGCATCAAAAACAAAACATGTTCCTCATGGAATGATGCAGTTTGCAGATGGAAAAATGTCATCTCGAAAAGGGAATGTTATTACCGCAGATGCACTTCTTGAACAAATTGAGCAAAAAGTAAAAGAAAAAATAGCAGATCGAGAATATACGGCAGACCAAAAAAATGAAATTATTCAAACAGTAGCCATTGGTGCACTCAAGTATTCGATTCTTAAACAAACTCCCGGCAAGAACATTATCTTCGATTTTGAAAAATCAATCTCGTTCGAAGGTGATTCTGGGCCGTATCTGCAATATGCGTGTGTTCGTGCCAAATCATTGTTGACTAAAGCTGGTGCGGTTGATGAGAACGCAATTAATAAAAAGGATACATACGCAATTGAAAAGGTTTTGATTCGATTTGAATCTGTAGTAGAACGTGCAATCGCTGATCTTGCACCACAACTCATCGCTGGATACCTCATCGACTTGGCCAGCCACTTCAACTCATGGTATGCGCAAGAGCGAATCATTGGTGATGAGAACGAGGCATACAAACTTTTGATCGTGAACAAATTTGTTCAAACGCTCAAGAGGGGATTGTTTGGTTTGGGAATTGAGGTGCCTGAGAAGATGTAACCTTATCTGAATATTTTTTGATAAAAGATGGAAACTGTGAGATAGTGAGGGTCGCCCAGATCCTTATGAAAACCATACAAAGACCCCCTTTCGACCCACTCGTGCGATGATCATATATCATCAGCTCAACAGATATGCAATCTTCTTCGTTCTCTCGCTCACATTCGTTTGGATGAGGGTTCATATGCAATAATCGATATGCTCCAGATGCACTCACTTTCTGGCATGCGGACACCTGCTCCCTGTGGCCAATTTATAATTGTTCCTGCAAATTCGGCGATGAATACCAAATTCCTTAATTCGGATACACAAAACCAACTACATACCCTCCATTTTCTTTCTTGGATTGTGGACATATGTACCTATCCATTTAGAGTTGAGGCACTTTTTAAAAAAACACTCGATCAATCGTCTGTCTTTCTCCGGTAAAGGGTAAGCGATACAATTGCGACAAATCGAGTACTTGTGAGTGCAGTGAAGTCCATTATATTTGTTTCCAATACAATCTCTTTGCTCGGACTCTCTCGATTCGTATGATAGACGGAAAGTGGTTTTCAGGGATTCCACTTCGTCGATATCGAGTCCCTTTGTTCGTCTGACGTAAGAATAATCAGATAGTAGGGCACGGCTTGCAAGCAAGCCGTACCCTTTTTATTGAACAAAATTCTTTATTTACAAGCCTCTTTTTGACATCTGGGTTCAAAAAGAGTACATTTTACTTACTAGACACATACAATATGAGTACCGAAGACACATCCCAAAACCAAATCCAACCGAGTGCTGTAGCCCAAAAAGAACAAGAGATACTTGAGTTTTGGGAAAGTCAGCAGATTTTCAAAAAGTCCCTCGACAAAAAATCTCCTAAAGGTGAATTTACGTTTTATGATGGACCGCCTTTTGCTACAGGTTTACCGCATTTCGGACATTTGTTGCCTGGCACTATCAAGGATGCTATTCCTCGATTCAAAACTATGCAGGGCTATCATGTAAGGCGACAGTGGGGATGGGACTGTCATGGTTTGCCAATCGAAAAAATGGTTCAAGAAGATCATGACCTCAAGACCAAGCAAGACATTGAGAATTTTGGTATCAAAAAATTCAATCAAGCTGCTAAGGCGAGTGTTTTCAAATATGACTCCGAGTGGCAAAAACTAATCCCTCGCACAGGACGATGGGTTGATATGACTAATCCATATACCACTATGGATCCACATTTTACTCAATCTGTTTGGTGGGGATTTGGCGAACTCTACAAAAAAGGTCTCGTGTATGAAAGTTTCAAGGTGATGCACGTCTCTCCACTTCTTGAAACTACACTCTCTAACTTTGAAGTTAATCAAGCATATAAAGACATCACCGATATTTCGGCGACCGTCAAATTCGCTCTCACCGAATCTCCTGATACGTTTGTTCTCGCATGGACAACAACACCGTGGACACTTCCTGCTAACGTCGCTCTCGCAGTTGGTGCAGATATCATGTATGTAAAAGTTCAAAAGAAACATACTCCCACTCCCACTCCCACTCCCTCTAACACTGATACTGCTTCAACTGCGCATGATACAAATTCTCCTTCTGATGGCCCTTTTTATATTCTTGCGGCCGAACTTGTCACAAAAGTATTTAAGAATGAAGAAGTTGTAATCGTAGAAGAATTTACTGGTCAAGAATTGGTCGGCAAAACATACACGCCAGTTTTTGATCACTATTTCAAAGACACAACAATTCAACATTATGTGAATGGATGGAAAATATACGCTGCTGATTTTGTAACGACAACTGACGGTACAGGTGTTGTACATATTGCACCTGCTTTTGGTGAAGATGATCTTAATCTTGCCAAGAAGGTGTCTCTTCCATTTGTACAACATGTCAAAATGAATGGTGAAATAAAAAGTGAAGTAAGCGAACTCGCAGGGCGACAAGCTAAACCCAAACATGATCCTCAAGAGACTGATATTGAAGTAATCAAACTCCTTGCGCACAAAGGTGCACTATTTGCCAAAGAAAAATACACTCACTCATATCCACATTGTTGGAGAACAGACGCCCCACTTCTCAACTACGCAACTTCATCTTGGTTTGTGAAAGTGACAGATATCAAGGAATCATTGGTCAAAAATAACGCCACTGTGACTTGGGTTCCCGAACCTGTCGGATCTGGTCGTTTTGGAAATTGGCTCAAAGAAGCAAAAGATTGGGCAATTTCTCGATCACGATTTTGGGGTACACCAATTCCAATTTGGAAATCAGAAGACGGAAAACAAGTTCGTATCATCGACTCCATCGAAGAGCTCAAGCGCAAGACAGTTTCAAGCAATACATATTATGTCATGCGGCACGGCGAAGCAGAACATAATATCAAGAATATTGCTTCTGACAGTAATGATACTCCAAGTCATTTGACCGAGAATGGCAAAGCACAAGTTGCGCAGGCAATTAAAATGCTCAAAGATAAAAAGATTGATCTGATTTATGTGTCACCATTAATTCGAACACAAGAAACTGCACATGCTATTAAGGAAGCTCTTTCATTGAAAGATTCACAAATTATTGTTGATGATCGGATTCGAGAAGCACAGACTGGATTTGATGGACAATCTATTACCGAATATCGCAAGTTCTATGCAACTCTTCAAGAAAAGTTTGAGAAGAAAAATGGAAATGGGGAGACGCTGGTCGAACTCAAAAAGCGCGTCGGGGATTTTATGTATGATATTGAAAAAAATAATGAGAACAAAACTATCCTCATTGTCTCTCATGAATATCCACTCTGGATGCTCTATGCTCTACGAGACGGTCTTTCTCAATCAGAAACAATTGCAATCAAAGAGCATCTCGAAGAATTTATCGAAACAGGGGAGGTGAGACAGTTTGAATTCTCTAGACTTCCACTTGATGATGCGTACGAACTTGATTTTCACCGTCCATATATCGACCAAGTCACATTCAAAGAAGACGGTGTGTTATTTACTCGAATTCCTGATGTGTTTGATACGTGGATTGATTCAGGGGCGATGCCATTTGCCAGTCGACAATTTCCAATGGACAAGAGTACTTTTAGACCAGGTAATTTCTTTTTCAAAAGTAAAGGATTTCCTGCAGACTTTATTGCAGAAGGTATCGATCAGACGCGAGGATGGTTTTATACTTTGCTTGTATGGTCGACCGCATTGTTTGGTAAAGCTCCGTATAAGCATGTTGTCGTCAATGGAACTGTCTTGGCCGAAGATGGCAAAAAAATGTCAAAGTCACTCAAAAATTATCCACCTATTGAGACTGTAATTGAAGTATATGGTGCAGATGCATTGAGATATTTTCTTATGAACTCTCCAGCAGTTAAAGGTGAAAACATTAATTTTTCTGAAAAAGGTGTTGATGAAGTCACTAAAAAAATAGTGATGAGGCTAGATAATGTTATTTCGTTTTATGAAATGTACAAAGGTGACGGGGTTAAGGCATCACATCAAAGTACTCATGTACTTGATCGATGGATTTTGGCGCGTCTTGCACAAACTAATCTTCTTATTACGACAGGTTTTGAAAAATATGAACTGGATAAAGCGGCGCGACCACTCATGGATTTTGTTGATGATCTTTCGACATGGTATTTGCGTCGTAGTCGTGATCGACTCAAATCAGAAGGTGATGATAAAGACACTGCACTTGCAACACTTCGATATGCATTGAAAGAGTTTGCTAAGCTCATGGCTCCTATTATGCCATTCAAGGCCGAGGATACCTTTCTTCGAACTCGTGATGTTCAAGATGAAATGAGTGTTCATCTATCTGTATGGCCTAGTCAATCATCAATTGATCAAGATGTGTTAGTGAAGATGAAACAAGTTCGTGATATTGTCACCAAAGCACTTGAGATGAGATCTAAAGAAGGTGTAAAAGTGCGTCAGCCAATACAAACTCTCGAATCAAAAATAAAAATAAGCCCTGAATATGCGGAAATTATTAAAGACGAAGTAAATGTCAAAGATATTGAATACAATGCACAGCTTGAGTCTGATGTATGGATTGATGTGACAATGACTCCTGAACTCAAGATGGAAGGACATGCACGAGAACTAATTCGTGTGATACAGGATCTTCGAAAGTCATCTGGACTATTGCAAGAGGATTCAATAGTGATGCATATTTCTCATGAAGAGGAGTTTGCTCCGATTATCACTGCTCACGTTGATCTTATTAAAACTGTAACTCGTACTCATGAAATCGTACGCATGACAGATCTCCCAACAGATACTGTCTCAGTTAACGAGCATTTTGTTCGAATTGTGATTCAGAAAGTGTAGCTAGATATTGTTTCTGAATACGATGTTCAATAGATCCAAGGGGTCAGACACCGTTTTTCTTAAAAAAGTGTGGTGTAATAGGGTGTAATATTAAAAAACCGCTGATTCAGAATGAATCGGCGGTTTTTTTGCTTGCTTACTCCTCTATTATACTGATAAGAGAGTGGAGTACTGTAGATAAATTCTAAAGTTTATATAAAGTTCATATGCATACTGTGGAAAAATCATTTTCTAAATATGCTACTATGATATGTACATGGAGAAACTATCTAAAAAAGAAAGCAAAGAAATCGTCACAAAAGGTTTTTTGGTTAATTATTTAGAGCAAGTGTTAGAATCGAAAAATTACATCACTAAAGACTATTTGGAATCAAGAAATTACATCACCAAAGATTATTTTGAAGATAGACTTACTAAACAGAGTGCTGAATTTCGTCAATATATCGAATCCCTCATGGAACATCAGGTACATCAATTACAGGTTCTTATAGAACAAATGGACGATAGATATGTCTTGCGAAGAGAGTGGACTGGAGCAAAAGGTGCCTAAGCTGCCATTTTCAGATCTCTAATGATAAGGATCAAAGAGAATTCGATGTGTTCGCGAGTACTTTTCTAGTACAATATATTCATGTATTCAAAACTCAGTACACAAGCCATTGTTCTTAAGACAGAGGAGCGGGGAGAAAAAGATATTCTTGTCTCGCTCTTTACTCGTGAGTTTGGGTTCGTGTATGCCAAGGCAACAGGAGTACGAACCGTATCTTCGCGACTTCGATTCACACTTCAAAGCATGACCCTTTGTTTTGTGTCGCTTGTGCACGGCAAAAGCGGTTGGATCCTCACGAACGCCACCTTTTTTAGATCATACTATTTTGATACCGAAACAATAATTCAAAAACAAACGATCAACAAAATCTTGTCTTTACTCGGACGTTTGTATATTGGAGAAGATCCACACCCTGATCTATTTGATTTTTTGGAAGAAAAATTAGAACTGCTATCGAAGCAAGAGACACGAGGCGAAACCATTAAGAATTTAGAAATTTTTATTGTCTTTAAGACACTCGAAAAGCTCGGATATGTTGAAGATCACCCAACACTCAAACCATTGGCTCGAGTTGATACATATGATGAGCAAATTGACCTTTATATCAAAGAAAATCAAAAACTCATCACACCTTTTATTAATGCCGCGATTCGCACCAGTGGTCTGTAGGATTTTTGGGTCGAAGTCATGATATAATTTGCGCATGTCAGACGAATTTGAAAAACCAAACAAGATAGATGCACTTGAACAAAAACTCTATTCTCCACGACAAGACATTGTCGCTCGTGAACGCAGGCCAATGAAAGAAAAAGAGTATAATATCGCACATGATTGGAACACTCCTTCGGCTCCTCCTATGCAAGATAACCCTCTGTCAGCGGATCGTCCACGCAAAAATTGGTTTCTTACTTTTTTAATTTTATCCTTTATTTTTTTTCTTGGAGCATTGGGATATGTAGGGTACAAATTTTATTTCAATGAATCTTCTCTGGGTCGTAATGTAGATATTCTTGTTAATGCACCTATCGCAATAGGTGCAGGAGAAATTTTTGCTTTTGATGTATTGATTGAAAACAAAAACTCTGTAGGAATTGAGACCGTTGATATCGAAGTCGAGTTTCCTGATGGAACTAGATCACCTTCCGATATTGGCCAGGATTTTAAAAGAGTAAACGATGAAATCGATCCAATTGCCTCTGGCTCTACTTCAAAATCAAACTACTCAGCTCTATTGTTTGGTGAAGAAGGCGACAAAAAAGAAATGATTGTGCGTGTTCAATATCGTGTAGAGGGGTCGAGTATGCTCTTGGAAAAAGAAAAAGTATTTGATGTTGTACTCAAATCGACACCTGTTCGACTGACGGTAACTAATGTTAAGGAGCTTACATCAGGTCAAAATCTTTCTTTTACAGTTGAACTGGTTTCCAATTCTACTCAGCGTCTTGAAAATGTAATGGTACAAGCGACATACCCGTTTGGATTTAAATATCAAAAATCATCTTTTCCTGCCAAAGAAGATGGACGGACATGGATAATTCCAAAGATCGAACCCAAAGAAACAATTACTTTTACAATAGACGGTGTGCTTGAAGGACAAAACAACGAAGAGCGTTACTTTAGTTTTATTGCTGGACTCGAAGATAATGCGACAGGTAATCCTCAAGTTGTATTTAATACGAAAGGGACAACCGTGACACTTGCACGACCTTTTCTTGAATTAGAGCTTTCGGTCGCTCGTGATAATAGTGAGATCATCGTACTTAACCCTGACGTTGTACATGATGCAATGATTAGTTTCAAAAATAATACAAGTTATCCACTTCGAAATGTTTCATTGGACTTGAGTTTGGAAGGTGCTTCACTTAATAAAGGATCCGTCCAAGTGTCAGAGGGATTTTATCAATCTGCCGGAAGTACTATTACATGGGATACGAGCACTTCTAATCGTTTTGTATCATTTCCAATCGGAACATCAAGCAATGTTTCATTTAGTTTTATGGGACTCGGTATAGGCGCATCTTCACTTATTACTAATCCTGAATTAATCTTTACTGCTCAAGTACAAGGTAATCGAAATCCGGATAATCAAGTGCCTGAAATAATCGAAAATTCGATAGTTAAAAAAATTAGATTTATCACTCAAGCAAATCTCAAAACAACATCGCTGTATCAAACGTCTCCATTTGAGAATTCAGGGCCGCTTCCACCCAAAGTTGAACAGCGTACAAGTTATACGGCAAAGGTAGAACTTTCAAATACTTCAAACAAAATTGAAAATGGAATGGTGGTTATGAAAATTCCTACGTATGTCACCTACGAAAATGAATTCTCTCCGTCGACTGAAAATTTTTCATATGACCCTGTCACTCGAACACTCGCATGGGATGTTGGAACGGTACCCGAAAAAACAGGATACGCAGGCAATCCTGCTCGGTCTATTCAGTTTCAGGTAAGTATATTGCCAAGTATCAGTCAGGCCGGTACGACACCAAATCTAGTGACAAATATTGAATTTACGGGTGATGACACATTTGCTGGTACTAAGATAGTCAAGGGCGGACAATCTATTAGTACTGCAACGGCTGACTCTCAAGGTTTTTATGATTCGCAAGTGTCGAGATAGAGAAAGGTGTGCACACCATATACGATTGGAGTATTGTAGATGATAAGCTTTTAAAAATCATAAAATAAGGTATTGTACACACATATGAAATCAAACAAGCAGCAAGAGAAAATGGAGAAGATTGTATCACTTTGTAAGCGGAGGGGGTTTTTCTTTAGAGGTTCAGAAATATACGGAGGACTTGCTGGATTTTTTGATTACGGACCACTCGGTGTCATGCTCAAAAATAATGTTGAGCGTGTGTGGTGGAATATGTTTGTTGATGGACGAGAAGATATTCACGGGCTCGATGCTGCGCTTGTGATGCATCCCCAAACATATCAAGCAAGTGGACATGCACAAAACTTTGCCGATCCAATGGTCGAGGATGTTAAGACTGGTAAACGATATCGAGCTGATCATCTTTTGGAAGAACATAATATCGACATTGTTGGATTAAGTGGGGATGATATGGATAAACTAATCAAAGAGCGGGGGATCAAAAGTCCTGACGGTAATACGCTTGGAGATGTGACGCAATTTAATATGATGTTTCAAACATTTGTGGGAGCAAATGCAGACTCAGATTCAAAGACTTTTTTGCGACCTGAAACTGCGCAAGGTATTTTTACTAATTACAAAAATGTGCTCGACTCACTTCACCCTAAACTGCCGTTTGGTATTGGACAAATCGGTAAATCATTTAGAAATGAAATTGCTCCTCGTGATTTTTTGTTTCGTGTAAGAGAATTTTCTCAAATGGAAGTTGAATATTTTATTGATCCTGAGAATTGGCAAAAACATTTTGAAGATTTTCAAAAACACATCTGGGAATTTGTTGATGCGGTTGGTATAGATAAAAAGCTCGTGTCCGAACTCGAAGTTGCACCCGAAGATCGGGCACACTATTCAATGAGAACAGTTGATTTTGAATTTGAATATCCCTTTGGCAAAAAAGAATTATACGGTCTTGCGTATCGAACAGATTACGATCTTAAAAATCATGGGGAAGTATCAAAGGTTGACCTTTCATATTTTGATGAAGAAAAAAAACAGCGTTTCATTCCGCATGTTATCGAACCATCTTTTGGACTTGAACGAACACTTCTTGCAATTTTGTCGAGTGCATACAACGAAGACGAAGTAAATGGTGAGACGCGAGTCTTTCTCAAATTCAAACCAGAGATTGCTCCATATCAATATGCAGTATTCCCACTTCTCAAAAACAAACCTGATCTTGTAGCAAAAGCTCGAGAAGTATATGAGTCCTTAAAAAAGAAGGGTGTGCGAGTGATGTTTGATGATAATGGAAATATCGGAAAACGATATCGAAGACAAGACGAAATCGGAACTCCATACTGCATAACAATCGACTTTGATTCTCTTGAAGATGGTACTGTTACCGTGCGAGATCGCGACACTGCCGAGCAGAAGCGGGTGAGTATAGAGGAATTGTAAGGTCGATAGGGCACAGCCAGAATAAAAGGAAAAGTCCTCGGTTTCCCTCGCCTGATAATGAGTGTTGTACTGCACACATAAAGTGGCAGGCGAGGCCAGACTATTTCCTTTTATTCTGGCTGTGCCTTCCGTGTTTTTCTGAATAGTAAATTTAGTGTATGTCCTCATCTTCTTCCATTCTACACCTCTCCAATCTTTCTATAAAAATAAAACCCACCCCGCTCGTGCGGAGTGGGTAGATGTTAGTATCCGAGAGTAAGCTTTGCTTGTTCAAAGTCTTCCTTGAATACGGACAGGATAATTTCATCGACATATCGACCATTTTTGAAGCGTTGCTCTTTGAGTCGTGCTTCGATTTTGTATCCGCACCTCTGACTATACCGTGCACTGCGCTCGTTGCCATCTAGGACCGAACTCATAATCTTTCGCAGTCCGAGTGTGTTAAACGCATATTCTAGAAGCGCGATCTTGGCGTCGGTTCCGAGACCTTGTCCTCGATGTGCGCTTGGCCCAATAATTGCGCCTGTTGTCGCGATTCGGCTGATCCAATCAATGCGATGCAAACCCATTATACCAATCATTTCGTCTTGATATTCGATTGCAAGGATGATATTCGAATCGGTCTTTCGTGCTCGTTCGATGAATTCGATTTCACCCTGCAATTGAATCGGAAACGAATTAAGGACGAATGGCCTAATATCCGGATCATTGATCCATTGTTGCAATTTGGGTGCATCCGAATCCTTGAGTGGTCGAAGCACTGTCTTTTTTCCTCGAAGGAAAACGACAGTGTCTGAGCTTTGTTTTTCTAATACTAATGGTGTGTTTGTTTCCATATGGATTCTGTGTTGTTTGTGCTGTTTCTGTCTGCCTCTTACAAAAAACCGGCCTTGTAAGAGGCCGGGAATGTTCTACGTGTTTATGAGCGAGATTACAACACTCCAGGCCTATTACAAATTAAAAATCCATCGACAAGAGTCGCGGAAATTGATTTCATAATCTGGTTGTGTGTGCAATAATGCATAAATAATACGATACCATATCTGAATTATCAGTCAATGGTGATAGCTGAATTCGCCCTTAAAAGTAAATTCCCTATAAAAATCACACCAGTGGCGATACACAGCAGTAGAATGCAATCACTGCGCGTAGTAATGACCGCATGTAGCATAAAGGAAAAGTCCTCGGTTTCCCTCGCCTGATAGTGACTATTGTACTGTATACATAAAGTGGCAGGCGAGGCCAGACTGTTTCCTTTTATGCTACACGCGGTCACCTTCACGCAGTCACAATTCCTTTTTATAATGTACGAAAAACATATCTGCCACCCTTGCCACCTTCTCAATTTATGTATAATGAGCCATATGAAATACAAAAAGACAGTTTTGCCAAATGGTATGCGAATCATGACAATCCCACTTGCCGAAAGTCAGAGTGCTATCGGAATGGTACTTGTTGAGACGGGTTCAGATCACGAATCTAAAGAACTTAATGGGATCTCCCATTTTCTTGAACATATGTGCTTCAAAGGAACAACTACCAGAACTGCAGAAGATATCAAGCTTGAGATCGATGGTATGGGTGCTCAGAGTAATGCTTTCACATCCAACGAGTTTACCGGATACTACGCCAAAGCTCACAAATCAAAAATCTCAAAAATAATCGACTTCGTAACAGACATTTATCTTAATCCAACATTCCCTGAGCGAGACATTGATATTGAACGAGGAGTTATTGTAGAAGAAATTAATATGTACGAAGATTTGCCTCAGCGTACTGTGCGTGTCATGTTTGATGAATTGCTTTATCCAGACACTCCTGCAGGTCGTCCAGTGATTGGACCGAAGGCTAATATTTTGGCGTTCAAGCAAGAAGATTTTATCTCATATCATCAAAAGCATTATGTCCCAGCCAAAACTGTTTTTGTGGTGGCAGGTAATATTGATGAAAAGCAGATTATCTCGCAAATCAAGAGTATATTTTTGCCAATCGAAAACAAAAAAATCATCAAGCGTCCCAAAACAACCTTCACTCAATCCAAACCACAAATCAAAATTAAATACAAAAAAACAGACCAGACGCACGTTGTACTTGGTTTTAGATCATTTGATATCTATAACGAAAAAAACTATCCACTCAGACTGGCTGCGATTATTCTTGGACAAGGTTTTAGTTCGAGATTATTTTCAAAGATGCGTGACGAGCTCGGTATGTGCTATTACACAAGTGCAAGTATTGACTCATACACTGATCGTGGGGCATTTATTGTTCGTTCAGGTATTACGAATGCACGAACACACGAGGGGATAGAAGTCATCATGAATGAATTTAGACGACTTCTTACCGAACAAGTTCCAGAAAAAGAACTCAAGAAAGCCAAGGACTATCTCATGGGTAATTTTTCAATTGGCCTCGAGACCTCCGAAGATGTTGCTGATTATTTTGGTTTTCAAGAACTTCTGAGAGAAGAAATTCTTCAGCCAGCACAGTATATTCGCAAGATCAAAGCAGTTACTTCGCAAGATATTCAAAAAGTCCTCAAGCAGATTATCCAAACCAAAAATCTCAACCTTGCACTCATTGGTCCATTTGAAGAAAAAGACAAAGCAGCGTTTGAGAAGCTTCTCGTGTTGTAATTGGAGGTAAATCAAGTCAACTTCTTTAGAAAGTATAATGGTGCCTACTTTTGTTTCAAATAAAACTAGTCAGAGTTTTATATATGAATAGGGTAGCGCCCATCCTCTTATAATCAGTAGACGATAGGTATATACCTATCGCCGACATTCAAAATTATGGTACTATGACATATATGAAAGAAAAGCTAAACCAAGAGGTCTCAATCGTTTTTACGCCAGGGGCCATTATCAAAACTGTGGCAATATTATTTCTTGTGTATCTTGCGTATCTTATTAGAGATACACTTCTGATTGTATTAACATCCGTTGTTATTGCTTCAGCAGTAGAGCCTATGACCCGGTGGTTTATGAGACATGGAATACCAAGAGCTCCTGCGGTTATTACAATATATCTCTCCGTTGTCATTGCTCTTTCTGCTATTGTTGCAACTATTCTTCCTCCTCTTGTGCAAGATGTACGTAATGTAGTTAATACAATTCCTCAATATGTTGCCTCTGTTAATCCTGCGGATCTCGAACGCATTCCTGGACTAACAACACTTTTTGATCAAGTAAGTACTTCAGTTTCTTCAGGTGAACTATTTGAACAATTTGGAAGCGAAGCAGGGCAAGCAACTCTTGGTTTTTTTCAGACAGCAGGAACTGTGTTTGGAGGTATCTTCAGTTTTGTTTTGATCATTGTGATCTCTTTCTATCTTGCTGTACAAGATGACGGAGTTGCTTCATTTCTCAAAGTAGTGACGCCAGTCAAACACGAAAAATATATTCTCGATTTGTGGAAACGATCACAACGCAAAATCGGACTTTGGATGCAAGGGCAATTGTTGCTTGGAGTAATTGTGGGAGTACTCACATATCTTGGTCTAACAATACTCGGAGTTAATAACGCACTCTTCCTTGCTCTCATTGCTGCATGTTTTGAACTTATTCCAATCTTTGGACCAATTCTCGCAGCGATCCCGGCGGTTGGAGTAGCTCTTATTCAAGACGGATTTACATTTGGGTTGATTGTTCTTGGGTTGTATTTGGTTATCCAGCAATTTGAAAATCATCTTATTCACCCACTTGTGGTCAAGAAGATTATTGGAATCCCATCATTACTCGCTATTCTTGCTTTGATTATTGGAGCGCAACTCGCAGGATTTCTTGGAATGATTATTGCGGTTCCTGTCGCTGCTGCATTGATGGAATTTTTGGCAGATGTTGAACGAGACAAAATTAAACAACTTGATCTTGAGGCGAACAAGCGTACATAATCAGATATGAACTCAAAAAAATATTTTTACATCACGACTACACTTCCATATGTGAATGCCAAACCACACATTGGTTTTGCAATTGAAATAATTCGAGCAGATGCTATTGCACGCTTTCAACGTAAGATGGGTAAAGCTGTATTTTTTAATACAGGAACGGATGAGCATGGAGTCAAAATATTTCAGCGTGCACAAGAAGAAGGTATTACTCCTCAACAACTCACTGATAGGTTTTCGACTGAGTTTAGAAATCTCAAAGAGACACTCAATATCTCCTATGACGCATTTATCCGCACAACGGACGACTCTCACCAAAAGGCCGCTCAAGAATTTTGGAATCGATGCAAGAATGCAGGATATATTGAAAAACGAACATATACAGGACTCTATTGTCGAGGGTGCGAAATGTTCAAGACCGATCGAGATCTCGTTGATGGAGTGTGCCAAGATCACCCAGCGACTCCTCTTGAACAAATTTCAGAAGAAAATTATTTTTTCTTATTTTCAAAATTTTCAGACACACTTCTCAAATTATATGAGCAAAATGATTTTGTGATCCCTGAATTTCGTCTCAAAGAAATCAAAAACCAAATTGCATCAGGACTTGAGGATTTTAGTATTTCGCGTGTACGTTCCAAAATGCCATGGGGGATTGATGTACCAGGTGATCCAGATCAAGTAATGTATGTGTGGTTTGATGCACTCGTTAATTATATTTCGACATTGGGATGGCCAGATAGCGATTCTTTTAAGAATTTTTGGAATCATCACGATTCGACTATTGTTCAAATTTGCGGCAAAGACAATTTGAGACAACAGTCTGCAATGTGGCAGGCGATGCTTGCATCTGTCGGGCTTCCATTTAGTTCTCATATTTTGATCAATGGATTTATCACGGTGAATGGTCAAAAAATGTCTAAGTCGCTTGGTAACGTAATCGATCCTCTTGAGATTGTGAATGAGTTTGGAATAGATGCGTTGCGATATTTTGCGCTTCGAGAATTGAGTCCAACTGAAGATGGGGATTTTGATCTTGAGAGATTCAAAGAAGCATACAATGCTAACCTTGCGAACGGTATTGGTAATTTGACCAACCGTATTCTCAAGATGGCTGAAGACAATATTTCAAAGTCGGATGTGACTTTAGAATATCAGTTCGATCAATCGTACCTGGATGCTATGAATACATTTGATTATCAAGGAGCTGCTAATATTGCGTGGGAGGCGATTTCTGATTTGGACAAAAAGATCCAAGAGACTCAGCCGTTCAAATTAATCAAGACTGATCCTGATGCTGCTAAAGCAATACTGATAGATCTTGTCGAAGAGTTGTATCTGATCGCGCATATGCTCGAACCATTTATTCCGGATGCCTCATCCAAGATATGCACAGCAATCGATGAATTCAAAAAACCTGAGACTCCGATTTTTAACAGAATATAATCGATATGCAATTTATAGATATCCATGCACATCTCGACTTTCCTGATTTTGATAGTGATAGGGAAGAAATACTTTCTGATATGCGTGCACAGGGGATAGGTTCGATCAATATTGGAACGACGCTTGATACGTCGCGTAACTCAATTGCTCTTGCTCAAACTCATGATAATGTCTGGGCGATTGTTGGAATTCATCCGTTACATGCGCATGATTCGCAGCTCGCGGATTTTGATGAGATCAAGCCACTTATATCACACGAACGATGCGTAGGGATTGGGGAGTGTGGACTCGATTTTTTTAGAGAAGCCAATGACGGTGAGACCAAGGCGCGTCAACTGTCGTTTTTTGAAAAACAAATCGAACTTGCTCTGATACATAACAAGCTTCTGATGATTCATTGTCGCCAAGCATATCCCGAGACACTTGATGTGTTGATGAGCTACCGTAAGTCTCATCCAAGTCTCAAGGCGCATTTTCATTTTTTTACCGAGTCGGTCGAGACGGCACGGCTAGTGCTGGATGCAGGATTCACGGTCTCGTTCACGGGTGTAATTACTTTTGCTGATTATGGTGAACTTGTATCGTTTGTACCGCTTGATAACATGATGATCGAAACCGATTCTCCTTATGCAGCGCCACGCAGTAGGCGAGGTCAACGCAATGATCCTCGCAATGTCATCGAGATAGCTCAAAAGATAGCTAATATCAAGAAACTTCCAGAACATGAGGTGTTTGCACAGATTAGAGATACTACAAAGAGGGTGTTTGGGATTTAATTATGCGAGGTATTATCTAGGTCGGACCTGACAGGTCAGACCTAGATCGGTAGGGATATGTTTTTAAAAATCTCACCTCCTCTGCATTTAGATATATTTCTCCTCTAAGAAGTTTTTTTGAATCGTAATCTTTTCGTATTAGTTTAATCGGATTGTGATAAATGTAATAAATTAATTGTTTAAAATAGATATCATCACCCACTAATTTATCTTTAAATCTTGAACCAAATAGAGATCCTGTGCGATTATATTTTTTATTAAAATAAGTCGCGTACCCACTTAGAATTTTTTGAATAAATAGACTGATTCCACCCTCTGTTTTTTCTTGTAAAATAAAGTGAAAATGATTAGGCATCAAGCAATAAGAAATAATTTTAACTAATGGAATATACTTTGCTCTTGTATTATTTTGAAATTTTATATTTAACCTTGTATTACATATTTCGATATATTTTTCGAATCTTTTATAATCTGCATGGTCCAAATAAATGTCACATTTATTAACTCCTCTTGAATATATGTGATACAAATTAGGAATCTCAATCTTTCGTATTTTCGTCATTCTGGTATTTATACAGAATTAAGGTATTTTTTCTATAAAGAAAAGTTAAATCTAGGTCGGACCTGCCAGGTCAGACCTAGAAGACAGACCTACCCTCAGCCCTTGTTTTCCCTTAATTTCCATGGTAATCTAAACCCCTATGGCTAAAAAAGTAATAGAATCAGTACAAGAGGAAAGAGACGCAAAACTGTACGAGTTTGCATTTCACCTTGTTCCAAAAATGACAGAAGAAGAAGCGCTTGCGTCATTTACTGATATAAAAAAACAGATCACCGCTTCAGGTGCCACAATCAAAAATGAAAGTGCACCAGCATTACTAAATCTTGAGTACAAAATGGAACTGACCGTGGAGTCAGTAAAGTCAAAGTATAACCAGGCATATTTTGCATGGGTTATCCTTGAGGCTACGGGACCACAGCTTGATATTCTCAAAGAGGATATCAGACTTCGAACCGATATTATCAGACATCTTCTTATTACAACGAAGAACGAATCACCTATCCAATCTGCAGATG
>JAULZV010000015.1:0-281 GCA_032117135.1 Minisyncoccota bacterium
CCCCTTTTTTTATTCCACATCTTCTTTGATATACTCTATACATTATTAATCATAATTTTTTGTATGAAAAAGAATGTACTAGGTGGAATATGTGTTCTACTATTGGCCATGATACAAAGTGAAGTGTTTGCGCAAGAAGTTGAAGAAAATCAAGAGGCAATTATTTTTGACCGAAACGAGTCCAAAGCAAAATTTGAAGAACGAAAAGAACAAATTCAGCAAAAAGTAGAAGAAAAGCGCCTTGAAATTAAAGAATCTGTGTCTCAAATGCAAGGCGAACG
>JAULZV010000015.1:326-10307 GCA_032117135.1 Minisyncoccota bacterium
TGTAACTGTTCGATATGATGGTCTGACCGTACGAATACAATCTCGTATCGATAAGATGAATCAGGACGGTCTGGACACTTCCTCAGCCTTACAACTCTTTATTATTGCTCAAGAAAATCTAGATAATTCGGTTGCTGATATCGCTGTTGTACGTGAAAAAATTAAAAATATGCTCCAGGAAGAATCTTCTAAAGAAACACTCAAAGCACTTGTTTTGGATCTCAAAACAAGTCTCCGAATAACACATACGTCTTATATTGAAACGGTGAAAGCACTCAAAGAGATATCACTCGACTCTGAGGAAATTTAATCATAACTCATAATTTATTATGGAATCTCATACACCACAAGAAAAAACAACATATAACGCTCCTATTCAAGACATGGTTAATCAAACCAGAAAAGACAGTACAACAGGTCCTCTCATTGGTTCGATCATAATAATTATTATTATGGTAGTTGGAGGGCTTTATTTTTGGGGAACTGTTGTGGTGAGTCAAAAAAATCAAATTCAAAGCACTATTTTGGAAGAACAAGCTCAAGCTGATAATGAGATAAAATCCATCACAAGTCAGTCTTCCGATGATAGTATCGGATCTATTGAAGCAGACTTGAATGCAACTATTCTCGAAGACTTTGATTCAGAGCTCGATAGTATTGATATTGAATACCAATAATACTCTCACGTCTTTTGCACATTGATTTTTCAAGGTTTTAAGGTACACTGCCCTCATTACCTTTAATCAAATATACATGGCAAAAGATTACGAAATCCTCTCAAAAACAGAACCTAAAGACTCCGAAATAGACATGGTAGTGGAGATTCCTGCCGAATTCATTGCTACCTTTCATGAAAAGGCACTCGCCCAGTTTATCGCAGAAGCCGAAATTGATGGATTTCGAAAAGGAAAAGCTCCTGCTTCAATCGTGAAGGCTAAGGTTGGTGATTTTAGACTTTTTGAGGAAGCTGCACAGCGTGCTATTCAAAATGTTATTCCTCTTATTCTTCTTGAAGAAAAAATCGACGCAATTACCATGCCTCATGTACACCTCAACAAGATTGCAATCAATCAGCCTGTTGAGTTTCGGATGCACTTCTTTGTGATGCCTGAGATCGAGCTTGCTGACTACAAAAAGATTGCAACATCTATCAAAAAAGAAGATTCAAAGCTCAAAAAAGAAGAGGTTGATGGATATATTGAACAAATTCTTGCTTCTCGAGCGTCCAAAAATGAGGCTGGTGAAGAAATAAAACCCGAACTCACTGATGATTTTGTTAAAACCCTTGGAGATTTTAAAGATGTTGAAGATTTTAAGTCAAAATTAACTGAAAACATGCAAAAGGATAAAGATATCCAAGCTAATCAGAAGAAAAGACTTTCTATTATGGAAGAAATTATTGCACAAACAAAGATCAAAATGCCCGAAGTGCTGGTTGAAGAGGAGCAACAAAAAATGCTTGAAGAATTCAGGGGGCGAGTTGAAAGTATGAAAATGAACTTTGAAGAATATCTTACAACAATCAAAAAGACAGAAGACGAACTCAAGTCTGAGTGGAAGGACGACGCTACAAAGCGTGCCAAAATGAATCTTATCCTTCCAAACATTGCTTCTAAAGAAGACATCAAACCTGATACAAAAGATATCGACCATGAACTCTCTCATCTCAAGGCTCAATATCCTGATATTGATGAGCAAAGAGCTCGTGTATATATTGCGGGAGTACTCACCAATGAGAAAGTCTTTCAATTCTTAGAGACGCTGTAAAAAGTGTTCTATAGACCAAAACAAAACCCCTCAAATGGAAAAGTCCTCGGTTTCCCGAGCCTGATATCGAAACCGTGCTCTAAGGAAGTGTGGCAGCAGGCTCGGCCAGACTATTTCCATTTGAGGGGTTTTGTTTTCCTTATCGGTATCTTTTTACCATTCTTTTTGAATAGTGTGACCGAGCCTGCGCATGAGCTTTATGAGTAGGTATAACGTGTTGCAGGCTCGGGAAACCGAGGGCTTTCAAAAAGAATAGTACCGTGCAGGCAACCCAGTCACTACAACATAATCAAACTTACCGCGGCAATCGCTGCTGTTTCGGTTTTGAGAATAGGTCCTTTGAGTTTGTATATATCCAGTTTTTGATTCCTAAAGTGCGATAATTCTTTTTCAGAAAATCCTCCTTCAGGGCCAATAAGTATCCCGTGTATATGCGCAGCTTGTTCGTGTGAGAGTAGACCTCCTTCGACATCAAATACAGTAGGCTTGAATACATCCACAACTTCTTCAAGGTTACGAATATCATGCAGAGTTGGTGTATCAATCCTTTGGGCTTGTTCACTCGCTTCTTCGATGATTTTGAGGCTTCTTGCGGTATTTATGCTGGTCTTTATGGTGCGATCAGATAATACAGGGTAAAAGTCAGTCACACCGAGCTCTGTGCATTTTTCAAGAATTAATTCAAACTTATCTTTTTTAGGAATACAAAAAAAGAGGGAAAGTTTTTTGGGAGTGTAGAGAGGTTCTACTTCTTGTATATCCGAAAGAATCACTTTATCTTGGAGCGCTTGAGTGATTATTCCTTCAAATGTAGCGCCGTATGTGCGAACAACTATTTTTTCGCCAGTTTTGAGTTTCAGTACTTTGCAAATCTGACTAATTACTTCCTTGTTCCGTATGTGGAGTTGCTTATCTGGTGTTGCAATTGCATCTGTATCTGTGAACCAATGGATTTTTTTCATAAATGAGTATCGTATAGTTAAGTTGATTTACCGGCTTATTTCTTGTATTGTAGCGATACGAAGCGCGCAAAGCGCGTCATGATTTATCAGCTTCATAAACTCTATCAAAAACACATGCTAATACCAACCGTAATCGACAAAACACAGTTCGGAGAACGAGCGTACGATATTTATTCTCGCCTTCTTAAAGAAAATATTATTTTCCTCAGTGATGGCGTGGATGACAATGTTGCAAGTCTTGTTATTTCTCAAATGCTCTACTTACAGTCTGTTGACCCTAAAAAGGATATTTATCTGTACGTTAATTCACCAGGAGGATCAGTGACTGCAGGTCTTGCCATTATTGATACTATGAACCATATCAAAAATGATGTGGCAACTGTGTGTTTTGGAATGGCTGCATCTATGGGTGCAATGATTCTTTCGAGTGGAGCCAAGGGAAAGCGATTTGCACTTCCTAACTCAGAGATCATGATTCATCAACCGCATGGTGGTATGGAAGGACAAGTGTCTGATATTGAGATTCGAACCAAATTGTATATCAAACACAAAGAAAACCTTATCAAGATGCTTGCCAAGAATACTGGTCAAGACATCAAGAAGGTAGAAAAAGATATGGATCGAGACTTCTTTATGTCTGCAGATGAGGCGAAGAAGTATGGGATTATTGATAAGGTGTATAACTAGGTCTGAGTTGAAAATGCGCCGCCCCTTTAGGGGCGGCGCATTTTCTTTATAATTTCATTACTTTGTTTTGTTACTCTAACAATAATTCATTGATATGAATAAAAAAGTATTTGAAGCATTGAATATTGAGAAACAAGCGATTCATGCGAGTAAGCAAGAAAGATTCTTTGTGAATGCTCGTGAAATTTGGTTTGTCAAAATGGGGCAAAATATAGGATACGAAGAAAATGGCAAGGATAAGTTTCTTAGACCTGTTTTGGTATTGAAAAAGGTCGGGAATATGTTTTTTACTGTTGCACTTACGAGCAGGGGCAAGAACTCTCATCCATTTTACTATAAGTTTAAGGATATACAGCTTCATAATCCTCGTTATGCTGATTCGTCATATGCGATTATGTCCCAGGCGCGAGTGATGGATAAGCGGATATTTTTTGAATATGCAGGTAATATATCCAGTGAGGAATTTGAAGTAATAAAACAAAAACTCAGAACATTACTGCTCTGAGTTTTTTGTTCTGTCTCTTGTTTGCACAAGAGATGGATCCCGAAGGACATTTGTATCTCAAATTGTATTCAACACATTTGATAAAGTCAAGAAAAATTTGCCCTCCCTCCCCTTTTAGACTAATATGCAACCATCATGCCTACGCTCATACTCATGGCTATAATTGCAGTCTCTGCCCTTCTTGTTGGTATCACCATCGGGTGGTTTTTGCGGTTCATTATTGCACTTGGTCAAAAAGGTTCGATGGAGCTTGAAATTAAAGAAATGATGCTCGAAGCTCGCACTGAAGTAGAGCGAATCAATCAAGAAGCAAGCGAGCAGGCGCATGAAACCATCAAGCTCGCCCAAGAAGAAGCCAAAACCCTTCGTGAAAAACTCTCTAAATCAGAAGAACACCTCATCAACCGTGAAAACCTTTTGGATAAACGTCAATTTGACTTGGATGAAGATCGTGAAAAACTCGAAAAGGAAGAAAGAAACCTTAAGAATTCTCTTTTGGAATCTCAAAAACTCAAAGATCAACTCGTTGAACGTCTTTCTCAGGTATCATCTCTTTCGATTACTGATGCCCAAAAAGAGCTTGTATCTGCACTTGAAAAAAATTACGAAGAAGATCTGATTGTGCGTTTGCGCAAACTTGAACTTGCAGGCAAAGAAAAGCTCGAGGCGAGGGCAAGAGATATTATTGTTTCTACTATTCAACGCATTGGCACTACTGTAAGCGCTGATCTATTTTCGACCAATGTACATCTAGAAGAAGATGCTATTAAAGGTAAAATTATCGGAAAAGAAGGTCGTAACATCAAAACATTTGAACGTCTTACGGGTGTTGAATTATTGGTAGATGATACACCTTCAATGATTAGTATTTCGTCTTTTGATCCTGTGAGGCGTGCGATTGCTAAGATTGCACTCGAGGCACTGGTCAAAGATGGTCGAATTCAGCCTGCTAAAATTGAAAAAGAAGTCGAAAAAGCCGAAAAAGAAGTCAAAAAAATCATTAAAGAAAAAGGTGAAGAGGCTGCGTACGAATGCGGAGTTTTCGGTTTGGATACCAAAGTGCTACATATTTTGGGGCGTTTGTATTTTAGAACAAGCTATGGACAAAATGTTCTCGAGCATTCTAAAGAAATGGCACACATTGCCGGTATGATCGCTGAAGAAGTAGGTGCTGATGTGCGTGTCGCTAAGGCTGGGGCGCTGGTTCATGATATCGGTAAGGCGCTTGATCATGAAGTACCAGGAACCCATGTAGAGATCGGAAAACGTATTTTGCAAAAGTTCAACACAAATCCTGAGATTATCAAGGCGATGCAATCTCATCATGATGAGTATCCTCACGAGAACGTGGAAGCTGTTATTGTGACTGTTGCTGACTCGATATCGGGAGGACGACCAGGAGCGCGTCGCGAAAATATCGATAATTTTATTAAGCGTCTTGGTGAGCTTGAAAATATCGCAAATAGCTTTGAAGGGGTCGAAAAGTCTTATGCCCTATCGGCAGGACGAGAAATCCGAATCTTTGTCTCCCCTGAAAAGATCTCAGATATTGATGCGTATTCGCTTGCTCGCAAGATTGCACATCGTATTGAAGAGGAGCTCAAGTACCCAGGTGAAATCAAAATCACCGTCATCCGAGAATCCAAGGTTATCGAATTTGCACGCTAATTTTGACAGTTGTCAAATTATGTAGCCTATTTTTTATTATATTGCACAATATATAGCATTTTCTATAATAATAGGAGCTTGAAACAAGCGTATTAGTAAATAATAAACATTTTGATTATGAACAAAGCAAGTCTAGTTGAAAAAGTTCAATCAGTACTTGGTGGTACCAAAGCTGACGCGGAACGAGCAGTTGATGCCCTTTTCGAAGCGGTAGTATCTGAAATGAAGAAAGGCGGAGAGGTATCAGTAGCAGGTTTCGGAATCTTTTCTGTAAAGAGCCGAGCTGCACGAACTGCTCGAAACCCACGAACAGGTGAGTCAGTAAAGGTTCCAGCAATGAATGTTCCAAAATTCCGAGCTGCTAAAGCTTTGAAAGACGCTGTAAAATAATCTTTTTTATAGTTTGCAAACGACAAAAGGCGCCCTTCGGGCGCCTTTTGTTTTACGTGGTGTACCCTCTTGGTTTTTGATCCATTACTAATGATATACTCACTTATACATGACTTCATTCCATCTCAAAGTCTTAGCATGCACAACAATGCTTATTGATCATATTGGACTTTTGTTTTTTCCAGATCAGGTACTATTTCGAATTATTGGAAGACTCGCTTTTCCTTTGTTTGCATTTTTGATTGCAGAAGGATTTTTACACACAAATAGTGTACGAGTATATTTTTGGAGACTTATGATTTTTGGTCTGTTGTCTCAAGTACCTTTCGGATATTATTTGCATCTCGCAGGACATAATCCATATGTACTTAACGTATTTTTTACGCTTATATTAGGACTAGTTGCTCTTATGCTTATCACGAGTAAACAGACTACTCTCATTAAAAGTCTTGGTCTTGTCGGAGTAAGTATATTGTCTCTCGTATTTAATCCTTCATATTCTCTATATGGTGTTTTGACTGTTGTTGCAAGTTTTGTGTACCAAAGACACCCAATCTTCGGAATCTCTCTTCTTGTCATACTTCCAGTACTTGAGAGTTTGGGGCAAGGATACCTTCCTCAGAATTTTGCGATCCTAAGTATATTTCCAATCCTTTTATATATAGGTCAAAAAGGTACGCATATCTCAAAATGGTGGTTCTATGCTTTTTATCCTGTTCATTTTATTGTACTTACAGTGGCGTATCTATTGTTGAGATAAAAGGCGGAACGTACCACATTTATTTAAATGGAGATCTTTTGGGATGATGTCAGTCTTGTGTCCAGAGTCTTTGTTAGTTTATATAGGCGGAAACTATATCAAAAATCAAACCATGTCGTCGATGTTGAAAAGTATCGGTTCAGGAATCGTCCCGCAGTTACTAAGCTCATTTCGTCCTTTCACTCCTCATTCACTAAGTACTGCTGGACGCGGCTCGCGACCCAGGTCCGCCTCGTCGGCGGACGCAGGGTGCCCCGCTCCGCCGTTCGATTCCCTGCGCAACGCGGTGCGTTGCTGCACCCGCACAAAAATAAAAAGTCCCGCCAATTGGCGGGACTTTTTATTTTTGTGCGGGTGCGGGGAATCGAACCCCGGTCCACTGCTTGGAAGGCAGTTATTCTACCACTAAACTACACCCGCAAGGTGTATACTGTATGACATGGTAAGTCATACAGTCTCTAGAATATATCAGAAACCTTCTCTCTAATCAATGGTTGTTTATATACGTCGACCTAAACTCTCCCCAACTCATCAATGATGTGTTTTGAGTAGTGATATACTTTTGGTATGCCCCTTATTATTCGTCTCGTTCTTCAACGTATTGCTGTTGGTGTTTTTTCTATTTTGGCATTTTTTGGGTTTAATCCTGATATCTCAATTCCAACAACCGAAGAAACGATTGCAATGCATGACAAACAGCGCGGATTGATTGATAGAGTTTTTTTGGGAGATGGAGAGTCATCTGCTGAACCAACTTCTTCTATTTTGAGTGAAAAACTGTCAGATGTTCAACAGGAAGTAGGTGAAAGAGTTGGACAATTGGTCACTGAAGATTCGTTCGGCGACGCAGGTTTAGACGGTACAGCGACGAGTGATCAATTTAGTGTCAAAGATGTGGTGGTTAATTTGATGTGTCTCGAAAAAACAAGTAGATATACGCGGATGACGAGTGGAAGTGGAGTAATTATTTCTCAAAGTGGTCTTGTGTTAACTAATGCACACGTCGCCTATCCTCTCCTTCAGACTTCTCAATTTGATGATGATACGTATTCATGCACTATTAGGCGAGGAGGTCTTTCTAATTTTGGATACAATGTTGAAATCGTGTACTATCCAATTGATTGGCTTACTGCGAACAAAGATATTATGAAAGAATCTGCTCCTGTTGGTACAGGTGAAAATGATTATGCAATACTTTTGATTACGACTCCTGTCGGGCTCGCTCCTGCTGTAACTTCCTTCCCTACTGCTTCGCTGGCTGTATCGAACTCAGACCTTGTTCCTGGAGGTGAGGTGACTGTGGCAGGCTATCCAAGTGCTAATACGGGGGTTTTTGCTGTTGATACGAGTCCTGGTCTTAAGATAGAACAAACAACCTTGGAAGATTTTTATACCTTTTCAACATACGATCTTGATATTCTTCAAACTGGTGTAAATAGTGTTGCGCGAAGAGGATCTTCTGGAGGTGGAGTATTTAAAGAAAACCGTCTTTTTGGTATTGTGGTAACTACGAATGATGACGGAAGTGGAGCTTACCTCAATGCACTCACTCTCCCGTATATCAAAAAGGATTTTGCTGGCGATACTGGGATACTTTTTGATACATTCGTTACGTCTTCACTCGATCTCCTTAAGATGCGTTTTGAAGTCTCATATATGCAACTTCTCAAAGATACTATCTCTTTGTAGTATTGAGTTGTTTCATCAATTCAACAAGTTTGAGGGTATCATCACCTTCTTGAAGTTTGTTTTTGCGTACAAAACCACAACTTTGACAGGTATGTTCTATGACAATATTGCGTGTTGAGCCACTGATCTGCGCCGGCTTCATCATTCCTTGACACTGCTCGGCTCTATCTCCTGGTTGAATGTCGACATGTTTGCTATAGAAGCATTGATGGCAATGATTGGTATATCCAGTTCCTTGCACAAAGAAACCACAATTTTGGCAGGTGAAGTCTTCTTTATTTTTTATAAACCCTTTGTGCATACTATGATATGCGTTTATGTCGGGGCGCCGGGATTCGAACCCGGAGTCACTCGCTCCCAAAGCGAGCATGTTAGCCGTTACACCACGCCCCGATGCATGTTTAATGCGTACTTCCGATACTAAGGTGACTTAGCTTCAGTAGTTCACACTACAATACCTTATATCTGTTTTATTTTCAATCAAAATAATTATTGGCATCAGGGACGAGTCTGAATATTCTGTTTTTCATATCTACTAATGCAAGATCAATATGGATGATGTTGTCTGGAATGGTGCGGAGATAACAATAAACACGAACTGCCTTCATGAAGCGCTTGAGTTTGGTTTTATGGAAGTTCTCGGCTGGGTTGTACGGTCCATAGGTTGTCTTCACTTCGATGAAGTGTACTTCTGCTCCTTTGGTTGCGATTATGTCTATTTCTCCTTGTGTGCAGTGGTAATTCTTATCCACAATCACAAAAGAACGTTTTTGGAGGATATTGCAGGCTATTTGTTCCCCGTGCGCTCCTTTGTCTGTGGACATATAACTACTATACCTATATGTCATAACGTTTTTATAAAAAATAAATAAAAGACTTCTATGAGTCAAGGACGTGCTTCATGGGTGTCTCTTATCCACATATCCCCATAGTTATCCACAGTTATGTGTATAAAAATAGGTATTTTATGTGGATAAAGACAGGATAAATGTCTAATAAGTTTGTCCTTCATATTCAAAGACTTTGTACGACAGTATTTGAGAATCTTGATATTTGATGGGTTGTGAATTACTATAAAGCGACTGCGGATATGGTTTAGTGGTAAAATACGTCCTTGCCAAGGACGAGTCGGGGGTTCGATTCCCCCTATCCGCACCAAACGTTATATTATCTTTACATGTAGTAATGCAGAACATTACGGATCAGAGAATCAATCCTCTCACCTGTGTATAGTAAGTCTTTACAAAACAAGGTAAGACGGAGTCTTATCAATCAGGGAATCAAACGTTAGTGTCGGGACATAGGGATTCGTCTCGTAGTTTCTAAATTCACTTCGTCGTCTCACTCCTTGTTCATTAAGAACTGTTGGACGCGGCTCGGCCACGACTTCTTCATTTCACTCAAAAGTCCGCTTTGTGGCCTCCTCCGTGCGAATCCCTTTCGACCATTAAAACAACAATGAAGCCTTAATGCTTCGCATTAAGGCTTCATTGTTTTATGTGCTCTCGGAGGGATTCGAACCCCCAATAACGGTTCCGAAGACCGGCGTGATA
>JAULZV010000016.1:0-7821 GCA_032117135.1 Minisyncoccota bacterium
AGACAGTACATACAATGGCAAGGCAAAAAAGATAAACCAAAAAACGCCCGATTGTTCGATTAGAATTTTCATGCCATGTTGGAAACCCCGGTCGAAGCGGAGCGAGAGGCCGGGGAGGAGGTCATTTTTGATCTTCTAATTCTAGGTTGTTGAGTGCTGATACAAATTCTTGTTGTTGTTGGCTTGAAAAACCGAGCGTACTCATATCAAGTTCATAATTCTTGAGTACGTTTTCGACCAGTAAAATATCAAAGAAGGAATCTCTAATTTTTTCGATATCTTCAGTTTCTGTCTCTTGTGATTGATCTATATAAAAATCTTGTTCGAGTTTTTCCATAATCTGTATTAAGTATTAGTTTTTTTATTATATACTTATATCAATGGAAAATAAAATTGAAGCCTTCGGTCATGTGCCAGTCAATCAATCCGAATCAGGTTTGTTGCATCAGCGAATTGAAGATCGACTCCTTGAAAATACACAATCAGCTACGCAAGAAAAATTAGACGATACGGTCGGTATTGTTATTCAGCAATATGCAGCCGAAGATCGAGGAGCTCTTCAATTGCCGGACCGATCAAATGAAATTGTTCTTGATTTGCCTCCCGAAGCACATGATGAATTGCTTGGCGAATACATCACTATTTTGCAAGAATACGGCATTCATGCTGCTTTGAGTGCTGCGCAGGATTCAGGGAATGTTCACTTGGTGGATGATTTGCATCGATTTTTGGTTGCATACATCAAAGCGGGATATTTGCAGGCGCGCAAAACAAATGAAAAATTACTCAAACGTTTGCAATACACGGTATTTGAAATAGCGGTGCCTGATTTTGATCAAAAAGAAATTCAAGATGGTCTCAAAATGATGATTGCACGCATGGAGCAATTTATTTCTGGCCTTAATTCGCTTTCTTCATACTCCAAAAAATCAGAATACCATTTTGCACTTGAGGTAGCTCAAAAAGAATCAGGAGAAGAATATGTATTTTATGTTGCGATACCTGACTTTTTTACGGACACCTTCGAAAAACAATTGCTTGCAGTCTATCCAAGTGCACATATTCACAAAGAACCATCGGACTACAATATTTTTAATCCACAAGGACATACTGCAATTGGATATCTTACCTTTCAAAAGAATTTTGCATATCCACTCCGTACCTATGAAGAATTTGAATATGATCCGATGAATATTGTACTGAATACATTTTCTAAAATTCAAAAAGTAGGTGAGGGGATTGGGGTGCAATATGTATGTCGACCAACTGGTACCAAATATGCTGATCAGGTTTCCAAAAAAATACGAGACCTCTCTGCAGGCAAAAAAGCTTCGGAAGTACTTCCAAAACCGATGTCTTTGATCAAGGATCTGACAAGCGGAGTATTCGATACTATGTTTAAGTCTTCCAAAAAAGACGATGGTATGCCACAAGTCGATCAAAGTGCGCTTGATGCAGTGAAGAAAAAAATTCAGACTCCGGTTATGGAAGCTAATGTGAGGATTGTCGCATCTGCGTTTACCTTTGAACGAGCCGAACAAATCATCAAGGAGGTGGCATCAGCTTTTTCGCAATTTGAGTCTCCAACAGGTAATGTGCTCAAATTAACTCTTATCCCTGTTTCAAAATCAAAAAGTGAAATAGAAAAGTATATCTTTAGAGAATTTTCGGAGGATATTATGATGCCTTTGTCTGTGCGAGAAATTGCTACGATGTACCATTTTCCGTTACAAATTGGCAAGGTGACGTCACAAACCAAAGTCTCGAAGTCCAAAACCGTTCCAATCCCTGTTGGTGCGCCTGCTGAGGGGATTGTACTTGGTGTTAATGTGTTTCAAGATGTCGAAAAAGAAATACACTTTAGCCCTGCAGATCGTCTGAGGCACTTGTATGTAGTTGGACAAACCGGAACAGGTAAGACAACCATCCTTAAAAATATGATCATTCAGGATATCAAAAATGGTGAAGGTGTGTGTTTTATTGATCCGCACGGAAGTGATGTACAAGAAATCCTTGCCAATATCCCGCCTGAGCGAGCCGATGATCTTATTTATTTTGATCCAGGAAGTATGGAGCGACCGATGGGGCTTAATATGCTTGAGTACGATGTGCGTTTTCCTGAACAAAAGACGTTTGTAGTTAATGAGATGATGTCTATTTTTAATAAGTTGTTTGATATGAAAGTTGCTGGAGGACCGATGTTTGAGCAATACTTCAGAAATGCGTGTATGCTCGTGATCGAAGATCCTGATTCAGGTAATACGCTTTTGGACATTTCAAAGGTGCTTGCCGATAAGAGTTTTAGAGAGTTAAAGCTTTCTAAGTGCAAAAACCCGCTCGTAGTACAGTTCTGGCGAGAAATTGCTGATAAAGCGGGTGGAGAAGCGTCACTTGCTAATATTATTCCTTACATTACCTCTAAGTTCGATGTCTTTTTGTCTAATGAAATTATGCGACCGATCGTCAGTCAGGCCCATTCGAGCTTTGACTTTAGACAATTGATGGATAGTCGCAAGATTCTTTTGGTTAATCTTGCAAAGGGTCGTCTTGGAGAAATAAACTCTTCATTGCTTGGGCTTATTTTGGTGGGCAAAATCCTGATGGCTGCATTGTCTCGCGTAGATACGTTTGGACAAGAAATGCCTCCGTTTTATCTCTATATTGATGAATTCCAAAACGTAACTACTCCGTCGATCTCGTCGATCTTGTCAGAAGCCCGCAAATACGGACTTTCACTTAATGTTGCGCATCAATTTATTAAACAATTGGAAGAACCTATCAAAGACTCGGTGTTTGGAAACGTTGGGTCTATGGTGGTGTATCGTGTAGGAAGTGATGATGCCGAATTGCTCGCAAAGCAATTTGAAGGTGTCTTTACACCAAATGACATCATTAATTTACCTAACCACACTGCCTGCCTTCGTCTAATGACTAACGGTCAACCAGTATCACCATTTACTCTCAACAACAGGCTAGCAAAGGATCGAGGAGATATGAGTAGAGTTGAACCACTCAAGGAGCTTTCTGCTCTTAAGTATGGCCGTCCACGTGCCGAAGTCGAAGAGGAGGTGATGCGGAAGTTTTTGAAGGAATAGTGGAATAGTCCAAAAACACACGGTATTAATTTAAAAAGTCCTCGGTTTCCCGAGCCTGCGCGATGATTCATATACCTACGAGAGTATGTGCGCAGGCTCGGCCAGACTTTTAAAAGTAATACCGTGTGTTTTTGATCAAGTGTATTGCCCTCTCAATAATTAAGTATGTATTTGATCAACATTAAACGAAGCTATGCCTCGTATACTCTGTATCAAGGTTGTTGTTTTTATATTTCAAATCACTCCCTTTCCTTATCATTTCTTTATATATTCTTGAACTTGCTCTGGTAGCATATGAATATGCTTGACTGCATGTGTAAAACGTATAATATATTAAGTATTAATATTAACATTTAATATATATGGGCATTCTATCTGTATCTTTAACACCCGAACTTGAAAAATTTATCGAAGACGAAATAGCGTCTGGGGAATTTGAAAGCAAAGGACAATTGGTCAAAAAAGCACTCAAGAGATTTGAGGAAGAGATTGTAATTGCTCGAATTCTTAAGGCCTCAGCTGAAGCAAAAGAAGGGAAAGTTCTAAGGGGTGATTTGAGGGAATTATTAAAAAAAATCAAATAAAGCATGAAGATTGCGTATTACCCTAGTTTTCTAAGACAACTCAAAAAACTCCCCTTTGATTTGCAAGAAGAAGTGTTTGAAAAGATAGACCTTTTTGAAGAAAATTATAGACATCCTTCTCTCAAAACACATAAATTAAAGGGCAAAATGAATTATTTGTATGCATTTTCGGTTAATTATTCTTATCGAATTATCTTTGAAATACATAATGATGAAGCACTGCTATTGGAGATTGGCACGCATGAGTTATACAAATAACCCTTCTAGGTATTCAAATCTTGCGCCATATTCCAACTAAATTCAAAGAGTTTGCGGTGCATTTCGGCAATAGCTTTGCCAGTAATAATAACCCCGATCATATGCTCTCCAAGGGTAATATATGACACTTTATCGTTATAAATCTTCATAATTGTCGTAAAAGGCTCACTTTGAATGGGTAGTAATTTGGTATCGGTGATATCAGGATGGTAATCCTTTAAGAACTCTCTGTTGAAAGGGGTGTCCAATACAAGGCCGCGGTTCATAATCTTGTCTTTTTGACGTTCTTTTACGTACCATTCGTTAAGATCTGGTATGTATTTTTGAATAGATTCGAGGTCTACATAGTTCAAAATTTCTCCTTTTGTATAGAGAGAATCCTCCAAAACCGTCCTAATACCGTCCATTCCCTCATAGAACTGAATGCTCGGTTTGCCAGTAATAAGGTTAAAATCAGAGGACATTTGACCGATAATCCCCCTAAAAGACTCTGTTGTAGCTGCAAGTTCTCGCTTTTTTTGCTCGAGTACTTCAAGAAGTGTGTTGGGGTGTTTGGGGGCAAAAACCGTTGTTTTGCCTGGTCTTTCGACCTTGTTGACCAGTTCAAGATCCTCTAGTTGATCGAGTGTTTTGTATGCCAAACCTCGTTTGAGGCCTGATAATAAGGCTATTTTGCGGGCTATAAGGGGTCCGTTGGTGAGTAATATATTGTAAATACCTGCTTGTTCGGTGGTAAGACCGAGCTGTTTTAATGATTCTTGGTACATGGGGTAAGTATACACGATACTTATTGTCATGTAAATGTGACAATAATATGTTGATTTTTAATATATATTTGTAAATAAGGGTATAAATGGGTGACAGTTTGGAATAAAGTGTCACAAAAGTATTGACGAAAGGCAATATCCATGCTATTATATACTCAAGATAAGTTCATCACATACGGAAACAGATTCAGATTTGAAGTTCACTGTCTGACTTGTCCATGAGGACAAGCGGTGCCTACGGCCGGTAAGCGAGGAAAGAGGAGAGAGTGAACCTAATCGCCAAGATTCAATCTTTAGAGGAGAGAGTCATTGGAAGCCAAATCTAAATACGTTTCGTTTGCAGATATGTCCGTCTAGACCACACAACAGACCGCAAACTCTCGCGTGTATGCATCAGACTATGCCAGTGAGGCCAGGACGTATCACCCGTATCGTAACGATATCGGCTGAGCGTAACGACTAACCATCGCGTGCGCCCAGAAATATCCTTACGACCTCAGATCACATAACTAACTTTATAAGAGGAGAGAGTTGTGATGAGTGAAACTTGAGGGTCGAGTGAGGAGGTCTTTGACAACTATATATCGAAATAAACTACATCAATTTATTGCTTTTTGTAATAGATAGGTGTGTTGTGAACGTCTGTCATTAAAATAGATTTTTATAACACACTTGCATGGCTGCAGGTGTAGATCAGATTGATCGAAATGCGTTATCCGGCATTTACTAAATCGGAAAAACAGGTGAAAGTCCTATTGTTGAGATGAAAATTATTACTGAATCTTCCGTATTTCTGTCGAACGGTTTCCAAAGCGGCGAGTTCGTTATTTTCTTGGTCCAAGACCTTGAAGGGAAATGGGTGCAAGAAAAAAGAAAAGGAACAGGAGAATGCACTTGGCATGATGACGAAAAAATCAGCGACATGGAAGTGTCGCTAGTTGGAAAGAAAGGAATAGTCGGCTGTTTCTACGGCACCAGCGCTCATTCACGTCAAAAATCTCTCACAGGATTCTTCGGCTTCAGTGAAGAAGAGCTTTCGGAAATTATTTCTGAGCAAGGTTACACTTGCAAAGACCACGGCTTTAACGCCTATGATTGGGAGGTTGTAAAAACCCTCGAGGAATACCTCGAGGCTCGCTTCCTCTGGGATAGTTTCACACCCTGGTCTTCCATGAAAGATGGTATCCACAAAATGCCATATCAGTGGGGTGATCAGGCTGCAGACAGCTTCGCTCTTATCAAAGAGGGTAAGCTTGTTGATTCATCAACAGGGTGTGGGGATCGCACACCGTATCTTACCGAAAGTGAGGAGAAATGTTTGGCTGAGGGTCGACTTTATACGTCGAACCAGATGTATGATAATAGTGCCGAACAGGCTGAGTATGAGAATGACTTCTGGTCTGTGGCTAAAAGGCTTGGTCTGGAAGATGAGTATGATCGTCTATGTCGAGCCGAGTATTCTGAGAGTAATCAGAAAAAACTCTCAGAGCTTGCGCGTCGCATTGACGCTCAGATGTTTCATGAATACGCAAATCAAAGAGCAGATAAAGATAAAACCGGCGTTCTCCGCCGACTCTTGAAGCATTATCGTCACGGACAGAATCCACTCAAATCTCTCCGAAAAGAGAAAGGTGGAGAATGGAGGTTTCATCGAGACTTTCCTTCCGACCTGTCAGATAGAGCCGTGATTTATCATGGTGAAAATTGGTGGGTTTCATGGGTTAAATAACTTGTGTGCGTCACCTGCGTAGTGGTGAGTATGAGAGGTGCATCCTCTCAAAGTACAGTTCCTACACACTGGGTGTGGGTTGGGCTGAATAAGCTTTGTAAAAAGGTTTCCGACGTGGTGTCGGATAGTTTCTGGAGATTTAGAAAAAATCTCCAACTTCTAGAGTCCGCAACATACTGTTGTTGACTCTCAGGTTCAATTCTATGGTCAAGATCAAATGCTTGACTGGTCCATACGCGGGACAAATCCGCGAAGCTCCTGAAAACCAGAATCCTTTGAAGATTCTGGTCTCGATGGTCGAGTTGGGTTGGCAGTGGGAGATTGATTTCTCTTCAGCTACCCGTAACGAGACTATCGCATGGGGTGGAGCGGACCTGATGGCGAGAGCTATCAGGGCGGTGAGAGAAGGTCGTGGAGCGTTTTTCATGGGAGTCGAGTACTCCACCATGGAAGACCTTCAGACCTTTGAAGACGAGATCGTGTCGTCCGGATATCACGTTCAAGTGGCATCCGACGATCATAATGGTCTCGTCGTCTACACCATCACTCCCGAGTAGTGGACCCGCCCCTCTCTTAAGGGGTGTGAACAGAAGAATGAACTCAGGTTTTACGCACTTGACGGATTTCATAGACGGGAGCTATCCCGTAAAAATAGTATAGGCCCCGCAAGCCTTTCAAAGAAGCGGCAGTTGAGGATAGGGTATGTCGGCCCGAACTTGGAACTGTGAAAAAAACAAGTAAAAGGTAATCGTATGAAATATGCGACCCTTTCCCTTCTTGTAGGGTTTGCTATTGGCGGATCTTTCATTGCAGGTTTTTGTGTGGGTAATGCCCAGACTGATCCTGACAGTGGAGTTGCGCCAGTAACCTACTACAACAGTGGGTATACGTACTCTTCCGAGTACGACTACCTGCTGGAGGGTGACAAAGAGGAATAGACTCTTCTGAGGATAGCACTCAACCTCTGATCCATAAGTGCTCATTGTTGTCACCTTTTTAAAGCGTGAGCCTGACATGCAGTGTTCGTAGACTATGGTGGTCCAACTGCTCGATACGTTAATTCGAGCTACTTTTCAAACACATAACCTTTTAACACAAGATTGTGTGTTTGTAGGTAATTGTAATTGTTTTATGATATACAAAACCCTCCACAATACCACCTGCAAGATCATAATCGGATATGAGGATATGGCGAGCGATACAAATCTCTCTCCTCTAACCCATGTCCTTATATTTGTATAATATATGAATCTTGTTTGTGGTATTGTGGAGGGTTTTTTAATCTCCAGAATTCCTCGATGCTCTGCATCGGTCCACATGGTATTCTTGATGTATGGAACACATACGAAAGAGACACAATGTATCACTCCTTATATACCACCTCGTCT
>JAULZV010000017.1:0-5824 GCA_032117135.1 Minisyncoccota bacterium
ACACTTCACTTTGTATCATGGCCAATAGTAGAACACATATTCCACCTAGTACATTCTTTTTCATACAAAAAATTATGATTAATAATGTATAGAGTATATCAAAGAAGATGTGGAATAAAAAAAGGGGGGCGCCGCAGGCGCCCCCCCTTTTTTTTATATTTTTTAGATATTTATTTTCCAAACTTCTCCTTGTACAACACAATAGATTTTTGCACTGCTTCACATGCTTCTTTTTTGTCCTTAAATCCATGGATTTGAACGGATGTATTTTTACCATTCAAAGCCTTGTAAGTCTCAAAGAAGTGTTGAATCTCTGAGAGTTTGTGTTTATTAAGATCAATCAGATCTTGTGTGTCATCCCATCGCTTATCATCTCGTGGAACCGCGATCACTTTGTAATCTGAGTCTCCATCATCAATCATTTCCATAACTGCAACAGGTCGCACACGAGCAACAATACCGACGTCTAGTGGCCATGTAGTCAAAACAATAACATCAAGAGCGTCACCATCCTCCCACAACGTTTGTGGAGCAAACCCATAATCTACAGGGTAGGGCGCGGCAGAATAATTGGCTCGATCAAGCGCAATCAGACCAGTTTCTTTATCAATCTCATATTTATTATTAGAACCTTTTGGAATTTCGATAATAACGTTAAATTCTTCAGGTGCGTTTTCTCCCAATGGGACATCGTGCCATAAGTTCATAGTTGTGTGTAGTTAATCTGTATAATTAATTGTCATATTCTTCCTCATCTCGACTTCGAACTCCTTCTACGGCCTGTACGTCGATTTTCCATCCAGTAAGTTTGGCAGCAAGTCTTGCATTTTGACCCCCTTTACCAATAGCAAGAGATTGTTGATCTTCGGCGACCATCACTTTAGCTACTTTTGCATCTTCATCCAAAACAACATCGAGAACAGATGCAGGCGAGAGCGCCTCTTCAATAAACTCAACAGGATCATTTGACCATTCAATAATATCAATTTTTTCTCCACCAAGTTCGGACATGATAGTACTTACACGCACTCCTCGTTGTCCAACCATAGCTCCAACAGGGTCAACATGTTCATCTGACGAATACACTGCAATCTTAGATCGCGCTCCGGCTTCTCGTGCAACTGCTTTTACCTCAACAACACCCTGAGCGAGCTCGGGTACTTCGGCAACAAAGAGTTGTTCCAAAAACTTAGGATGTGACCTTGAAAGCTTCAAGAATACTCCTCGTGGAGATTCTTCTACTTTGTACAAGTAAGCACGGATTCGTTCACCTTGTGCAAATCGCTCACCTGGAATTTGCTCATCGTACGCAAGAAATCCAACTGCTCGACCCATATCAACAAAGATTGAACCTCGTTCCATTCGTTGAACGGTACCATTTACGATTTCACCCTCGTGTTTTCCATATTCAGAAACCACAGAAACTTTTTCGGCTTCTCTGATTTTTTGCATAATAACTTGTTTTGCAGTCTGAGAAGCAATTCGACCAAAATCTCCTTTGTTTTCAAGAGGAAATTCGATTTCATCACCTTCTTTTGCATTACTTCTAAATAGTTTTGCGTTCTCAATCAAGATGTGTTGTTCATCATTAAAGAAAATCTTTGGGTTTTCTGGATCCACTTCTCCTTCAAACTCCTCAACACCTTCAATAATTTGATCTTGAGAAACGACAGTTTTTACTTGTCTGAATTCAACATCTCCAGTATTCATATCAAATTTAGCCTGAACAATTTGGCCTTTTTTTCCATATTCTTTTTTGTAGGCACTTGCAAGCGCAAATTCGATTGCCTCAATTACTTTCTCTTTAGGGATTCCTCTTTCTTCTTCAAGTTGGGTGAGTACCGCCTGAATTACTTTTAAGTCAAACATATTCTATTGTTGTTATTGATATAATCTTGAACGAAAGAAAGTCCGCCGTTGGGCGAACTTCCTGAGTGACACTCTTTAAATCGTTGTGCGTATTGTATAGGGTTTAAGGACGAATGTCAAACAGAAGTGCTAAATTCTAATCTGAATCTAAACTAAAAGTCGGCAGTCTATTTCTTATTATAGTTTTATAAGTTCAAAAATTAATTGCAACACTCAATCAGTAGATTAAGCGAGTCGAACATACATAAAAAATGAAAGATCTTTTTTTACAAAATGTGAACAAGAAAAGCAAACAAAAACAAGTTTGCATGATACAATTTTGATACATGTATATTGAAAATGAAAAGTTAAAAAATTTTCTACTCGACTCAAGTCTTGTGAGCAAAGAAGAAATTGCTCTTGCCGAAAAAGAGCTCGCGGATAATTCAAAATTTAGTAATGTCGGTGAATACTTTGTTGCTGATGGCAAAATAAACGAAGACGACCTTCGAAGAGTACAGGCGTATATTCTTGGAATTCCTTATATCGATATTGGACTCGAAAAAATCCCGTACGAAACTCTCACCATTATTCCCGAACCAATTGCTCGTAATCACAATATTATTGCTTACAAACACAAAGGGAATGATCTTGAAATTGCAATGATTGATACTGATGACTTGAGTGCAATTGATTTTATTAAGAAAAAAACTGGCCTCAAAATATTAGCTCGACTTACTTCATCAACTTCGATGAAACAAGCTCTTTTGAATTATCAAAAAAGTCTCAAGGCCGATTTGGGAGATATCATCAAAACTCAAATGGGGGATCTTAAAGTTCTCGAAGACGAAGGAAGTATCGAATCAGAAGCAGATCTCAAAAAAATTGCCGAAGACGTACCAGTTGTCAAAATCGTAGACACCCTTCTCAAACACGCTATTTTGCAAGGAGCATCTGATATTCATATCGAACCTCTCGAAAATCAAGTTGTGGTTCGATATCGTATCGACGGTATTTTGCACGATGCAATGACCCTTCCTAAGCGGAGCGCCCTCTCAATTACCGCCCGTATCAAAGTGCTCGCCAATCTCAAACTGGACGAAAAACGACTGCCCCAAGACGGACGATTCAAAATAGAAGTTGATGGAGAAAAAGTATCATTTCGAGTATCGATTTTGCCTGTGTATTACGGAGAAAAAACCGTAATGCGTGTACTCCGAGAAGGAGGCGGGCATTTTAGTCTAGAGTCACTTGGGTTTCATGGACAAGGACTTGAAGCACTCCATAATGGATTACGACAAAAGACAGGGTTGATTCTTACTACCGGACCGACCGGATCAGGAAAATCAACCACACTCTATACCATGCTCGACATTCTTAATACACCCGATGTTAATATTTCGACCATCGAAGATCCGGTCGAATACCAAATGAAGCGAGTTAACCAAACTCAAGTGAAGCCCGAAATTGGGTTTACTTTTGCCGATGGATTGAGAACTCTTGTACGTCAAGATCCTGATATCATTATGGTAGGAGAAATTCGAGACAAAGATACTGCATCACTTGCTATTAACGCCGCACTTACAGGACACCTTGTGCTTTCAACTCTTCACACCAACTCAGCAGCAGGAACAATTCCACGACTTACTGATATGGGTGCCGAACCGTTTCTTCTTGTATCGACACTTCGAGTTATTATTGCCCAACGTCTCGTCCGAAAACTCACGGCCAAAAAAGAAAAGTATTTTTTGACACCAAGTGCTATTGCATCTCTCGAAAAATCTGTAAACCTCGAAAAAGTTCTCGAAGTCCTTAAGGAAGAGAAGGTGGTAGATAAAAAGGCCACATGGAAAACAATTCCATTTTACAAACCCAAAGTCACAACAGATTCGGATGGGTATGATGGTCGAGTTGGCATTTATGAAGTACTTCGCATCAGTGACACAATTCGAAATCTTATTATCGAAGGCAAAACAACTGAATTGATTGATAAACAAGCCAAATCAGAAGGAATGCTTGCCATGATTGAAGACGGTATTTATAAAGCGGTTCAAGGAGTAACCACTATCGAAGAAGTTCTTCGTGTAGTTTCTGAATAATTTATGATTTTTGCATACAAAGCATTACAAAAAGACGGTCACATGATCGAAGGAAAACGGGAAGCTGAAAATCCTCAGATTCTGGCAAAAATTCTTAAAGAAGAAGGGTTTGTACTTATCTCTGTAGAGCAAGATAAAAAAAGAAAACTTAGTTTTACAATTACATTCAAAGCCTTCAAAATGCCCGAAAAGATCTCCTTTGCACGAAACATTAGCTCGATGCTTGATGCAGGACTTTCACTTTCACGTGCGCTTGAAGTAATCACAAGGCAAAGTCGCAACCCCAAATCCAAGAAAATTCTTATTGATATAAACGAAAAAATTAAAGCAGGGAGCTCTTTTAGTGCGGCTCTTGAAAGCTACCCACATGTTTTTAATTCACTTTTTGTTTCAATGACGCGCGCTGGTGAAGAATCAGGAAACCTTGCCGATTCGTTTTCTAATATTTCAGGACAACTCGAAAAAAACTACCTTCTTATGAAAAAAGTAAAAGGGGCAATGGTATATCCAGGGGTAATTATTTCGGCCATGGGTATTGTTGGTTTTTTTATGATGACTTTTATTGTACCGACACTTTCGGCAACATTTATCGAACTTGAAGTTGATTTGCCTGTCAGTACACAAATAATTATTAGTCTTTCTAATTTTCTCAAAAATGAGACAATCTTATTTTTTGGATCACTCGCACTCATTATTCTCGGCATGATCACCATGGTCAAAAGTCGAATCGGAAGAAGAATTTTGGATGTTATAGTGCTCAAAGCACCTGTATTTGGAGAGCTTTCTAAACAAATTAACTCAGCTCGAACCGCCCGAACCCTTTCTTCACTTCTAAAGGCTGGTGTTCCTTATCTGCAAGCAATGCAAATTACTCGAGGAGTGGTTTCGAATCATATTTTTCAAAATATTCTCGAACTCGCAGAGAAAAAGGTAGAGACGGGTGACAAAATCTCACAAGTCTTTATTGATAACGAAAAATACTATCCGGCTTTTGTAGGAGAAATGGTTGCCGTAGGGGAAGAAACAGGTGATTTGAGTAATATGCTTTTGCGAGTTGCAGAATTTTATGAAGAAGAGGTCGACCAAAAAACAAAGAATATGTCCACCATCGTTGAACCACTTTTGATGCTTGTTGTGGGAGTTGGAGTAGGATTCTTTGCGATCTCCATGATTTCTCCAATGTATTCATTGATGGATAACATTTAAGTGACGATCAATTGTTCACTCATTTTTGTCTATTAATACATTTTAAAATAAATTCATATGCTATAATTTCCTGTAATGAAATATAGTTTTACAGTTCTAGGTCTTTTTCTTGTTCTCTGTGTCACTCTCTTTTCTCAAGATGCGCTTTCGCAACAAGTCTTTGATGTATCTTCGCTTGTTGATCCTAATACAGGACTCCCAACAGGAGTAGAAGAACAAATAAGTGCGCAACAAATCCCTAGTATTCCAAAAGCAGGAGAACGAGTGAGCATTAGACTTACAAGTTATCTATCCGACCTGAACAAAGCCAATATCGCATGGAGTATTGATGGGAAAATAATCACAACTCAACAAGGAGCAACTCTTTTTGAATTCACTGCGCCGCAAAGTGGTCGAACAAGTACAATAACTGTTCGAATCGAAAAGGATGGTGGTGGGGTAGTGAGCAAAACTTTTGTTATTAGTCCTGCAGATGTTGACCTTATCTATGAGGCTCAAACATATGCACATCCATTCTTTAAGGGCAAAAAACGGTATACGAGCGAGGCTGTTGTTGATTTTATTGCGATTCCAAATTTTACAAACTCAAACGGCACCCAAATCTCTGCCACCGGCCTTGTATATACATGGAAAATAAATGGCACCGTCCAACAAGCATCTTCAGGGTATGG
>JAULZV010000018.1:0-3001 GCA_032117135.1 Minisyncoccota bacterium
CCATGGACACTCCTTAAATCTAAGAAATTATTGTTATTTCACTAACAGACCAGGAAAAGCCTCCTTAATTAGTTCTTTGGTTAAACCTTTCACAGAAGATTTCTTATTGATCATCTCAACAAGAATTTCAGCATCACGAGGATGTATCGCCTCAAGAATGTCGATAAACATTCTTTCACGACGAATAGGATTAAGACCGCTACTCTCACGCAGTCCTTTTACGAAATATTTGAATTTAAGATGTTGCTTAAACAACGAAGACGGAGGAGACTCTGGAATATTTGGTGTGTACGGTGGCACTCCATCAGGCAGATTCCACTGTATTGCATCATCAAATGTGCCTCTTAATACGTCACGAAGCGGCATTATATCATTCTCTCGCAGTAGTGTGATCTTTTCTTTCTTAGTTTTTGCATTGCTTACTTTTTCAAGTATCTCAAAAACGTGTTTGTTGTTTATGTGCATATTTATGTTCTCTCACTGTTGCGTGATGTGAAATTGATTGTACACACCACAAATCGTAAATGTCAAGTATAAAAGTTACTCTTTACCGCCCTTCTCTATCCATGTTTTTGCAATGTTATTCTCAGGCGGTGCTTTTGTGAACTTTTGAATAGCACGATATGCTCTCAAAGTTTCACTTTTAAAATCTTTTCCTGCTGAATTATCAACAATATGAAAATGCTTTGATCCAAACAGCGTCTGGAACGCTCCTACGTTGCGCTGGACATCTCTCCAGTAAGACTCGACTTCTGAGTCGGGCAATGATCTTTCGCGCTGCCTGTTGCGTTCCAGAGCGGTCTCCAAGTCTGTGTTAACAAAGATCATGGCTACATCATAGCCAAGAATTTTCATTTTGCTTATTTGCTTTTTAACTTTATCAACATCTTTTCCTGTGCCGTCAATGACAAGACCAAGACGACCTTTGATGTAGAGTTCCTCTCTTTTGCCGGTAATCTCTTTTGCTCTGCCGCGTAGAGTCTGACCTCTCACAGAAAAAATACTCTCAGGATCCATTTTCATGCCAGCTTTGCGCATAGCAATTTCATATGCATCATCTGAGTTTACAACACGATATCCTAATGCGGGAAGACCTGTTTTGCCTACAATAAAAGATTTACCCGAACCTGGACCACCTGCAAGAAACACTGCTTTGAATATGGCTGGATCGTTGATACCTTCATCTATTTGAACGTACTGATTGAATTTCAGCATTTAAATTAATTTCCAAAACATATGTAGAAGATATTTTTATTTATAGTTTTAAATGTTTTGCGTGTATCTTACAGCCGATGAAGCTGTTGAAGTAATCATCACGCAGCAGCACATCATTATCAAACTGAAGTTTTGTTTCGTAGTACGAACATTCGCCCTTTGATTTGCACAGTCTAAGAATTTCTCTCTTGAAAAGTGCACCACCTTCAACTAGAATCTGTACTTCTTGAGATGAGCCGTAATATTTTTTCCAATCAGATTGTATCTTCACCCTTTGTTTTTTCTTTCGTGTCTTCGTGACGGGCAATGTCTTCGAAGACCAAAAGAGCTTTTTACCAATGTACTTCTTGTTGGTAGAAAGCTCTGTCACACAATACACAAATCCAACATACTGTTTTAAGTATTCTTCATCAGGATCGAATATCTCGTTATCGTAATGCCAATCAGATGCCATCATCATTTTAAATATCTATCTAATAAGACACCACCTATATAGTTCTCACAAGGATCGTGTTCATAAGAGACATTACCAAAATTTTCTTCTACAAGAATTTGCCACCATCCAAATTCACATATTTTTAAAGTTTTCGATTCGTACAATTCGAACACTCTATCTGAAGAAAATAATTTTCTAGGATGAAAAATTATAGCATCATTTAATCCACCACCTAATGTAGTGGTGCGTTCACCTTTTTGTCCATAAATTATTTTCTTAGTGTGATCCATCGACTCGATTGAAACTTGACTTCCTATTCCTATAGGAATTTGTTTTTCATACGCAACATCAACAAAATTTGACCATTTTATTTTAGAATTAATTCTTGCGTCGAATCTAGCTCTAATGATGAAATCATATTCTAAAGATAAATCGCGCAGCATATATGCGTGAGCAATTATTTGTTTTTGACCATGTGTTAATTTTATACGTAAATTTTTATTAGGATGATAAACTTCTGAAAGATCAAGGGTTCTTGGTTCTTCATAAGTTTTTATATCTTCAAATGGAGTAAACTTGTCAACGGTGTTCCACGTAGATAGAAAGAAATCATAAGGAAATATTTCTTTCATTATTTTAATATTTTCTTCTGCTAATCCGCGCAGAACACCGCTGATACAAACCGCAACTTTCACAATGTTATTTTTTATTCTGTTAGTGATTCCCAGTCTGTTTCAGTGCCACACATAGGACAATTGACAGGCTTTTCGTCAAGTTCCATTACAATAAGATGTAAGTATGTATCACACACTGGACACTCTAGTTCGTACAAAAATGAATCGTTAGTTAGCGACATATATTTTTTTCCTTATTTTATTTCGCACGCGCCGCCTGCACACGCAGCTTGTTCTGTTAACGCAGTATTGTCATCATATTCTTGAACAAGTGAGAGATCGATATCGTGCAGATGTTGCACCATCTTCTCAAATACTTCTTTCGAGCAATCTTCGAACGGTGCTTGCACGTATGTGCCGCCATCGTAAGGAAGCACTGATATTCCTGTATAGTTTTCTCTGTTATCCCACATCCAGTCACCAACAGACTCCCACTCTTCGTCTTTCAGAGAGATTGTGCAAGAAACGTTGTGGAAGTTATCGCCAGATCGATGTCCGTTGCGAACCCATTCAAGATTGAACTTCTTCACGCGATCAAGCAGCTCCATTGCGCTTTCTGTGCGAAGAATTGCACCTTCAGGCGCTCTCTGTGGAATAGAAAGCACAGCTTCAAGGTGCGGCTTGAATACGCAGTCTTCGATCAACGCGGGAAAGTTTTGCATGATGTAGCCGTACA
>JAULZV010000019.1:0-8121 GCA_032117135.1 Minisyncoccota bacterium
AAATATCCAAGCATTCTATGTACGATTAGATCAGGATATCGACGAATAGGGGAGGTGAAGTGCGTATAATAATCGAACGCGAGACCAAAGTGACCAAGGTTCTCAATTGAATAAATTGCTTTTGACATTGTCTTGATTGTCGCGCTTGAAATAAGATTTTCTTCTGGTTTACCTTCAACTTCGGCGAGTAATCTGTTGATGTCTTTAGGATCTACGGTTCCATCAGGTTTGATTTCGAGTTTGTATCCCATTGCTTTAAGAAATACAGTCAAATCCTGCAACTTATCAACGTCAGGAGAATTATGAACACGATACATTAATCCTACTGCTTTGCCTCCGTTGTGCTTTTCGTCTTGTTCAAAAATATATTTTGCAACCGATCTGTTAGCAAGAAGCATAAATTCTTCGATCAAACTGTGTGTGTCGATATGAGCTTTCTTTTTGATAGCAGTCGGGAACATGAATTCATCCAGTACAAATTCGAATTCTTCGGATGAAAATTTGATGGCACCGTTTGCGATTTTGTGGGCACCAAGTGTTTTGGAGATTTGGTTGAGAGTGTCGAGTTCTTCATAAAAAAGTCCTTCTTTGGCATCAAGGATCTCTTGGGCCTCTTCATACGAGTATCGTTTGTCTGAATGAATGATCGTGCGTCCATACCACACATCCGAAACCTGCGCTTTGGTGTTGATATGAAAGATCACTGAGAATGCAAGCCTATCTTCATTTGGATTAAGGCTACAAATATCATTTGAAAGAATCTCAGGAAGCATGGGGATGGTACGATCTACAAGATAGACCGAAAATGCGCGTGCCTTGGCTTCACTATCGAGCGCGCTCCCAGGGGTCACAAAATGAGATACATCAGCGATGTGTACACCAATCTCGTACATATCGTCTGAGATTTTTTTGATTGAGAGGGCATCATCAAAATCCTTTGCGGTGACAGGGTCAATGGTAAAGGTTGTCGTCTGACGCATATCACGACGCTTGGTGATCTCGTCTGCTGGAATGGGTGACCATGCAGCTTGGAGTGCCTTGGCTTCATCAATAATTGCTTGACTGAAGTCTGCGATAATACCTTTTTCAAGCAAGATGGATTTCATCTCTACTTCATGGTTACCTTTTGGACCGATTACTTGCACTAACTCGGCTTGAGGGTTTTCGTTTGACCAATCAGTGAGGCGAACTTGTACCTTGTAGTCTGCTTCGACTTTTTTGGAGTCTTCAGGGGAAAGATAAAAATTAACATACACGCGTCGGTCATCAGGGATAAGACGAGCTTGGTCGTCAGACTTTTTTTCGATATAGCCGACAAAGGTAACTCGGTTACGTTTGACAATAGCAGTAACTTGAGCTTGAGGTTTGTCATTGAGGTGCTCGGCTAGCATTCTAATTTCTACAATGTCGCCATGTAGGGCTTTGAGCATGTGCTCGGGTTGTATTTCTGTAAATTCTTCGGTGGTAGGGTCGATAAAATATCCAGACCCTCTTGATGTGACGCTTATTTTTATTTCCATATATACTGCATATAGTAGTGCATTTGTGCGGGTTTGTCACATGGTATGAGGTATTATAAATAAAACGCGATCAAGAAGTGTCTAGTTTTCATGGGGCCGGCGCGCATGCGCGCCGGGTTCTTTCTTTTATACGCATAGTGTGATTTTTGGTGAGGCTATTCGCTATATTGACTGATACATAGGCATCTGCTATGATACGGTCCATGCTAAAAATAAGACTACAAAGAGTAGGTAAAAAACACGAACCAGTATTTCGTGTTGTTGTTGGTAACTCTCAAAACGGACCAAAGAGCGGTAAATTTATCGAAGTACTTGGTTCATATGATCCACGCGACAAGAATGCTAATACACTTAACAAAGAAAAGGTAACTGCTTGGATTGCTAAAGGTGCTCAAGTATCTGATACCGTACACAACCTCCTTGTTTCAGAAAAAGTAATCGACAAGAAAAAAATAAACGCACTTCCAAAAAAGACACATCCAAAAAAAGAAGTTGTTGCCGAAACTGCTCCTGAACCACAAGCTGAAGAAGCTCAAACAGCCGAACCACAAGTTGAAGATGCTCCTGCGTCTGAAGCAACTCCAGCTACTGAATAAAGTTTTCCTCTGTTGAATTCTTGACTATCCTCTGATTGATAGGATAATTCAATATGTGTGCTGTGCACGCGGATTAGCAGTAAATTGAATATACATGAAAGAACTCGACCAAGCATTTCTCGAACAAGTAGTGAAGGCACTAGTAGATAAGCCAGAAAAAGTTGAGATACAACGAACAGTGGATGAAATGGGTGTACTCTTAACTCTCAAGGTAGACCAAGAGGATATGGGTAAGATTATCGGACGAGACGGAAACACTGCAAAAGCAATCCGAACTCTCCTTCGAGTTGTTGGAATGAAAAACAATGCTCGTGTGAATTTGAAGATTAATGAACCAGATGGACGTGAGGGCGGAGCTCCTAAGTCTGTCGAAGAAGCGTTAGAGACATTATAAGATAGTGTAAAAATATAATTACAAAAGGGTCGCCCGAAGGGCGACCCTTTTGTATGCGGTATGCTATGTACTTGTACGTATACAACGTCAAATCCGTACGGGTTTTTCTTTTTGCTAAATCTGATACTATCGATATATGCATTTTCATATTGTCACAATTTTTCCTCAATCATTTGATTCGTATTTTGACGCATCAATTCTCAAGCGAGCTATTTCCGAAAAAAAAATTCGGGTAACATTTTATAATCCAATCGATTTTCTTAAACCAAAAGAGCGAGTTGATGATCGGCCATATGGTGGTGGTCCTGGTATGGTCATGCGAGCCGAACCTATTCTTAAAGCAATTAGTAAAGCAGTTGGTAAAAAGAAAGACTACAAAATACTATTCTTCACTCCTTCTGGTGAGCAGTTCACTACTCTCAAAGCTAAAGAGTTTTCGACCTGCAAAAATCTTATTCTTGTATGTGGTAGATATGAGGGGATCGATGCTCGGGTACTCGATATTTTCCCGTGCGAAAAAATATCAGTCGGGGACTATGTTCTCACTGGTGGGGAATTACCAGCTATGATTGTGACTGATTGTGTCTCAAGACAAATCAAGGGTGTTCTCGGTACACTCGACTCGCTCGAAGAAACAAGACCTTCATCTCCAATGGTATATACTCGTCCTGATATTCTCAAATATAAAGGTCAACAGTATCAGGTGCCGGACGTTCTCAAGGGTGGCAATCATAAGCACATTGATACATGGAGAGAGGAGCAAAGAGGGTAATCTGGATATATTTGGACCATAAAAGTCCTAAAACTGTCAAAAACCTCCTCAGTCAAGCCAAAACTGTGGAAAAGTACTTGATTTTTTCTTTATTTATACTATAATCCACCCAACACGACTGAGTAACGACAAACGGTTTATTTCGCTTTATAAGGCAAACTATTAAGTTGGTTAAAGTATAGCAAAATAATTTTAAAAATAAAATCCTTCGGGATTAATGTTTATTTATTAAAAGGGGATTAAAAAAAGGGGTAATCATCTATGAACATGTTCAACACTGACCTACAACACGTAGGTGCGAGAGAGAAGAAGTATTTTAAGAATTATAAACAACCGTTACTTGATCTACCTGACCTTTTTGAAGGGCAGGTTCAATCATTCAAGTGGCTTCTAACTGACGGAATCAAAGACGTACTCAAGGAGTTTTCTCCTGTGTCTGATTACTCTGGCAAAAAATTCGAAATGGATTTTGTTGATTTTGAAATGGAAGAACCAAAGTATGATGACAAGTACGCACGAGAAAACAAACTCACATACGAAGCATCTATTAAGTTCAAAATCAAACTCATTAATAAAACTCTTGGATCCGAGAAGGAACAGGAGGTTTTTATGGCTGATTTTCCATTGATGACACGACACGGTACGTTCATTATTAACGGTATCGAACGAGTAATCGTTCCACAGCTTGCACGATCTTTTGGCGTGATCTTCACTTCAAATATGATCAGAGGACGAAGCTACTTTGGTGCCAAAATCATCCCTGCTCGAGGAGCATGGATCGAATTTGAAACAGACGCAAATGATTTTGTGTATGTTCGAATCGACAAAAACCGAAAATTCTATGCCACAACCTTCCTCCGAGCTCTTGGTGCTCAAACAGATGAACAAATCCTTGCCCTTTTCAAGGATGATGAAGTTGCACTCGAAGGAATCCAAAAAACACTCAAACGAGACGAAATCAAAGATGTTAACGCAGCCTACCTTGATATCTACAAGCGTCTTCGAGATGGTGATCTTGTAACACTTGATAACGCAAAGGAATTTGTATGTTCTATTATTAATGAAGAGCGATATGACTTTTCTCAGGTAGGACGTTTCAAGTTTAATAACCGATTCGGTCTTCCAACTGATGAGAAAACACTTAAAAATAAATTGATCGACATCAATGATATTGCGATTATTGTAAAACATGCAATTTCACTCAACCATGCTCCACAAGCATCAGCTGATGATATCGACCATATGGGGTCAAGACGAGTTCGATTTGTTGGAGAAATGCTCCAACAAAAAATTCGAACAGGTATGACGCAAATGAAGCGAAACATTCAAAACCGAATGTCTACTATCGAGACTGACACTGTATTGCCGATGAACTTTATTTCACCTCGTCCTCTTCAGGCTCGAATCAAAGAATTTTTCACAACTAACCAGTTGTCTCAATTCATGCAACAAGACAACCTGCTTCACGAAATTGAGCACCTGCGAACTATTTCAGCACTTGGACCTGGCGGGCTTACAAGAGAGCGAGCAGGTCTTGAAGTTCGAGATGTGCACCCATCACAGTATGGTCGAGTATGTCCGATTCAGACTCCTGAAGGACAAAACATCGGTCTAATTCTTAGATTTACAAACTACTGTAAGGTAAACAAGTATGGTTTGATCGAAACTCCATATGTCAAAGTTGTAGACGGGAAAGTGACATCAGAAATTGTATTTCTTAATGCTCTTGAAGAAGAAGGGTTCAGAATTGCACACGCAGCTCATGAAATGAAAAATAATACATTTGTGACAAACAACGTAAACGTTCGGCACAATGGTAAGCCAGAAATTGTAGATGCAGTACATGTAGACTACATGGATATTGCGACAAGTCAGGCATTCTCGATTGCAACTTCGATGATTCCGTTTTTGAATCACGACGAAGCTAACCGAGCACTTATGGCCTCAAACATGCAAAAACAAGCTGTGCCAGTACTTACATCTGAAGCTCCGCTTGTTGCAACAGGAACAGAAGGACTTGTACTCCAAAACAATTCTCGAATTGCGCGTGCAGATGCAGACGCAACAGTAACGTATGTTGATGGACGAAAAATTGAAATCACTGATTCTAAAAATAAAAAATACACATACGAACTTGATAACTTTGTTCGAACAAACAGTTTTACTAACCATCATCAAAGACCAACAGTTTCACTTGGGCAAAAAGTTAAAAAAGGTGACTTGCTTGCAGATACATCTTCATCAGACAATGGTCAGATTGCACTCGGTAAAAACCTTCTAGTAGCCTTTATGTCATGGTCTGGAAATAACTACGAAGATGCGATTATTATTTCTCAACGATTGGTCAAAGACTCTACTTTGACTTCGATTCACATGGAAGAAGTGGTTGTAAACGTTCGTGATACCAAACTTGGTCCAGAACAAACTACTCCTGATATTCCCAACGTCAGCGAAAACAAACTCAAAAACCTCGATGCTGAAGGAGTGATCCGAATTGGTGCTGATGTAAAGCCAGGAGATATTCTTGTTGGAAAAATTACTCCAAAGGGAGAATCTCAACTTACACCTGAAGAACGACTTCTTCGATCAATCTTTGGAGACAAAGCTCGTGATGTAAAAGATACATCTGAACGAGTAGAAGGTGGAAAACAAGGTCGAATTGTTGGAATCAAAGTCTTCTCACGAGAAAACGGAGACAAGCTCGAATCAGGAATCCTTAAGCGAATCCATATCGAAATTGCACAGCTCCGAAACATTCAAGTTGGAGACAAATTGGCGGGACGACACGGTAACAAGGGAGTTATCTCTCGAATTCTTCCTGAAGAAGATATGCCATACATGCCAGATGGACGACCTGTAGATATTATTTTGACACCACTTGGTGTACCTTCTCGAATGAACCTTGGTCAAATTCTCGAACTTCACCTTGGACTTGCTGCGCAAGCGCTTGATTATCAAGCAATTTGTCCAGCCTTCGGTGGTGCTACTGCTGATGAAATCAAAGATGAGCTCGAAAAAGCTGGTTTTGACAGATCAGGTAAAATGCCTCTTTTTGACGGACGAACAGGAGAACAATTCAAACAAAATATTGCGGTTGGATATATGTATATCCTCAAACTTCACCACATGGTTGAAGATAAGATTCACATGCGATCAACTGGTCCATACTCTCTTATTACGCAACAACCTCTCGGAGGACGAGCACAAAACGGAGGACAACGATTCGGAGAAATGGAAGTCTGGGCGCTCCTTGGTCATGGTGCCGCTCATACTCTTCGAGAAATCTTGACATACAAGTCTGATGACATTGTGGGACGTTCAGCTGCCTTTGACGCAATCGTAAAGGGTCTCCCAATTCTCGAAGCAAATATTCCTGCATCATTCAATGTACTTCTCAATAACCTCAAGGGACTTGGTCTCGATGTTGAGTTGGTCGAACATGATGATCCTAAATTACTCAACCAATAATCAATAGCATTCATTCGTATGAAAAAACAACAAACAAAACAAAATGACATCGCACAGATTGAATTGCGAATCGCTTCTCCAGAACAAATCCTTGGATGGTCTTTTGGTGAAATCACAAAACCAGAGACAATTAACTATCGAACACAGCGAAGTGAAAAAAACGGTCTCTTCGATGAGAGAATTTTTGGTCCAGAACGAGACTATGAATGTTATTGTGGAAAGTATAAGGGAATCCGATACAAAGGAATCGTCTGTGAAAAATGTGGAGTAGAAATCACTCGATCAATTGTGAGACGAGAGCGAATGGGTCATATTGATCTTGCTTCACCTGTGTCTCATATTTGGTTTTTGAAATCTATGCCATCTCGAATCTCATTGATTCTTGGTATGAGTCCTGCTGATGTTGAAAAGGTGGTATATTTTGCAGGATACCTTATCTCAAAGGTGTATGAAGATGAACGATCTCGATTCGTAAAAGAACTCGACAGTGAATTTAAGTCAAAACTCAAATCATCTGGAGACGAGAAGACAAAAGAGGCACTCAAAAAACTCTTCACAGATACTAAGCGAGAAATCGAAAGTATTCAGCAAGGTGTAGTACTTGACGAAATTCTCTACCACAAATACTCAATGAAGTACTCAACTCTTTTTGATGCAAAAATTGGAGCGGAGGCACTGTACGATATCTTTAAGGCGCTTGATATGCCAAAGGTACTTGCTGAGCTTGAAGAAGAATTCCCGAAGGCAAAAGGTCCTGCAAAAGAAAAAATGAGCAAGCGAATCAGTATTCTCAAGTCAATGATCAAGTCAGGTATCAGACCAGAATGGATGTTTATGACTCGACTTCCTGTGATCCCACCAGCACTTCGGCCTATGGTAGCTCTTGATGGAGGACGATCTGCAACATCAGATATTAACGACCTCTACAGACGAGTAATCAACCGAAATAATCGACTCAAAAAACTCAAAGACATCCACGCTCCAGAAGTGATTTTGCGAAACGAAAAGCGAATCTTGCAAGAGGCAGTTGATGCACTTATTGATAACTCAATGAGACGAGGAAGTCAGGCATATGCAGGAACTAATCCGGCACAAAAACGACCACTCAAGTCACTTTCAGATAACCTTAAAGGTAAAAAGGGACTCTTTAGATCAAACCTTCTTGGTAAACGAGTAGACTACTCAGGTCGATCAGTAATTGTTATCGGACCGACACTGAATCTTAATCAATGTGGACTTCCAAAGAAAATGGCTCTTGAACTTTTCAGACCATATGTAATCTCTGGATTGATGCACAAAGAACTTGCCTTTAACGTACGAGGAGCAGGAAAACTTATTGAAGATGGAACTCCGGAAGTATGGGAAATCCTC
>JAULZV010000020.1:0-46513 GCA_032117135.1 Minisyncoccota bacterium
CCTTTCTTCAAAAGAAAGATGCTTGTATGTTTTTCTTATTTCTTTCATAGACAATTAATTTAACTTTTACTTGTCCTACTTCAAAGTTCGTTGGAAGATCCTCGTATTTTTATGAAAACGAAAACCGAAACACGTCAAAAAACTGTCTTTGAGGCAGTTGCTCGTAAACTGGAATTAACACTTGAGCACATTGCTCATAACCGCAAACCAGGGCGTCGGCATGTGCTTATGCGACAGCTTCTTGTCAAAATCAGAGTCGAACCGGATATTTTTCTGGTGTTGTCATCCCTGATTGTGGTGCGTATGTACTTAACTAAGAACATTGCACTCAAGCAGGTGGAGCAGTTTGATAGATTGATTGCGAGAACATTTCGACATGCCTCATGCAAGGCTACTCAGGAAGATGTCGAAAATCTGATATTTCTTAAGGAATGGGTTCAACCTAATGGCCCGTTTAATTTTAGCCCGCTGAGAATCTTGATAGAACTGAGGTTGGCAGAGCTCTCATTGGAAGCTCAAGCAATGATGGGGTCGGATTCGATCACGTCTCAATCGGCTTTTGATCAGGCGCTATGGAAGCAAGAAAACACTGCCCTGCATTCCATTATAAAAGCTTACAAGCTTAAGGTGCCCACTTGAATGAGATTGTTAGAGACACAGAAGGAGAAGTACAGGCCTCCTTCAAAAAATTGATCCTCACTTTACAGTAACCTTCAAAAGGGTAGAGCAGGATCATCAGAGTCGAGCATGCGTAATTGCGTGCTCGACTTTTTCCATTTTTATTCTCTAGAGTGTCTTATGGTGATATAATTGTGTAATGAAACTAAATGCTCAAGAATCAATCACAATGCAAAAAGAAGCAGAAAATCTGTATTTCAACATTCGCGATGCATATGAGAGTGGTATGACACACTGGAAAGAAGCGCTCTTGGTGACCTTTAGGCAGGATCTCCATCCGATAGTTAAGGAACATGTGAAGTTTCTTATTTTGAGCCATAGGTCCGGTAAATAATTCTTTACATTCTTGGGTCACATAGGAAAGATGCTTCGAGGATATTTTTTGTTTCAGGGGGCTAAAATGGGCAATAATGAAACAATGTCGCACCACAAGAGTACTTCTGATTTGATAAATCAAATCATGTCGCACCACAAGGGTACTTCTTGTTTCCTAATCACCCCCTAAAGGGGTAATAAGGAAACAATGTCGCACAATATATCTTTGCGACTAATATAGTATATAATACTATGCTTTATATACTCGGTATGAATGATATGTATGGATTGTATTAGTGCTCCTTATATCCATATTGCTTGAGTAGATCTGACTAAATAAAATATCTTTGTGCACAGATGGTAAAATTCACATTTCGAACCATTTTAAATTCATTTTCCTGATTATCTATGTCCGAGATCAATTTAATATCTTCTGCACTCAATTTTAGATGATCCAGACATCGAATTGCTTTTTTAAAATTCAACCTGGGGCATTGTAGAGGCTCGAAATTTCAGACTTTTTAGCAGGGGACTCACTTCCCTCTTTGATCAAAGAATTTTTTGATTTGATAAAATTTATTTTTATTTTATTTTTCTAAACAATATGTGCCTGCCACGAATCCAGTAGTCCAACATAGTTGGAGCGAGTATCCACCTGACGGTCGTCTAATATCAAGAAGGTCTCCGGTAATATATAAATTTTTTATTTTTAAGGATTGCATGGTCTTGGTATCAATTTCTTCAAGATGGATTCCGCCATCAGCTACAATAGATTTTTCGTATCCTTGTAAGCCACGTACAAAGATGGGTAAATCTTTAAGAAGATGTACAAGTGATTTTCTAAATTCTTTGGATACTGAGTGAACTGGTGTCATTACATTATACGGAATATGTTTTTGAATAATAAGATGCGCCGAATGCAACTTAGTAACATCAGAGAGAACATTTTTGAGAAGTTTGTTTTTGTTATACTCAAAAGAAGCAAGAACAAGTTGATCAACCTCTTTATGATTAAGGTGTGGATGAAGATCAATTGATGCAGTGATCGAACCACTTTGAAGTGCATCTTGGAGTTTGTGTGAATTATTCAAAATCACCGGCCCAGAAAGTCCTTCATGAGTACATAACACTCGTCCAATACATGAAAAATATTTTTTACCATCTACTGCAACTGTTATTTTGACATCATCAATTGCTGTTCCTGAGTGAGCATGAATCCACGTATCTGATACATTCCACGGAACAAGTGTTGGTGTTGGTTTTTTGATGTTGTGACCAAGTTTTTTGAGCCATTCAAATCCATCTCCTGTCGAACCTGTTTCGGGGTGGGAGAGTCCTCCTGTTGCGATAATAAAAGAATCAGCGGTCAACGTCTCCCCTTTTTGAGTTTCGATTGATTGAATAAGTGAGTCTGACGCATTAATTTTTTGAATAGTGGTGTTGGTCAAAATAGTGATGTTGGGCATATCACAGTATCGTATCATTGCAGCGGTAACATCGGTTGCTTTTTCGGACATGGGAAATGCTCGATTGCGATCTTGAACAACTACGGGTACATCTAACAATTCAAAAAAATCAATCGTATCTTGAACACCGAATTGATCAAACATCGAGTACAAAAACTTTTCTGCTCTGCCATATTGCGCAAGTAACTCTTTGGTATCAAACGTGGCATTTGTAATATTACATCTACCACCTCCCGTAATCGAAAGTTTCTCCCCTAGCCTCTTGTTTTTTTCGATGAGAGCAATTGTGGCTTGAGGATATTGCCTAGCGGCGTGGCCCGCAGCCATCATCCCGGACGCACCTCCTCCTATGACTATAATATTGTAGTGATTCATGATGATTGGGAGTATAACACAAAATATGAAAATGAAGTTTAGAAATAGACCGTGTTCTGGTATACTTTTGTTATCTATGAAATACATGAAAGAGCATGCGAAGTCGATTATAGTTATTGGCGCATTACTTATTTTATCGTTTATATTGTTTGCTTATGTAGACGCAGAAGCAATGCGTCTTGCTATCGAAAGTGCAGGTCCATGGGCACCGATTTTGTATATAATTGCCAAAATATCAACAGTGGTGTTTGCACCTTTATCTGGAACTATTCTGTATGTGTTCTCAGTTCCTATTTTTGGTTTTTGGCCAGCGGTCGCATATTCTCTAATCGGTGACTTTATCGGTGCGACTATTACATTTTATTTGAGTAGATTTTACGGAAGACCTGTTGTTCAGTATTTTATGGGTCAAAAAAACATGATCCATATCGAAAATGCTCTAGAAATCATGTCTACCCGCAAAGGTTTTGTGAGTATGCGCCTTGCAGCTATTAGTATGCCCGAGATTGCCAGTTACGCTGCTGGTCTTACCAAAATCGCCTACACACCTTTTATTTTGATTCATATGGGCGTTAATCTCTTCCCTACTTTTGTATTGTGTGCAACAGGACTCTTTATCGGATCTGATACTCCTGCATGGCTTAGTGCGGTTGGTATTGCAACCGTAGGTCTTGTGACAGTTGGAAGTATCGCAGTTTTTGTTTTTATGCTTAAACGAGAGAATGATAAAAAGAAAAATACAACATCGTTGTAATAATATATAACCATACGTAATTACATTGAAACTGACGAACGATACATTATTATGCTCGTTTCAAAATAGAAGTGAAGAAACTGATCAAGAATTCGATTCCGTGTACAATAAAATTAAATAACCAACTTATAAGAGGCTCAATAAAACTTTCCCATAATTCGACTGGATTTTTGCCAAACAAAATTGCTAATACAACAAAAATAACTACGATAGCGATGATTTGCAAAAATCCTTTTTCTTTATTCATGTCGACAGTATATCATAAAGCTCTTGTGGAAGACTGCTATAAAGCAGGAAGATATGTCATAGGGTCGAGATATGCGTCAGTATCTGCAAATGGTCCTGATGCGTTAGTTGCGGCGCACCCTGAGCCTCCTGGTTTGTAGGCTCCATATTTACCAATCCGAAGTCCTTGTGTGATATAGAGTGACAAGTGAAGATGTGGACCTGTGCTGATACCTGTATTACCTGAGAGCGCAATAACTTCACCCTTTTCAACACGTTGTCCTGTAGATACAAGAGAGCTCGAAAGATGGGCATATAAGCTTGAAAGGCCGTTATCATGCTCAACTACGATCCAGCGACCCCACGCATAACATCCTGGATATGCATCAGTATTATCTTGTCCTTTGATAACTCCGGCCTCCAAAGATTTGATTTTGGTTCCAATTGGCATACCAAAATCAGTTCCAGGGTGATATGCTCGACCATAAATACCGGGATTATTTTTGGCAAAATCAGTACCTCCAAATTGTTGAGTGATTCTAATAGTGTCTGCTGGCCACCCTAATATTCCACGGCTCGCAGCAGGATATGTTCCGGGATCAATCAAAATTTTGATTTGAGATTCGATACTTCGCACCAGTGTTTCAAACTGTTCTCGCTTTGCTTGATTTTCTTTGAGAAGTTGCTCGTATTTTGATTGTTCACTCTTGGTTGCAGATAGGAGACTTGTCTGAGCATTTTGAGTTGAGATAACGGTGTTTTGTTGTGCAGCCAAAATCTGCCGCTCTTTTTCGAGCTCTTCCTTTGTTTGTTCCTCCTCTGATTTTTTTTGACTTAATTCACGATTCAGATTGAGAAGTTCGTATTTTTTGTTGATAAGCATCTCTTTGAAGCGTCGTACTTCAATTATTTCTGACAAAAAATCAGAGATTGATTGAGAATCAAAAGCAAGCTCCAAAAATGCCACATCTCGATGTTTACTCATTGTTCTGAGTGATTCAGCAAGCCCTTCTTGTGAATTTTCGATTCGCTTTTCTTTTTCGGTCATTTCAAGATCAAGCTTTTCGATTTCGAGTTGTGATTTGGCAATAATGTTTTGTGTTCGACTCACATCGCTTTGTAATTTTTTACGAGTCGCATTAAGCGAATTAATTTGAGCTTGAATCTCACCTGCTTTTGATGAAGTAGTCTGGATTAATTTTTTTTGCTCTTCAATTTCTCGATCAATTTTTTTGATTTGATCACTGTAATCATCGATTTGTTTGTTCAATGTCTCGATTGCCGCACCACCTCTTCCGAACTCTTCTTTTTCAAGATTGAGCAGAATATGTGTTTCGGAATGATCATGATCATCATGGTCATCGTGACTCTCTTGTGCACGAACAACAACAAAGTAAGTGCTAAAAATTAAAAAACAAAGTATCGATACCTTCAAAATAGTGGTGATGTATTCTCTAGATCTTCGAAATTCCATCCTCTAATCTTACCAGACTTTTGTCTTTTCCAAGAATCTCCATACTCACAAACGGATCAGGAGACCTATCAAGTCCTGACAATAGATATCTCACAGGCCACAATACTGCTCCTCTCCCCTTCTCTGTTGCGTAATCCCAGAGAGCCTCTTTGAGGTTTTGAGCCTTAAAATCGCTATCCTCGAGGTGTTTGAGAGCCGAAATGACATGGGAGACATATTCGATTGTTTGCTCCCGTGTACTATCTTTCCAGATGGCTTTAGAAGGAGTTTCTAAATCGATAGTTGGATAGATCAAATAGCCAAATTCTCCAGTATGCTTGGTAACTTCTGTAATGTCTGAATATATAGTAATTCGTTCTCGTATCAATGTGAGAATAAGAGGGTTTTCGATCTCTAATTTGGAGTACTCGTTTACAATACGAGTGAATTCTTCATCTGAGAGTTTTTTGATGTGTTCTTTATTGAACCATCCAAGTTTTTCTATATCAAAAATTGCGCCGCCTTTTTGTATACGAGAAATGTCAAAAGCTTGAATGAGTTCATCTAGGGTAAAAACTTCCTGATCATCTTCTGGGTGCCACCCAAGAAATGCAAGAAAGTTAATAATTGCTTCTTTGGTATACCCAAGACCTACATATTGGTCAATTGATGTTGCGCCATCTCGCTTAGAAAGCTTTTTTCTTTCTTTTGAAAGGATGAGTGGGATATGTGCGTAAAGTGGTTGAATTGCTCCGATTGCACGCTGTATCAAAATCTGTCGGGGAGTATTTGAGATATGATCTTCTCCTCGAATGACATGCGATATGTTCATCTCATGATCATCTACCACAACCGCAAGATGATACAAAGGTTCTTCTAAGGATTTAGCAATCACAAAATCACTCAAGTCAGTGGTATCAAAAGAAATATCACCCCGAATCATATCAGTGAATGTAATTTTTGTATTTGGATTTTTGAATCGAATAACCGAAGCGCGTTGCCCTTCTTCTCGAGCTTCTTCTTGAGATTCGTATGCGAAACCATCTTCAATCATTTTTAAAAGATATGTTTTGTAGAGAGAGGTTCGTTCTGATTGTCTATAGAATTCATCATACTCCATCCCGAGTTGTTTCATTCCGTCAAGAATATTTTTTTCGTATTCGAGAGTACTTCGTTCTTTGTCCGTGTCTTCAATACGAACAATAAAAGCACCGCCGTTTTTTTGAGCAAATAAATAGTTGAATAATGCGGTTCGTGCAGTCCCAATATGCAAATTACCGGTCGGTGAAGGTGCAATTCGGACACGTACAGCGGGGTTGGTGGGATTATTTTTCATGTGACACCACTGTATCAATAATCTGCCTTGCAATCAAACGTCCTGCATCTGGCTTTGCAAAATGCTCTGCACCTTTTTTCATTTCTTCGAGGAGTTCGGGTCGAGAAAGTAATCTGTGTATTTCGGCCAAAAAAATCTCAGGAGTAAGGTTATTTTCTTCGATAACAATACATGCACCTGATCGAGCATAGTGATACGCATTTTTGCGTTGATGATCGTTATTAGTTTCGGTAATAGGGATAATAATACTTGGTTTGTGCCATGATGCGATTTCAAAAATAGTTGATCCTGCACGAGAAATGACAAGATCAGCTGCACCTGCAGACATTTTCATGGCGGTATCATTAAGATAGGCAAAACAAGTATATCGCTCAGCATTAGGATTTGACTTAAGGAGAAGTGAGGTTGTCTCGCTCACTTCTTTAAAATTATTTTTGCCTGTTTGATGTATGATTTGATATTTTTCGACAAGTTCGGGAAGTGTATCTATAATAATATTATTAATCACTTGTGCACCTTGAGAACCTCCTGTTATCAAAATAGTCTTCATGGATGAATCGAAGTTGAGATATTGATGCGCACCATCAAGTACAGGTGTTTTGATCTCATCACGAACAGGATTACCAGTCCACGCTGTTTTTTTGGTATCAAAATAATGCACCGCGTCAGGATATGATATGGCTATTTTTTGAGCAAATTTACCTGCCCACACATTAGCTCTCCCTGGCGCACTATCAGACTCATGTATAATCAATGGAATTCTCCAAAATCGAGCAGCAAACACTACGGGAACACTCCCATACCCTCCTTTACTAAAAACAACATCGGGATAGATCCAAAATATTTTCCAAATCGCCTCGACAATACCGAAAGCAATTTTGAACTTATCCAAAAAATTCAAGAAAGATGGGTACACTCTTTGTTTGCCTGACATAACTCGTTTATATGTAATACCATTATCAAAAAGTATTCCTTTGTTATATGGATCCGGGGCCATAAAGTACATATCTGGTTCGATAAGATGCTCTTCTCTAATGAGTCGACGTAATTCTTGCGTAACAGAAATAAGAGGATAAAAATGCCCGCCAGTTTGTCCTCCTGTAAATACTATTTTCATAGAATGATTATACTACAAGTATTGCAAATACGACTGTTGAAAAGAGGTGGGTACTTATGTGCCACATGTACAGGTTTTCGACTGTTTTACTGATCTACTGTCATATTTTTGAAATATGTAAGATATAGATATTTTTAAGAAATCTCTTTTTGTGCAAGCTGTAGTATGTAATCAAAATGTTTTTGAGCAACAGGTTGAACCGAGAGTCTATCCCCTTTTCGAGCAATATACATATCTTGAAATACAGGATTGTGTTTGAGTTCACGTAAAGTGATTGGAATATCAAATTTTTGAACAAAAGCAATGTCGACACAACTCCATATTGGATGTAGCACAGAAGATTTTGGATCGTAGTGTTCATCTTTTGGATCAAATTGAGACTCGTCAGCATGTGCCTTGGTATGCACCTGCGCAAGACCATATATACCGGACGGCTTACTATTGGAATGATAGAACAACACAAGATCACCCACTCTCATATCATCACGCATATAATTGCGCGCTTGATAGTTGCGAACCCCGGACCATGAAGTTACTGTGTCGCGCCTCAAATCATCAATTGAATAGCATGTATTTTCGCTTTTAACGAGCCAATATTGTTGTTTTTGAGAAGATATCTTTTTGATCTGTTTCTTCATACAATCAATTACTTAATTGATATATACGATAGTCAATTGAAGCACCGTTGCAAAAGATACCCACAAAAGATATGGAATGTTGATATACGTCACCCACTTGGCATATTTGTATATTGCGACAAGAGCCCAAATTAATGTCGCAAGGACAAGGACAATGTCGACTGCTGCAAGTGTAATGTTTTGAAGTCCAAACTGTATTGGTGAGTATGCAATATTGAAAATAATATTAAGAGCAAAAGGAAGTGCAACAGAATTAGGGATCTTTTTTTGATAAAGTTGATAAAATACCCAGATAAATGAAATTGCAATAAGCGCATATAACAAAGTCCATACTGGTCCGAAAATCCATGAAGGCGGAGCCCAGTCGGGACGTATGAGTTGCGCATAAAATGTTTCTGTCATGTTCATGCTCTAAGTATAACATATTGTTTTTCTTCTCAAGAAACTCTGCGCACTCTCTTACTAGATACTTTGCTTATATACGATACGTTCTGAGTTCTTGAGCGATTTTTTTGTACTCTGGTACTGTTTGTGCAACAAGATCCCAAAATTGCTTTTGATGATTAAATTCTTGAAGATGACATAATTCGTGAGCGACAACATATCGAGCGAGATGACGAGGTAAAAAAATAAGCTTGTAACTAAAATTTAGATTGCCTTTGCGTGAGCAACTTCCCCATCTTGTTCGCTGATTTCTGATGGTGATTCTATTGAACACAAATTTATAGTGTGCATTTACCTCTTGAATTAGTTCATAAACAAGAGCTCGAGCGTCTTCTTTGTATTTTGGGTAATCCCCTGAAGTTGTATGAGGAAGGCCTTGAGAATGAGTCAGAAGAAGTTCTATTTTTGTACGAATCCAATCACTATGTGCATCAACAAAATTATCAATATACGTAACACTCATACGAAACGGGGCTGAAACAAAAATCTCACCCGTATTTCGAACTCTCAGTTTGACAGTTTTTGAAAGCCGATATCTTTTGAGGATATAGGGTATTTTTTTATTTTTTTTACCTACTGCGAACATAATAAAAATAATTATTCAGTTTGAATCGAGGGATTTTTTGACTCAAGAAGGCAAGTGCCTGCATTTCTTTTGCTTTCGACTAGTTTACTTGAAGTAGATTGAATTACACCATTTTCGATAATCACCTCCACAATCATCCCTGTTCGCACTGCTTCTTCCCAATATTGATCAAAAATAAAATTACCAAGAGAGTAATATATTTCAACGTCTTTATATTTTTCTACTTCTTGAATGATGTGAGGGTGCGAACCAATAACCAAGTCTGCTCCAGTATCTACAAATTGTCTCGCAAGCAATTTGACATTTTGACGAGGAGGTACGTACTCATCGCCCCAGTGTGCATATATAATCTGAATGTCCGAAATAGATTCGACTGTCTTAAGATCTTCTAATGTCTGCTCAGGAGTTCCAAAAAATTCATTATAGGGTACAAATGCTACACGCACTCCTTTAGTGTCATGAATAGCATATCTTATACTGCCAGTTCGAGGATCACCAAATGTTACAAGACCCATCTCTTTGGTGTATTCATCAGTTTGCTTGATACCTTCTTGTCCAAAGTCTTTAATATGATTGTTTGCAAGAGACACAATCGAAAGACCTTTCGAAACAAGTAACTCTACTGCATCAGGATCGAACGTAAATCTAAAGCTTGCTGGTGCAAGGTATGTAGCGTCACGACTCACCGAGTCAAAGTCCGTCACTGTACCCTCTAGATTACCGATTACTTCATCATACCCTTCAAACATTTGAGGCAAACATGAAAACACAGTTTCGTACCCCAAATTCTCACCGTCCTTTCTAATGCTTCGATCGATCATGATATCTCCAACAAAGAGAAATTTTGAAGCGATGACTTTAGGTTGAGTATTGGTCTGAACAAAAGCTGGAAATTGATCAGTATCAATATCCATATGACCAGAAAAATATGAATATGCAAATGAATAGCACACAGCAGGAACACCAATAATCACCAGAACTACCCCAAAATATCTTAGTATATTTTTCATATATAAAGTGTAACGCTTTTATGCCTTGATGTCTGTCGACATATCAAGGATGATTGCGACAATGCATAGATTTATCATTAAGGCCGTCCCACCTTGGCTGACAAATACGAGAGGCATCCCGACGACAGGGAGTATCCCGAGCATCGACCCAATATTTACAAAACTCTGAGAGATGAGAAGTGTGATTGCTCCCGTAATAAAATATTTTGAAAAATTATCTTTGACAAGCGTGGCGATTTTGTAACCCCGGAGTGCCCATACGGTATACAGTATGATCAAAAAGCTCCCTCCTAAAAACCCCATCTCTTCGGCGAAAACTGCAAAAATAGAGTCCCCTGCCGGCTCAGGTAAATATTTGAATTTTTGAATACTATTACCATATCCTCTTCCAGTAAGTTCTCCTGAACCAACTGCAATAAGAGATTGTTGTACTTGAAAATTAGCACCTGTCGAATCACTATTAATATCCAGAAAAGAAAGTGCTCGCGTTCGTACGTGCGAAAAAGATGAACCTATGATAATAAGTATAATCATTCCCAAAGCTCCGTATTTAAAAATTTCTTTAAGAGGTGCTTTGGAAACCAAAAGAATTGCAGTCAAAGGCAGTGCAATAAGAATGATTGCGTCATAGTCAGGCTGTCGCAGAAGAGGTATTGCGGTCAACGCGACAATTGTCGCCAATGAATAAATTCCAAATTTGGTCTTTTCATTTCGTTTTTGGAATTTGGCGATCCAAGCAGAAAAAAAGATAATACTTGCAATCTTGAGAAGCTCGGTTGGTTGAAATGAAACACCTGCAATAGAAAGCCAACGACGAGCGCCGTTATATTCATATCCAATGCCTGGAATAAAAACCAAAAAAATTGAAATGAGAGATACCAAAAATAACCATGGGGCAACTTTTTTGAGAAACTTGTATCTAATTGCGAAGACAATAAAGGCAATCAAGCTCCCAGCAATCAAACCAATAACAAGTTGATTAAAAATAAGATTTGAATATTCTAAATTACGCCGAGAAGCAAAACCGAGTGCAGCAGAGTAAAAAATAAATATTCCCGAAAGTACGAGAGCGAGCGAAAGTATAAAAAAGGGCTTATCTATTTTTTTGTACATGAGTTATCTAATTAGTAAACTCACTATTACACCGAGGGTTGCAGAGATAACAGCAAACACCCAATATCGCATTGTCACTTTGTATGACGGCCACCCGAGTGCTTCAAAATGATGATGAATTGGTGTGGAGAGAAAAATCTTTTTGCCGTTGCGGAATTTTTTGGATGTGAGTTGGATCATAACCGAAAGTACAGTAATTACGAGAGGAAGCGCAATAATAGGAAGTACAACAAGCCCTGCCCCGTCACCAAGTTTGTCCGTCATCAGTGCGACAGTCGTCAAAGCAACAGTTAGTGCCATTGAGCCGGTTTCGGACATATAAAATCGTGCAGGTGGAATATTAAACCATAAGAATGCAAGTGTTGAGCCAACAATCAATGCACAAAAAGCCGCCAGATCAATCTGATTATTTGAAAAAGCAATAATACCGTATGCAGCAAACGCAATCGTAAATACTCCACCAGCAAGTCCATCTACCCCATCGATCACTCCTCCTGAATATATGAAGATCATAGTCAAAATAAAGAATGGAATAAAGAGAATTCCTAAGTCAAAATAACCGACAAAAGGGAGGAATATTTCGGAGATTTCAAGTTTGTCATAAAACCACACTGAGACAGCTGTTGCAACAACACCGACAAAGAGGAGTCTTTTTTTGGCCGAAAGTCCACCTGCTTTTTGATCAGTTGAGCCTCTGATTTCCATAATGTCATCAATGAGTCCAACGAGCGCACCAAGAAGCAACGCAAAAAACGGAATCCAGGTTTGATTTCGACTAATAAATTCAAGTTGTACAAAAGCATCCAGTCCTACAATTTTAGCAAGAAACCAAAACATAAAGGCCGTCATAAAAGCAGAGATCCAAATAATCAAACCTCCCATTCGTGGAGTTCCTGTTTCTTTTTCTGCATGAAGAGACATGAAGACTGTTGCTTCCCTTCCGTCTACTGTCACAGACTTTACCTTTTTTTTCCACATCTTATTGGCATATAAATAGTTTGTGATTGTTGGAGTTATTCCCATACCAACCAAGAATCCGAGCACAGCAGGGAGTAATACTTTTACTACTTCTATAATCATATGCAGATAAGTATAGAATATTTTGAACCTAAAGGCTATCTCATTGACTCTGCAACTTGTGCAAAATATTCACTTTGGAGTGCTAATACATCATCGAAACGTGATTCTTTGGACGAATGAAGTACAACAAAGGCAGTTGGCTCATTGAGTCCCATATCAGCCACGACAGCAAGATTACCACCAGCCAAGTCTGTATACCCTGTTTTTGACAGTAATAGACCTGTAATTTGACCTGTCACCGCATTAGTATTAGTTGCTTGAGTAATGCCATATGGCGAATTAACTGGAACCGAATTGTATTTTGTTTGTTCGTACAGACCAAGATCGTTTTTGATGAGATATGACAAAAGTTTGGTTACATCTTGAGCGGTACCCTTGGATCCAGGAACTCCACCGAGATCATCATCAAGTCCTGTTTCATTATAAAAGGCAGTATCAAGGAGACCGATTGTAGATGCAAGTGAGTTCATTCGATCAACAAAAGAACGAGCGCTCTTGGTATTCGCCGCAAGACTTCGTGCACCATCATTCGATGAAGTAAGGAGTGTGTAAGTAATAAGATCATCTTTGTTCCATTTTTCTCCAAGAGAAAGTTGAACATCCCCATATATAGGTTCGGATTTATCTATATTAACCATCTCATGAAGTGCTTGTTCGTCAGCTACTTTGACCATAACAAGTTTGACTATTGAGGCAAGAGGTAATTGTTTGTCTGGAAATTTTTGATAAAAAACTTCCTGTGTGTTAAGTGAGACAACAAGTGCGGAGTGCGCAGTTGTGGATACGGATTGCAAATCAACTGAAAGAGGTTGTATCGAAGATTCTTGGTATTGCGCAACTGATTCAGGCATAGCTGGGCGACCAAAGAAAAAATAAACGAATCCAAAAATAGGTAAAAGTAAAAGAAGATTCGCCATATAGAGGACTCTCATTTGCTTTTGTTGTTCAATTCGAATGTTATTTTTCAGATTCATTGGAGTTGTCTTTAATAAATTGTGAGATTGAGTGTTTCACCTCGACGTAGTTAGGAATATCCGTCACTCTATTTAAACCTAAAAACTTGATTGTGTCCAGGCTTGCGATGTATGATGAATTTTTGGATGTGGGGTCTTTTTCGATGAGTCCTCGTACAAGCAAGTTACGGACAGTAAATTGAGAATTAACTCCCCTCACAAAATCAATCATTGAACGAGTGATTGGTCCCATATAAAGGACAATGCTCAAGGTTTCGAGTGCTGCATTACTTAATTCTGATTCGTCTTCTTGTTTAATTAATTTTGAGAGTATGTCGCTTGTTTCGGATGCGGTGACATATTCGCATTCATGATCATTGTACGTAATTCGTGTCCCCTTTTTTTGATGATCATCAGATAGTTCCTGGAGCGACTTTTTGACATCTTCGATACTTACCTCCAGTAATTTGGAAAGTTCAATAAACGAGACTGGCTGCCCCTTGAAAAAAAGTATTGATTCTATTTTATGTTTTAATTCCATATTATGTTCCATAACTTGGGATACTTGGGTTTCGTGATTCGATCATAATATCTTCAAATCTTTCACTCTGATTTGCATCAACATTACCCATCTTCACAAGCTCAAGTATAGCAAGAAAACCAATAATGACATTCTTTTTTTCTTTGTGTTCTCCACTGAGTGTTTTGAAAGAAATAGACATATGCTGACGGACACGATTAATAACTTTGTTCATCATTTCTTCAAGAGTAATTGTCCGAGACACTCGTTTTTGAGGCTTTTTATCTGTCTTTGGAAGATTTTGCAAAAGTTGATCGGCATACCATTTCATTTTTATGGTAGTTATTTGATCAGTCGGTAAAAATTTTACACAAGGTTTTTTGCTCGTCTGAAGTCTTGAGTATAGGATAGTATTGCCAAATATTTCTTTAATATCTTTTGCTGCTCCTCTAAAAATCTGGAGGAGTTTAAGTCTTAATTCCAGATCTTCCACCTCTGTTTTTTCTTCATCTGCAAGATCAAGATGTGGAAGGAGACTTTTTGATTTTATCAAAATCAATGTCGAGGCTATTGAAATAAATTCCGTTAATTTCTCAAGATCCTTGTGTTCAAGCATACCTACAAAATCAAGAAAATCGTTTGTCACTTGTGCAAGACTAATCTCATTGATGTGAAGTTTGCGTTTCTCAATCATTTCAAGCAAAAGCGTGAGAGGACCTTCAAAGACTTTTGTTTGAACTGCAAAGACGGATGTCATACGAATGATAATTATTTAAAGAGTGGTACCAATAGCCGCACGAATGATTTCCATTTGTTTAATTACGTGAGGTCTTACACGCTCTTTCCCTTGTGCGAGAACTTTTTTGACATCTTCATCGCTAATTGAATTGAATTTTGTGCGAAGAGGTGCAATAAAATGTTCGACTGATTCGATACACATATCCTTGGCTTCTTTGTACCCCATTCCTCCATCAACATATTTGGCTCGCACTACTTCATCTTGTTCAGGAGTAAGAAACAATTTGTGAATTCGGTAAATAGTGTTGGTGTCAGGATTTTTGGAATCTGCAACCGAAGCCGAATCGGTTGGAATGCTCATGATGGCTTTCTTGATTTCGTCATGTGTTGCAAACAGTGGAATAGTATTACTTTTTGACTTGCTCATTTTTTCTCCGTCGGTACCTGGAACGATTTCGACCGATTCGATAATATATGCTTCAGGCTCAACAAAAGTATGGCCGTATGTAGAGTTGAATTTGCGTGCCATATCACGAGCAATTTCGAGGTGTTGTTTTTGATCCTTGCCAACAGGAACCAGTGTTGCATTATGAATCAAAATATCAGCAGCCATCAAAATTGGATAATTAAAAAGTCCCACACTCACCTCTTTGTCTTTAGCTTGCGCATCTTTAAAAGAATGAGCTCGCATCAAATATGGCATACTTGCAAGACAACTGAGAGTCCACGCAAGTTCAGTTACCTCGGGAACGTCCGATTGTTTGAAAATAATTGTCTTTTCTGGATCAAGACCGACCGCAAGATATGCACGAGCCAAATCAATAATATTGGATTGTAGTTGTTCTGCACTACTGATGGTTGTTTGTGCATGCATATCTGCCAAAAAAAATCTGCATTCGCCCTGACTTTGAAGATTTACCATTTGTTTGATGGCTCCAAAGTAATTACCGATATGAAGAATTCCTGATGGTTGTGCTCCTGATACAATAAGTTGTGACATGCTGACAGTATAGCAAATTTGGTATGCTTGTAAAAACAAATTTTGCAACTAGTCTCGGTGATGATTGGAAGCAAAAATAAGGACAAGAGGAATAGTGATCAATGCGTAGTACGGCACCTTATCAAGAATAACGGCACTGAATGGAAAATTAATTTTGATAATTTCATCCAAAGGAAGAATTTTGTAGTATGCGATAAATAGTGCAAAAATAGCTGCAAAAGCCAGGAGAAGCGAATCAAAAAAGTGTCTTCCTCCATATCCTCCACTTGATGCAGTAATTGATTTTCTCATGAGAAAAATAAGTGCTGCATAAACAACAGCAAACAACATGACTTTACTACTTGCCTCTTTCATATCAAAAGGAAGCGTCGAGTAAATAAGTGTCGCAACATAAAACGGCAGTACGAATCGTGCAACGCTTTTTTTACTTTTTTTGTACGCAATAAAAAAAGTAAAAACAAATAAGACAATGAGGATAATGAGGTCGATTGTTAAAAAACCAAGTTGTATCATGTGTCTATTATAGACCCAACTCACTCAATTCTTCAAGTAACTTCTTAGACTTCTTATCTAATTTCTTTGGCATGTCGAGTGTAATGTGGATATATAGATCTCCTCGAGTTGACTGGTTGTATGTCACACCCTGCCCTCTCACCTTAAACACTTCACCAGGCATAGTTCGCTCTGGTATTTTAATCTCAATTTTTTTATCAACTCCTTCAACTTCTTTATGTGTACCGAGAATAAGTTCGGTTGGCTTGAGTTTGAGTTCGGTTTCGAGATGAAATCCGTTTTTGCGAAGCGTTTTATGTTTTTCGACATGGATGGCAACCAACAGATCGCCAGGATTACCTCCTTCAAGTGGTTCACCTTTACCTGTCACCTTGAGCATTTGACCATCCTCAACCCCAGCGGGGATAGTAATTGTTACTTCGTATTTTTTGGTATCTCGTTTTTTGTAGTAGGAAATAGTTTGTGACGTTCCAAATACTGAGTCTTTAAAACTAATAGTTGTATCAACAGTAATGCTTTGTCCTTTAGGAGTTCGTCTCATTCCACCACCAAAAAACTGACTGAAAATATCACCTAGATCAAATTCAACATTTTGACCATTAAATCCCTGCTGAAACCCAGAGAAATCAAAACCACCAAATCCACCTCCTGGTTGACCTTGAGCTCCATCAAAATTTGATCCGAATGTATCATACTGCTGACGCTTCTGAGGATTACTCAAAACCGAATAGGCCTCATTAGCTTCTTTGAATTTTTTTTCATCACCTCCTGGTTTGTCTGGATGGTATTTTTGAGCGAGTTTGCGAAAAGCTTTTTTGATCTCGTCGGCTGACGCGTTTTTATCAACCTCCAACACCTTGTAGTAATCTTTTGCCATGTGTAATTATTGAGTCGTCCCGTCTTCTTTTTTATCAACCTCAGTTGCTTCTGCTTCTTTAGCCTCTGGATTGCCTCCTGGTGCACTCTCTTGTTGAGAAGCTTGATACATCTTAGTTGAGACCTCATTAAGCACCTTGCTCAGTTCTTGGGTTGCTGAGTCGATGTCAGCAGCATTGTTAGATGCTACTTTTTCTTTAAGAGTTGCGATTTTTTCAGTAAGAGATTTTTGTTCATCTTCTGAGATTTTATCTTTACTATCTGAAAGTAGTTTTTCAGTAGCGTAAATAGTTTGCTCCGCAACGTTTTTGTGATCAATCAATTTTCGCTTTTCTTCATCTTCTGCTTTGTGCGCTTCGGCATCTTTGGTCATGCGATCAATTTCGTCTTGAGAAAGTCCTGATGAAGCTTCGATTCGAATTGATTGTTCTTTGTTAGTTGCTTTATCTTTTGCGGAAACTTTGAGAATACCGTTCGCGTCGATATCAAAGATAACTTCAACTTGAGGAATACCTCGTGGTGCAGGCGGGATACCATCGAGTACGAACCGACCCAAGGATTTGTTGTCCACAGCCTGTGCACGCTCTCCTTGCACAATATGAATTTCTACCTGAGTTTGATTATCAGCAGCAGTCGAGAATACTTGTGACTTGCTTGCTGGAATTGTCGTATTCTTCTCAATAAGCTTTGTTGCAATACCTCCCATCGTCTCAATTCCAAGTGAAAGTGGGATAACATCGAGCAAAAGTACATCTTTTACATCTCCTTGCAAAATACCTCCTTGAATTGCCGCTCCTAGAGCTACTACTTCATCCGGATTAATTGATCTGTTCGGTTCTTTTCCTCCAAAGAATTCTTTTACCTTTAGACCAATAAGTGGCATTCGTGTTTGTCCTCCGACAAGAATAATTTCATCAATATCTTCTTTTTTGAATGAAGAAGCTTCGAGCGCGCGCTTCATGATTTCGATCGAACGATTAACATACTCACTTGCGAGTTCTTCTAGTTTGGCTCGACTGAGTTTGAGTACGAGGTGCTCAGGTCCATTAGGTCCTGATGCAATAAACGGAATATTGATTTCGGTTTCGGTTGAAGTCGAAAGTTCGATTTTTGCTTTTTCCGATTCTTCATAGAGTCTTTGGAGAGCGAGTGGATCTTTGGCAAGATCAATAGCAGTTTGTTTTTTGAATTCATCAATAATCCATTGAATTATTTTTTGATCAATGTCTTTACCTCCCATGTGAGAGTCACCGTCAGTAGATTTTACTTCGATAACATCATCCCCTACTTCAAGAACAGATACGTCGAGTGTTCCACCTCCAAAGTCGTACACTACGATCTTCTCGTCCTTTTTCTTATTAAATCCGTATGCTAAGGCAGCAGCTGTAGGCTCGTTAATAATTCGCTTTACTTCAAGCCCCGCAATCTTGCCGGCATCTTTAGTAGATTGTCGTTGCGCATCATTAAAATACGCAGGTACAGTAATAATAGCCTCAGTTACTGTTTCGCCAATTCGAGCTTCGACATCAGCTTTTATTTTTGCAAGAATCATTGCAGAAATTTCTTCTGGACGATAATCCTTTCCTGACATCTCAACAATTACTCCTCCATTGTCTGATTTCTTGATTTGATATGGGACGGTAAGTTTGTCCTTAGAAACTGATTCATCTTCAAATGAGTGTCCAATAAATCGCTTGATTCCAAAAATTGTATTTTGTGGATTAGTGACTGATTGTCGCTTTGCAGTTTGTCCAACAAGTCTCTCTCCGTTTTTGGAAATAGCTACCACAGAAGGCGTTGTTCGTGCCCCTTCTGCGTTTTCAATGATTCGTGGCTCTGATGCCTCGATAATTGCTACTGCTGAGTTAGTTGTTCCTAGATCGATTCCGATTATTTTTGCCATAGTTTGTTATCGTTAATCTGCTAATTCTATTGTTCTGTGAGTATTCTAAATTTATTTATCACTTTTGTAAACTTTCACCTGTGCTGCTCGTATTATACGCTTTGACGTCTTATATCCTTTCAAAATCACATGAGCAACTTTGTGATCCAGTGTCTCATCATCAGTCGAAACTTCTTCAAGAGCCTCGTGCATGTCTGGCGAAAATGTTTGATTAAGAGGATTTATTTCTTCAATACCATTTTCTTCGAGAACTTTTTTGAGTTGCATATGTATGTATTCAAATCCTGTAAGCCATTTTTGGAATGAATCATCAAAGGTACCCTTAAGTGCCATCTCAAAACTATCGAGGACAGGAAGGAGTGATTCGACAAGTGAGACCGTTGCTTCTTCTCTGGCAAGACTATATACCGAATCATTATTTTTTTTGTAGTTGATAAAATCAGCTTGTGCTCTTTGCCAACCTTGGAGGTATTCTTCTTTATCGGCCTGAGACTGATCAAGTTTCTTTTTCAGTGCGTCTATTTTATCTTGATACTTGTCCCCTATGTGCGAATCTTCACTAAATTCTTCTTCAATCACAATATCCTCACCGATATCAGTGTCTGTTTTTTTGTTCATAAAAATTGCGGTTAAAACTAATAAAGTTTATCGCTTGCTCCACTGAGCAGATTTTCGAGCTTTCTTGAGACCGAATTTTCTTCGTTCTTTGGCTCGAGGATCTCGCTTAAGGAATCCTTTCTTTTTGAGTTCTTTTCGCTTTTCTTCATCCATTTTGACAATAGCTCGAGAAATACCGAGTCTAATACTTTCTGCTTGAGACGAAATACCCCCTCCGTGTACTTTAGCAACAACTTCGTATCCTTTTGGAAGTTCTGATCCAAGAAGAGCTTCTGAAGCAACTGATTGGAGATGTTCAGTTTTGAAAAATTCAGCAACTGGCTTATCGTTGACTGTAATTGAGTTATTTTTAGATTCAAACAATCGAACTCGCGCAATCGCTTCTTTTCGACGTCCAATAGACTCTATGTATTTTTCTGCTTTCTTTGTTGCCATATACTTATTCGGTAATTTTTAGTTTTTTAATCATCTCTGCTCGAAGTCGATTTTTTGGGAGCATTCCCATAATTGCTTTTCGATATACTTCAGAAACACCACGCTTAGTGATCACTTCATCCATAGTTCGAGATTTGAGCCCAGAAGGATATCCTGTGAACCATTTGTATTCTTTTTGATCTTTCTTTTTTTCTGAGATATCTGCTTTTGAAGCATTGATAATATGAACACCCTCAGTAATCACTTTGTTTGTTACATACAATGGAGAATCTTTGCCCATCAAAATAGTAGCTGCTTCTTGCGCGATTCGTCCGATCTTTTTGTTTGTTGCGTCAATTGTTTTCATGGTTGTGATTATTAAGCTACGAATTCGATGTAAGCCATTTTGCTTCCATCACTCTTTCGAGGTTCCATTTTGATAATTCGAGTGTACCCACCTGCTCGATCTTGCATAGTCGCAGCAATAGATTCAAGTTCTCGAGCCACATCAAAACTCCCTGTTTGAGATTGAATAGTTCGCTTTGTGTGCAAATCACTATTCTTTGACTTAGTTACTAGTTTTTCGATTTGTGGTCGTAATTCTTTTGCTTTTGCCTCAGTTGTTACGATTCTTTTATATTTTACAAGACTGTACACCAAACCATTCATCAGTGCGTTTCGCTGATTTTTTGTCCGTCCGAATTTTCTGTTTTTGTTATGGTGTCTCATGGCCTTATAGATTAATATAATTTAGATAATTTGTAAAGAATTAATCTTTCAATTCAATACCGTGTTTTGATAACAATTCTTTGATTTCTTCCAAGCCTTTGTTGCCAAAACCTTCGATCTCAAGAATATCTCCACTCTTTTTTCGAGCAAGACCTCCAACTGTTCGAATATTAGCATTTGAAAGCGCATTGATTGTTCGTGAAGAGAGTTCAAGATCTTCGATTCGAGTCTTTAGAAAATCTTCAACATCAACTTCTTCAGTAGCCTCAACTACTTGTGGAGTAAATGTAGGGATTTCGACTTCTTCTTTGAATCCAACGATTGCCTTAAGTTGAGTGATCATTGTCAAAATTGAGCTCTCGAGTGCTTCTTTTGGAGTGATTGTTCCATCTGTTTCAATGGTAATTCGAAGTCGATTGTAATCTGTTCGATCACCAACTCGCATGTTTTCAGATTCGTAGTTTACTCGTCTGATTGGAGTAAAGATTGCATCAAGAGCAATTGTACCAACTTCTACCTTATCTTTATGTAGAAGTTCTTTTGGAATAAAACCAATACCATTTTCAATTTTGAGCTCAATATTGACTTCAGTTTTGGTTGTGACTTCAAAAAGATACTGATCCTTGTTCACAATTTCGATTTGAGAGGGTGTTGAAATATCAGCTGCGGTCACTTTCTTTGGTCCTTTTACATTAAGTGAAATTCGAAGTGCTTCTTGATTTTGCATCGAAAGTCGGATTTTCTTAAGGTTAAGAATGATAGAGATTACATCTTCTTTTACTCCTTCAATAGTTGAAAACTCGTGTCCTACTCCAGCAATTTTTACTTCAGTAATAGCAGTTCCAGGAAGTGAAGAGAGGATAATTCTTCGTAGAGAGTTTCCGAGCGTGTGTCCATACCCTGGGTACAAACCATCAATTTCGTAGATACCTTTGAAGTTTTCCTCAGATACGATCTTTGGCTTTGATGGAATTGCGATGTTGTTGTCAATCATAAATATATTAATTAAATTATCGTTTGTAATATTCCATTACTGAGTTCAGATCAAAATGCAATTCTGTAGGACTGAATACGGCTTCTCCCGTAATTTCTAGAGAGAGGTCTTGAGCGTTCACTTTAAGAAATGAAGGTGTAGTAGTCTCTGCTAGATTAGTTTGCACTTCAGCAAAAAGTCTTTTTGATTTGCTTCCTTCTCGAATAGCGACTACATCACCTTTTTTAAGGATATATGATGGAATATTGATACGAGTTCCATTCACTGTAAAGTGACCATGTGAGACGGCTTGCCGTGCTTGAAGTCGAGTTTTGACAAAACCAGCACGAAGTACTGCATTGTCCACTCGGCTTTCGAGTGTCTTGTAGAGATAGTCAGCTTGGTTTGATTTTGAAAGGTCAATTACACGCTTTACATAGTTTTTAAGTTGTTTTTCGGTGATGCAATAGGTAAATCGAACCTTTTGTTTTTCAATAAGTTGCTGACCGAATACTGAACCTGGTCGCTTTGGGCGTGTAGTTTTTTGTTTCTTCTGTTCATTTAAAGAAAACTTAGCTGTTTGTGTTTTTTCAAACACAGCAGCTCCAAGTCTTCGTGCAATTTTATATTTTGGTCCAATTTTCATAACTCAATCTTTTTATAATTATTAATATTGATTACACTCGTCTCGGCTTAGGAGCCTTAGGTCCATTGTGAGGAACAGGAGTTTGATCCTTGATAGATTTGATGAGAATACCTTTAGAGATAAAACCTCGAATCGAAGCTTCACGTCCAGAACCAACACCTTTCACAATAACATCAATCTCTTTAACTCCCATTTTTTCAGCTTTTTCAGCGAGCTCTTCGGCAGCTTTTGAAGCTGCAAAAGGAGTACCTTTTTTGGCCCCTTTGAAACCAAGTGCTCCTGATGAAGATGAAATAATAGCGTTACCTTTTGAATCAGTTAGAAGAATCTTAGTGTTATTGAATGTTGATTGAACATACAAAATTCCTGAATCGAGTTTTTTTCGTGGAAGTTTTTTGACCGCTCCACCTTTTGATGAAGAATCACTTCCTCCTTTTTTTACAATTCGCTTTTTTCCCATGATATTATGTTATTTCTTTTCTACAGAGCGTCGTCCAGAACCCATGGTCTTTCGAACGTTACCTCGAACTGTTCGCGAGTTAGTCTTTGTGCGTTGCCCTCTTACTGGTAATTTTTTGTTGTGTCGTGATCCTGCGTATGAACCAATATCTTTCATTCGCTTAATATTTGCTGAAACTTCTCGCTTTAATTCTCCTTCAATTTTTAATTTTTCGATAATTTCTCGAATCTTGTTTTCGTCGTCAGCTGATAGCTCACTTGATTTTGCTGTTGATGCGATCCCTATATTAGAAAGGATAGTCTTGGCTCGTGATCGGCCAATACCATAAATCGCAGTCAGAGCGAACTCGAGTTGCTTGTCATCTGGAATTGTTATACCTTGTATTCTCATTTTTGTTAGAAACGTAGTGTATCAAAAGAAATAATGTTTGTAAAGGCGAATTAGAGCCTTTTGACAATACGAGCTTTACCTCCGTATGGATCTTCGAGAATTTCGACCGTATCCCCTACTAATACGCGAATTTTGTGCATTCGCATTTTGCCTGAAAGATACGCGATTGTCTCTCGTTCTTTGTTAACAAGTACTCGAAATAATGTATTGGGCATTGTTTCAATTACTGTTCCTTTTACTGTATCTTCTTTACTTTGCATGGCTTTTTATATCAATTTTTGAGGATAATGTCAATTTACCCTGCCACTTCAACATTTATTTTAGTTACATCAGATGGGAAACGAGTTTTCCAGAATGGCTTAAGTATAATATCAGTCTTTTGGATAGAGTCATAAGAATTGATAATATCAACTACTTCACTTTTCTTTTTGCCTGCTATTGCCTTTTTGAAGGCTTCCACATCAGTTGTCCAAGTAATATGAGTTGAACCGGCAATACTAATCTCATCTTCTGCAAGTGTGTATGTCAGAGCTTCTGGTTTAAGAGTAAATGAATTAGAAGCAGTAACTCCTACGATAGTATTTTGACCAATATAGTCCATAAATGCCTGTTTTTCAAAAGCATAGGCCGGCGCAGTTGCTGTTAATGTGAGCGTAATAAAATCTCCGGATACAACATCCATCAACTCTCCGAAGGTAATATTTTGAATATCAGCGATGATAATTTGGGATTCATTAATTTGAGGCGCATCAGTGAATTTGGCGCTTAACTGAGCTTCTAGTGTTTCTTGTGCTTCTTCTTGAGCTTCTTCTGAAACTACTTTCTTGATACCGATGTATCCACCCGTCATTTCTGTAACAGACTCTGCAGTAATCTTGGTAAATTGATCCATTCCACTAAAACCGGGGATAGTAAATGTGGTTTTGCCAATATTATATTCTTCACCTGCACTATCTGCATATACATCAACCTCAAGTGTACCAGGTCCTGAAGCTGTATATCCTGGAATGGAAACGGATTCTTTGATTCGGTAAATGAGACCTTGTGAGGTTTGGAAACGTGTATTTTTTACAAGTTCCTGAGGTTCTTGTGCGTGTGTGTTGATAATCTTAATTCGGCCCATTGCCTGCTGTTCAACTTGTTGCTCAGAAGTTGCTGGCACTGTAATAGAGGCTGTTTGAGTGACTTGAGTAGAAACAGCTATTGTTGTTGAGGCTACAGTTGAAATACTTACATTAACATCATGAGAACTTTGTTTTGGATACATAACAACAGTCGCTTGTGATTGAGAGAACAAAAATCCTCCAGCAAGGATAAGTATAATGAAGAAAAAAAGAAGAGTTTTTTTCAAAAAACCTCCTCCCGTAGGTTTTTTGGTTGAAAAAATAGAAGCTGTTGAGAGAGGTTGTTTATATACGTCATCTGAATCCAAAGTATTGTTGTATCCAGTTGTATGAAATTGCTGAGGATTAAAAACTTGTTCTTTATCTTGTGTTACGGGAGCTGTATATGAAGGATTTTGAAATGCTGCATGAGTAATCTCTGGAGCACTTCTTGTAGGCATATCTGAAGATATTTTTTCTGGAGCTGATTGAATAGGTTGAGCAGGTTCATAAGATGAAACATCTTTATGTTTGGGTACACCTCGCTTAGGAAGTGGTATATCTCTAATGGAACGCTTGTGGTTTGGAGGTATAACGTCTTGAAGAAAATTCTTTTTCATAATATGTAAATCCTAATTTTTGATTAATGCTTCTAATTGTAAATCCAACTCTTGTGCGTAAGTTGGTAATGTATATGAAATTATATCTTTTAAAGCAGATATATCAAAATTAATTATCCTATAGTGAGTTGCTCCAACTTGAGCGTCTCCTTTAAGTTTGGCAACAATAAGATCAGTGAAAAAATTCTCTGTCTTAGAATCACTAATTATCAACATTTTACTTGGAAAATCTTTTCTGAAGGCTCGGAGTGAATCGAAGGCCATCTGTGACCATTGATCCTTGAGTGTATCGAACATTTTTTGTTGTGAATCTGATTTGAGATGGATTTCTTTTTTGTACAACATATCATAATCATACGTACGAACAGTATTATCTATTTGTCTTAAAAAATCATGCTTACCAATAGGATATGTTGCATAGTATGACAATGTATCATCTTCAATAACTCCGACTTCGGTAATTTCACCTCCCACATATAAGAAAGTGACATTATCTTCATGAGCAAGATGTGTCTTGATCTGATTAAAAATCATCATGGGACTTGTGGTGAATTGTATTTTTTTTACCATAGGTACAGCATCTTTGATGGTTTCAACAAGTTGCGAATGGATAACATGAGCCATATAACTTGAATAAACACTGATTGCCACATTGGTAAATTTTTCTTTTGCCAGTTGAGTTATGGTGTATCCATTAGTAAGTATTTTGATAACTTTTTTTTCGAGAGGTACAAGACCTTGAGGTATCTGAATAGTTTTAAGTTGATCAACAAGAAATTTTTCACTCAATACAATGGGACCCTTATGCATAAGTGGAGTAATTCTTGAAGTAAACCAAGGTGTATAAAGCACTACTCGCGTGTGAGTTAGCTTACCATTGCATTTTTGATGCATTTCTTTGCACATAGCTTTCAGAAAAAGAGAGAGTTCTTGAAGACATTGTGTTGTATATTGTTGCGGATCTTGAGAATTTTTAAGTACAAGGATCCTGCGCTCAGCAAAGACAACTTCTTTTTTACCTACATGAGAAGTTGATATGAGTTGCACATCAAGTGATGAACTCTTGAGAGCGATTGAGAGAGTGTATGATGATGTCGTACGAGAACCAAAAAATGACATGCTCTAAGTATACCACTCTTGTTTTATTTTAAAATTGCTTTTATCCGACGAATACCAGCAGATGATGATTCTTCTTTTATAATTTCAAATACTCCGAGAGATCCAGTGCGTTCAACATGTGGCCCTATGCAAATTTCGGTACTATATGCTTGATCATCTTGTCCAATTTGATATACCGAAACACGCTCACCGTACTTGTCTCCAAATAAGCCAATAGCATTCATTGAGCGAGCATCTTCATATGGCATGTCGTAGCGTGTCACTGACAAATCCTGATCGATAATTCGATTAACTTCAGCTTGGACAGTAGAAATTTCTTCTGGAGTTAATGGACGATGAAAAGAAAAGTCGAAACGCATGCGTTCGGTATTGATATTGCTTCCCTTTTGTTCAACCTCGCTCCCAAGGAGATTGCGAAGTACTGTGTGCAAAATATGAGTTGCCGTATGATATCGAGTTTCGATTTCTGAATTGCCAGCAAGACCACCCTTAAAGAGACCTGCCGCAGCTGTCTTGGACGCTTGCTTGTGTTGTTGAATCTCGATTTCGATTGCATCTTTGTCATATGCAATACCTCGCTCATCAAGTAATTCGTATGTTAATTCAAGAGGAAATCCATATGTTGTATAAAGACTAAAAATATCAGTCGAAGTAATAGGGCCCTTAGTAATTATTTTTTCAAAGGTTCGAACTCCTGAGCGCAATGTATTTTTGAATTTTGAAATTTCTTTTTCTAGCTCAAAGAGAATAAAATCTTTTTGAGCAGTCAAACCATATACAGATTCATAGATGTCGAATATTTTGTGAACTGCCGTTTGGATATCTTGAGTTGTAAGTCCGAGTACATCAGCATACCGATACATACGGCGAATAAGACGCCTGAGTACATATCCTTGTGCAGTAGTAGATGGTATTACTCCCTCACTTAAAATCAGTACTGAGGTTCTCAAATGATCAGCGACTATTCGTAAAGCTTTTGTATTTGGATTTGAAGACAAGTCTGAGATACAGGTATACACAGGAGAAAAAAGATCTGTTTCAAAAATAGAGTCTGTTCCTTGGATAGCCATTACCACTCGTTCAAGTCCTCCACCCATATCAACATTTTGTTGACTAAGATTTTCGAGACCATTGTCAGTCTTATTGTGAAGCATAAATACTGTATTACCTATCTCAACAACCTTCTGAACCTCATCAGCACTCAAAAATTGTTCAAGTGTCATATCTCCCAAATCTTCTCCAGAGACGTTGTAAAACATTTCAGTGTCAGGTCCACATGGCCCTGTAGCTCCAGTCGACCACCAATTTCCTTCCAAAAAAAGAATCCGCTCTTTGGAAATGCCCATTTCTTGCCAATATAGTGCAGTTTCTTCATCTCGAGGGACATCCGCATTACCTGCAAAACAGGTAATGTAAACTTTTGAGAGGTCGAGATTAAATCCCTGTTCAGTAAAATAGAGATTGTAAGAAGTTTGAACACCTGCTTTTTTGATTGAACCGAATTCTTGAGCGCTTTGTGTACCAAGGTACCAATACCCTATCATTTCAAAAAAAGTATCATGCGTCTTATCCCCAATCTCTTCAATATCTTGAGTTCGGATACATTTTTGCATATTAGCGATCCGATCACCAAGAGGATGACGCTGACCCTTAATATAAGGTACGAGAGGTTGCACACCCGCAGTTGTAAAGAGTACTGATGGATCGTTTTCTGGTACCAAAGGAGCAGATTCGACAAAAGCAAATTGCCGTTCTGTCATAAATTTCTTAATTTTTTCTCGTATTTCTGTATGTGTCATGACACTCAATGTAGCGTTATTTTTTAACATTTGCAAATCGCAGTGACAGCCTCAAGGATCAAGGCTTGTTTGCGCTTGCGAATTCCTATTTTGTTCATAACTTCTTTGTGTTCTTTGAGATCTTTACACATTACAACACCATGAGCGAGTAATTCACTTACTTCCCGCTTGGATAAATCTGGAATAACAGTAAGTGGGTACAGATCATATGTTTCTATAAAATGAATGAGACTGTTTTTTTCGGGCTTGCTCCAACTAATAAGATCGAATGTATTAATGCACGATACATAGGTATGCACATTATCTGTAAAATTAGTATTTGTTACCAAAATACCCCGATTAATTACGCGCTTTTCACCATCAAGCATAATAGTTTGCCCCAACAAATCATCAAAACGAGCTTTAACATAGAGTGCAATTTTGGTATCAGATTTGAGATACGGTTCGTTGTGAAATTTGGCTTCCATACAAATAACTTCATCACCTTTGTATGCCAAAATATCTATCTCATGTTCAAGACAATTGCCTTGAACCATGACACCTGTCCTACACATATATCCCATCTCAGTAAAAATTCTTCCTACAAATACTTCAAAAGGAAATCCTGAAGGTCCGAGATCCATCACAGCACGTTTAAGAGAATATCTCAAAGTACTTGGGCTTCCAAGTTGATATCGTTGCAAGGCTCTTTGTGCGAGATTATATATCTCTCCCGTTGTTATCCCATCATGAAGACTCGAATGTACCACTCCTAGAACCTTTTCAATTTGACGTTCGGTTGCAAGAGATTTTTTGAGTGAACGAACGAGCTTTTGTTCATCGAACACTTCATGATCACCATTATTTTTGATTACGACAGTATGCGACATAGGTACTACCCTTTGATGAACAATTCGTATGTATCAATGTTTTCTCCTGGTGGAACTTCGAATCTATTAAGTTTGTATTTTACTCCATCAAAAACGGCTGTGACAATAGCATCTGGTGAAGCAGTAAAACTTACTTTAAAATCTACAGGAGCGATAACGCTTATGCAACCACCTGAACCAGAAGGTCGAATAGTCGTGAGATTAATTTCATATATATTTTCTCCTGTTTGTTTGACAGAGGACTCAATACTGTGACAAGGATCTGGCAAATCAACTGTTCCAACAAATGTGAGTGTACCGTCAGAGTATTGTTCTTTGATATCAAGCATCGGCATATCAAGTTGATCTTGCGCATCGGGCTGTTGTTCAGTAATAAGTGGCTTGTTGAATACAAGTTCGTATGAATAAAGTGCAACAACAAGTAAAGCTAATAATGCGATTATTGGTATGATTGTATTTTTCATACTGTTAGTATACCACTTTTGAAACGATACCACCTGCTATACACCTCTCTCCCCTGTATATAACTATTGATTGTCCTTCAGCAATAAATTGATTTTGATCAGTTAAAGTGAGTATAAGTAAAGCCCCTTCGTAATGCACATGTGCCTGAAGAGGTTTTTGTCTGTATCTCGACTGAATTTCATACTCACCTTCTTGTATTTTTTCAAACTCATGTATATCTCGCAATATTATTTTGTGAACAACAGAAGGAGCTGTATTTACTGTGATAGTATTTTGATCAATATCCTTGGAGATAACATACAATGCGTCACCGTATGTTTTTTTGAATTGTGGATCAATCACAAAACCATGTCGTTCCCCAACCGTATACAACTGTGCTCCTTCATGACTACCGATAATTTGACCATTCATATCTAACACGCGACCAGTTGTTGTAGTGAAAAGATTTTTAAGAAAAGATTTCATGTCTACAGGACCAATAAAACACAATCCTTGGCTGTCTTTTTTTTCAGATGTAAAAAGTTTGTGTTTTTTGGCGATAGTCCGAACATCTTTTTTTTGTAATTCTCCTACAGGAAAAAGTATTCGTTCGAATTTGATTTGAGGCACATTCCACAAAAAATAACTCTGGTCTTTTTCGGTATCAAGTCCCCGATGCAAAATACCGTCAATATTACGAGCATAGTGTCCTGTCGCAACATAATCAAAATTATGCTTGAGTGCATATTCATATAAAAATCCAAATTTGATGTGAGTATTACACATTACATCCGGGTTAGGAGTACGACCATGTTGATATTCATAAATCATATAGTCTCCAACATGCGCTTTATATTCTTGTTCAAGATCAATAAAATGAAATGGTATGTTGAGGCGTGCACATACACGCATTGCATCTTTCATTTCATCACGCCATGTACATTCAACAAAATCAGGTTGCCATACCTTTGCAAACACGCCTTCAACTTCATATCCAGCTTTGAGTAACAGGATTGCACATACCGAAGAATCAACTCCTCCAGAGATGCCGACGAGAACCTTTTTCTTTTTTGGTACCCTACTCTTGATCTTGTGGTGCAACCAAGTAGAGATCTTTGTTTTCTTCATGTTCTTTAAGTGTTTGTGCATAGTACATCTCACCATCATATCCTGTCAAAAAATATACATTGTCAGTAGGTTGAGGAAAAGCGGCTGCAAGCAAGGCTTGCAATCCAGGATTAGAAATAGGTGTTGGAGTAAGTCCTTTATTGGTATACGTATTATAGGGCGAATCTTCCATCAAGTCTTCGCGAGAAAGCTCGAATGTATGCTTACCTCTCTCATACACAAAGCCTGCATCAACTTGAAGTGCCATTCCTGCCTCAATACGACCCCACAAAATATCCGAGACTTCTTGCATCGAATCACGAGTCGCTTCTTTTTCGATAATTGAAGCCATGGTAACAATATCAGCAAGTGAATATACTGATCTTAAAATTTCGGGATGTTCAGCGATTTTTTCATCAAATGTTAACTTGAGTTTTTGGACAATTTCATCTGAACGGACATTTTCAGGAAAATAGTACGTGTCCGGAAAAAGATATCCTTCACTCGTAGAGGCAACATTCATAAAGTCTTCAGGAGTAATGTTATAAAACATATCAGCAAATATACGAGACATTTCGACAATGGTTGTACCTTCGGGAATAGTTACTCTTTTGGCTTCAATGTTGTAATCACCAGACGAGATCCGTTTGATAACTCCGAGCATGTTGCTTTTGGTATCAAACGCATAATCGCCCGCCACAATTCGGCTATCCAAATTTGAAAAGACAACCAGGTTAGTGAACAATACTTCAGATTGAATAATATTACTTTGCTTAAGGTGTCGGGCGATTTCTTTGACGCTTTCTCCTTTGGTAATGGTTACAATTACTCCTTCATCAAATGCGATTGGAGGAGAAATCAAAATAACCCATGCAATACTTGCAATCATGACAAGAATAAAAAATATTTGAGTTACTGATCGTAATGACATATATACAGATTATACAGGAAGATTGTCTGGCGGAGTAGCTTTTTTGGAATCGACCCGACCAAGGGCTGGTGTTTGTGATACGAGTCCTGGGAAGTGGTAGATTGTTGCAAGCTCCTCAGTATTAAGCACAAAATAAGGTCGTGTATCACCTTTCCAATCCTCTTTCCAAAAATAATCTCGTTGTTGATATGCTTCAAGTAGTTCAGCTTTCATTTTGGGAACTTTACGTTTAAAGATGTCTTGCCATGGATAATCTGTACTTGTGGTTGCTCCTGGTCTTGGCTTAAATGAGTTAAGTTCGCCTGAATTATATTGTTTAAATGTACCATTGAGCATTCCGAAGTTATTTACATATGCGCTTTTTTTGCCTATATAAAGCAACCTGATACCCGTATCGAATGCAAATTTTGTCACACTACGATCAAGGGCACTGATAAGACGCTTTTGACTTTCGGTCTGGACATTTTGCTTTTTTTTGACGCCACCTTCGTCGACATCAATAAATGATTCGGTTTTTATTCGTGTGATTTCTGATTTAGCAATTTCTTTCCAGTTGTCGACTTTTTTGGCAAAACTCGGGAATGTTTTTTTGGGATCAGGATCTTCGCCCTTGTGAGCTCGTACAATAATCTGGATGCAAGCATAATTATCTTCAGGAACAATACTCAAAAATTCAATTACTGGCGTGATTGGATCAATTTTAAACTCTTCTTCCTGCTGTTGATCAAGTTGATAATCAACATATGTCTTGATTGGATACGGATCAGGTTTGTCCAACTTTTGTTCGGTTCCCATTATTTCAAAATCTACTGTATTAAATTTGGCGGCATAATCCTCAGCATCACGAACTTCAATACCCGGATATTGAGCATAGAGTTGAGACTCTATATATTTGCGTAGTTTGCTTTCACACCACAAATAAAAGTGCACCTTACCGCCAAGTGATACAAGCTCGAGAGAAAACCATGTTCGCACTTTACCGCTCACCCATCGATCAACCCACGTACTTTCTCCACTTGTTTGATGGAGTGCCAACAAAAAAAGTTCCATTGCAGCAGGCGTCTTGACGATGTCTGGAGAAGGAACAATTTCGATTAAGGTCCAGTTGAGTGAATTGAAGTATTTTTTGCGGTTAGCAGATACAAATGTATCAAACAGCAAAAACCCAAGAAGTATTGGAATAGCAATTGGCACAAGAAAAATCAGAAAATCAAAAGTAAGTGCGATTATTTCTGCAAGACCAAAATTCATTATGGTAGTTATTTTACCATAAAAAAATTATTTGGAAGAGTAATTATACAGAAGTATATTTTCCGAGTTTGTCCTTCTTGAAATATTTTTGATTTTGGAGATTAACTAGAATAGTGTTTTCTTTAACATATCGCTCCTTAAGAACTTTGGCGATGATTTCTTCTTTAGTGAGAGGGCCATGCTTGACGATAATATTGTTGATAACATCTCGAACAACTCCTGATGCGTATCCCCAATCAGTAAGAGCATATAGACCTCGTCCAACAAGTACAAAACGTGAATCTTTGATTAATTCGTTGTGACATGTTGCAACATGAGCTTTTTTGTCAAAAAGTTTGTTAATTTGTTGTGCTACTTCTCTAAAATGAATTGGTGATCCATGACGTCTAATAACAAGAAAAGCGTAATCTCGAATACCTTTGACATTGATATTTGGTGATTCGGCTCGACCCCATTCTCCAAGTGGATTACGTCCAATTTTTTTGGAGATGTTAAGCCAACGTCTCACAACATCTTCTTTACGATATTTGGTAGCAATATCTACCGCATGAATAAGAAATGCTTCGATGATTTCAGAATCAGATACGAGCGTATCTTTAGAAAATCCTTTATACAAATTTTTGATTGCGGTTTCGATTTGATCAGCTACACCTTGATCAACATTCCATCGATGCTTGAAATGATCATCCTCTTTATGTTTCTTGAATTCATGACCAATAACCAGCAAAAAATGCAGGTGATTACGCACGCTTTCGTTTTTTGAAAGGTGATCCAAAAGCTCTTCTTCAGATATTACACTACCGAGTTCCACAATAATATTGTGAATTTCAAGAAAGATATCTTTACTCTTTTTGAACTCATCTGATTTGCGAATTGTTGAAAGAGAATTCTCTTCGATTTGTCGCACTCGTTCTCGAGTAATCCCGTACTCTTTACCGATAGCCTCAAGTGTGAGGGTGTCAGCAGAGGTTCCGAGGCCATATCTCTTTGTGAGAACATCTTGCGATCGATCAGGTAAAATCTTTACGAGCTTTTTGGTAATTTGTTTTGGTTGAAATGATAACTTAATCATGGATTGATGATTTTTTAAAACCTATACTTGGTAATTTACGAATGTCTTAATACTTAAATTATCATATTTTCAAGATATGTCAAACTGTGGATTACTCCGACACCACAATGTTGAGTAATCGATCTTTGACATAGATTGTTTTGATGATTTTTTTGTCCCCTACCCACTTCTTATACTCATCTGTACCTCCAATACATTCGAGAACATCAGCTTCGGACAATGAATTAGATGTCTCATGTGAGAATCTTGTTTTGCCGTTAATCTGAATCATTATTTTGAATGATTGTCCTTCGAGCACACCGAGATCTGCGACCGGGAATTTTTGATGATACACAAAACCTGAGAAGCCGATCATCTCCCATATCTCCTGAGCTACATGAGGTGCAAATACATTAAGTGGAATAAGAAATTGCGAAAGTGTCTTGACCGAACATTCGTGTTTTTCGAGTTCGTTGAGACATATCATGAGCTTGGATAAGGCAGTATTGAATTTGAGTTGTTCAAAATCATAATGGATTTTGGAAAGCATTGTATGAAGTGCAACGAGCGATTGCTGAGAGTCGTTTTGACCTGCACGTGACGCAAGTGCAAACACTCGCTCAAAAAATCTGCGTATCCCAACTACCCCATTAGGATCCCATGGATAATTACCAGCTTCTCCGTATGGCCCCATGAATGCAAGGTATGACCGTACCACATCCGATCCAACTGTTTCAACCACCGAGTCTGGATCAATAACATTACCTTTTGACTTGCTCATTTTTTCTCCATCTGGACCAAGAATAAGTCCTCTGTTGTTACGCGTGATAAAAGGTTCGGTTTGAGTAACGAGTCCAAGATCATACATAACTTTGAAGAAAAATCGTGCATACAAAAGATGTCGATTAGTATGTTCGCTCCCTCCTGAATAAAAATCTATCGGCATGAAAGTGCGGAGTGCGTCTGCAGATGCGAACTCACTTTCATTTACAGGATCTGTATACCTCATATAATACCAACTTGAATCAACAAAGGTGTCGAGAGTGTCTGTCTCGCGTTGGGCAGATCCACCACACGCAGGACAGGTGGTAGTGACCCACTCTGTATTATGTGCAAGTGGTGATTTGCCATCATCTCTTATTTCGATCTTATCCATATCAGGTAATCGAACAGGAAGATCTTGTTCAGGAACAGGAACAACACCACACGATGCACAATGTATCATTGGGATGGGACATCCCCAGTATCTCTGACGCGAAACTGACCAGTCTTGGAGTTTGTATGTTGTTGTTTTTGTTCCGTATCTTGTTGTAATTATTTCTTGAGCTTCAGAAACAGGTAGTGAATCAAATTCTCCAGAATTAATTAAGTGACCAGACAGATCAAGATATGGTTTTTTATTTATAATACTTGGAGTATTGGAAGTAATTGCTGGTTCGACAACTTGTACAATTGGTAAATTGTACAACGTAGCAAATTCGAAATCCCGCTCATCGTGAGCCGGCACTGCCATGACACATCCAGTTCCATATGAAGCAAGCACATAGTCAGAAATAAATATCGGTATCTCCTGCTTGGTTGCTGGATGAATAGCCTTAATTCCGTTCAACTGTACTCCTGTTTTTTGTTTATTTGTTTGCCTATCGAGATTAGTTTTTTGATTTGTTCGTTCAATATATTCCTCGACTTCATTCCAGTTTGAAATAGTAGACTTTAGCTCCTGAATAAGCTCATGTTCTGGAGCGATAACAACATAGGTCACCCCCATAAAAGTATCAGGTCGAGTTGTAAAAACTTTTATGTTTTCTTCAGCATCTTTGATATCAAACGTAAAAAAAGTTCCATGACTACGTCCTATCCAGTTTTTTTGAGATTCTTTGATATGAGTAGGCCATGCAACATCATCCAAATCATCAATCAGACGATCTGCGTATTGAGTAATTTTGATATTCCACTGCATCATGACTTTTTGTTCGACAACACTTGAACATCGTTCACATAGTCCAGCTTCGAGTTGTTCGTTAGCAAGCACAGTCTTGCAAGAAGGACACCAATTCACGTGACTTTGTTCGTGGGTGACGAGACCTTTTTTGTAAAATTGCAAAAAAAGCCACTGTGTCCAGCGATAGTATTCGGGATCAGAGGTAGCAACCTGAGTACTCCAATCAATCATAGTCCCCATGCTTTTGACCTGTTTTTGCATGTGAGCAATATTAGAATAGGTCCAATCCTTTGGATTGAGACCTCGCTTGATAGCAGCATTCTCAGCAGGAAGTCCAAATGAGTCGAATCCAAATGGAAAAAAGACATCTTTACCAACATGATGCATATATCTTGCAAAAATATCTGTCACCGCAAATGCATACCAGTGACCCACATGAAGGTTGCCCGACGGGTATGGGAACTCAACAAGAATGTACATCTTGTCGGTTGGATTTTGATTTGTCTTAAAAATACCGGCATCGTCCCACTGCTTTTGCCATTTTGCTTCAATAGATGAATGATCGTATGAATTCATGTCGATGAGTATATCATCTGCTCCAAAAGTTGACAAAGTCTATTGTAGTTGTATTATGCAAATGTTATGAAACCGTTCTTCACAGATATTATTGCTCCGATCACCCTTGTCTACATCATTCTCATCGTCATTGGTGGGATGATCAAAACAAGAATGTTCACAGACAGACAGGAGACTGCCCGCTTCGTCAGGTATGTACCTCTCGCATTCTTACTCACTGTAGTGATGGCACTGTGCTCGTATCACTTCTGCAACACGTTTGACGAGACATGGATGTTCAGTTACGACGTTGTGTCGTGGACCATCTCGACCAATATCATCTCGTTTGCCGCGATGACAGTCAGCGCATTCGCAATGATAGTCTTTGCATGGCTCTACTTTTTTGAAAATGAGAAATTCGTCGATGAAAAAACAGCGGCGAAGTAGGTCCCGACAAACTGAACCAAAACCAGCACAGGTTCAATGTGCGCCCCGTGAAGACACGGGGCGCATTTTCAATTATAGGAGAGTGTTTTTGAATTACACCTTAAACTTGATCGTCTTAAATCTAATATTTACCATGTATTAGATTTTATTAGATAGTATTAGTTTCAAGTTAGAATTCAGTCTAAACCCTAAACTCTATAACACTGCCGTCTTGTTTAGATTGACAGAGTAGCTATTACTGTGCTACAATATATACGTCAAACTTAACCAAGGAGGTCATACGAAAACGATTAGTACGTTGATTGGATCATTCATCATCTGTTACGCCATCGGCTACATGCTTTATGCGAGGCCGTGGCTCAACAGGAACCATCCGACTAAAATCGGTCTGGTCGACAAAGTCTTCTACTTGAGCTTGATCGTTTTTTCGATCATTCGCTACGTATGGAGCTAGAGTTCATCATTCCGAATCTGAATGGTCACGCACCATAATTGGCAACAATTGAGGGTGTTTCTTTTTCTCAGACCAAAAACTCCATCACATCTCCATCTAACACAACATGTTCCTTCCCCACTGTTTTGTTCCAGCCTTTTTCGCGTGCAGAGGCGTGTGAGCCGGCTTCGAGGAGTTTGTCCCACGGGATGAGTGTTGCTCGGATGAATTTTTCTTTAAAATCAGTATGGATTGAAGCACCTGCCTCAGGTGCAGTTGCATTAAGATGTGTCGTCCATGCGCGAGTTTCTTTTTCACCTGTTGTGAAGTAGGTAATAAGCCCGAGCATTTCATATGACTTTTGAATAAGAGAATCGAGTCCTCCGTCGATACCCATTTCTTGCTTCATTTCGGTACGCTCTTGCTCGCTCATCTCGTTCATATCGAGTTCACTTGCCGCATCTACTTTTACATAGGTAAAATTATGCTCTTGGAAATAATCGATAAGCTTGATGTATCGCTCATCATTGAGATCATCGAGGTTTTTGCCTCCGGTCTGCTTGTTAAGTGCATACAAAATTGGTTTGGCTGACATAAGATGGAGACCTTTGATGATTTTGGTTTCTTCTTCGTCCATATCAAGTTGATTGGCCATTTTGCCTAATTCGAGAACTTCTTTTATCTTGATCAAAATATCTAATTCTTTGACCGCGTTCTTATCGCCTCGCTTAGCATCTTTTTCAATGGTTCCAAGTCGTTTGTTGACAGTTTCAAGATCTGCCATGATGAGTTCGAGATTGATCACTTCAACATCCGAAAGTGGATCCACCTGTCCATGCACATGCGTGACGTTGGAGTCCTCGAAGATCCGTACCACTTCAAGAATTGCATCTGTCTCACGAATATTGGTGAGAAATTTGTTTCCAAGACCTTCGCCCTTTGACGCACCCTTTACGAGACCTGCGATATCTGTGAACTCTACGATTGCGGGGATAGTTTTTTGTGTTTTTGAAAATTCGGCCAACTTGTAGAGACGATCATCTGGCACAGGAACAATACCCACCGAAGGATCGATGGTACAGAACGGATAATTCTCAGCAGGAACCGAGTTCTTGGTCAGTGCGTTGAATAATGTTGATTTGCCCACGTTGGGGAGGCCGACGACGCCGATACTTAAAGACATGCTGACCAGTCTATCATAAAAAACATTATTTTCTAATACTCCCTCAATACTTTATGACTAATTCGAAATGGAACAGATACTATCATCCATTTTTATGTATTTTACATAAAAAGTTTAGATTTACTTCTTCCCCTTCATCAGCGCCCTTTGAAGTTCTTCTTTATGATCCATCATCACCTGCATCATGGCAGATTGTTGGTCAATACCTTTTTTGATTTTGGCTTGAATCTCTACTGAGATAGTCTTGAGTAATTCTGGATTTTGATCTACAAGAGTCATAATCATCTCTTGTTGGTCCTTAGGCATATCTTTGACTTGCCTTTTGATCATTTGTTTCATTACAAAATTTAACATAGTTCTTAGAGTGTACAATATTAGGTTCGGACGAGCAAATGAGGTGACGGGATATCTTACTCTATCTTTTTAGAGCCAAATAATCACACACAATCACACACAATCACACACCAGCACCGACAACACAACAACACAGTGAGCGAGATTTATCTCAAATAATTCTGAATGTTGCGCTTGTGCTGCTCATAATTGGTTGCACAGTGGATATTACGCCTGTTGTCGTGGATATAAAACAAACAATCAGTTTGCATTGGCTGGAGCGCTGCAAGAATAGCATCTTTGCTCGGAGTTGCGATTGGAGCAGGCGGAAGTCCTTCGTATTTATACGTATTGAACGGCGATTCAATATACTTATCCTGAGACAACGGTACGGGCCACCAGTTTTGAGGTGTTCCTTTGGCATATTGAAGTGTTGCATCAATTTGAAGTGGCATTCCAATCGAAAGTCGCTTATGAATCACTCCCGAGATAAGGCGCATATCTGCTTTGCCCGCTGCTTCTCTTTGAATCAATGATGCAATAGTTATAATTTCAGGTACCGACACATCCGAAGATTGGATGCCAAGTTCGGTTAGTGTTTCATTAAAAGAGTTGAGCATGGTTTCTTCAACAATATCTGTCTCTTCTTTAACATGAATCAAATATGTACCAGATGCAAGGTATCCTTCACGTCCATTATAGGGACACATTGGGCTCACTTCTGCAAAGGCTTCGATTTTTTCGGGTGTCCAGCCGAGCTTCTCTCCAATAATTTGTGCCATTTGTCCTTTTCTAAAACCATCAAAAATCAAAACATACTTAAACTTAGGTTCGTCCAAAGAAAGTGCGGTCGACACTGCACCCATACCACGAGTGAATTCGTAGCCACCTGGTTCGACCTCTCCTTTGAATGCAAGAATTGCCTGGAGAATAACTTTTGAAATACGATTACTAATCAATCCTTCTTGTTCGAGTGTAGTGATGAAGGAATCAGTGTCGCCTGTATATGGAATATACACGACTTCGCTCGGCTGACTTTTTGAAATTGCCACAAAAAGGACAAAACAAAATACGAGTATCAAAAAAGATTTGATCTTGTGCGTAGAAAGATACTTCATGTATGATACTAGTATATCAGGAGATTACGTATGCACACTCATTTTTCATCCACACATCTATTATTTTTTTCTAAATTCAAGTGAAATGGAATTGACACAATGCCTAACATTTTTAGGAGTTTGGTTTTCGCCCTCGAATACATGTCCAAGGTGTGCACTGCATGCAGTACACACTATCTCGGTTCGTCTTCCGTCTTTGTCTGGAATACGAGTGATTGCACCAGCTACTTCATCATCAAATGCAGGCCATCCACATCCTGAATCAAATTTGGCATCCGAGTGGTACAGTATTGCCCCACATCTTCGGCATGCATACTCACCCACCTCAAAATGTGCATCATATGCACCACTAAACGGCGCTTCAGTCCCCTTGTGTACAATAACCTTCTCTTCTTCTGGTGTCAGTGGTTTGATATTCATAGAGATAGTATATCAAATCAAAAGGCCGCCACACTTTTTATGATACATGGTGTGGTGGCCGGCTCCTACAAACCTCTTTATACAGCAACTTACTTATCTAACTGGAGAGTTTGGTCAATTCTGATTTGACTGACAAATTCATGGACGTGACTTACGAGCACCATTGCACCTTCGTATTCGCTCAAGGCTTTGGCGATAACAGGCAGATGTCTAAAGTTAATATGGTTAGTTGGCTCATCAAGAATCAAAAGTCCCGGCTCCTGCAACACGAGACGTGCAAACGCTACAAGACCTTTTTGTCCTTCAGACAAACTCCCAATTTTTGTTTTCATCATTTCGGCTGTAATCAAAAAGCTCGCTGCAGTACTTCGAAGTCGATGTTCATCGGGTTCTTTCATAATGTCATAGAGCGACTTGTATACCACATCATCAAAATTAAGTGTCGAAAAATCTTGCCGATAATATCCCACCCTTACATCACTTTTTATTTTTGCACCTTTTGCCTTGCCTGTCGCAAGTGACTCAAGAAGTGTACTTTTGCCGATACCGTTTGGACCAGCAAGCAACAAATGCTTACCCTTTTTGAGTGACACATCTGCCTCTTTGGTGACAATCTTATGTGTCTTGGGATTCATTGTAGTGAATGAAGTAATAGTCATCAATTCCCCACTCAAGTCAGCTTGAACAGGAATTCTAAAATTACGAATTGTTTTGTCCTCACGCCTCACATCAACTTTAGATTCTTCAAGTTCTTCAGCTTTTTCACGCATGCGTTTGGCAACCATACGCATTTGTCCTCCTTTATTAGCAAAAAAGTTTGCTTTATCTTTGTTGGCTTGAATTTCTTTTGCGAGTTGTGCGTTTTTTCGATTTTCTTTTTCGATACGAGCAGTAATTTCTTTAAGTAGATCAAAATAGTTACCGACATATTGTTCTACCTTGCGAGTAAAGACGTCCAAATACAACACTCCATCAGTGAATGAGTTAAGAAAATCAGCATCATGGGAAATAACGAGGACTGTCTTATTGTATTGTTTTATAAAATCCGTCAGATGCTCGATACCAGCCTTATCAAGATTGTTAGTTGGCTCATCAAGCAACAACACATCAGGGTTTTGAATCAGTGCAGAGGCAAGAAGAAGTCGTGCCTGCTGGCCACCAGAAAAACTTTTGATAAGTCGGTCATGAGGAGCAACAAGATTAACTGTCTCAAGGACTTGATCAATACGAGGATCAATATCATAGACGACCTTGTCAAAACAATTTTGAAAAAATTCTCGCACCGTCAATTCGAGCTCATCTCGCGCGATAACTTGCCGAGAGACAGCAATGGTAATTCCATTGACGATATTAATTTTGCCTTCTTCAGGCTTGAGATCACCGGTAATAAGTTTAAAAATCGTGCTTTTGCCTGCACCGTTTTGACCCATAATAGTGAGTTTGGCACGCTGACGCACAATAAAAGACACATCTTCTAAGATGGGCTTATTCACTCCATATTCAAACGAGACCTTCTCAAATCTCACAATAGCTTCAGCCTTCGACATCGCATTACCGTACCACACAAAACGATTTTTGCCTATTTTTTCATACTTCTACAGTACTATAGAAGTTACATTTCAAAAGATAATAATCAATTTTTATATACGTGGATATTGCGCCTTAAAACATAATCTGAAGATTATTTTGCAGCTTTGTCTTGTTTGGGTTTCTTTTTTTCTTTTCGTTTATCTTGTCCTTTTGCCATAGTATGTATGTTATATATAAATTTGTACCCACATCTCTATTTTCTCTCTCCTGTATCTAAAGTAAAGGTGGCCTGTTGATAAGTCCTTATTGTAACCTTGCTCGCTCGAATGCATCAAGTATTGTTGCCACAATATCTTCAAGTCCCGGAAGTAATCCAAGGAGACCAAGAAGAGTTCCTCCAAGTAATACAAGAAGTGTCGCACCGACGATAATCCCCGCTCCACGCAACATTCCTCCGACAAACATAGGTAGCGCGGTAAAATATTTTGAGTGATCCTTCAGACCCTTTCGTAAATTACGAAGTTCTTTGACGACTGCTCGCTCACCTTTGTTGTCTGATTGCATATCATACATAGTAACACACCAGTGATTATATTTTTTAAATTAATTCACATCTTTTTGATGAGATCTCAAAAATTTGAATAAACTACCAGTAAAGAGAAGTGTCAAAATTCCCAGCAACAAAAGAAGTGATGGATGTTCGTTGAATGGCCAAATACCAACAATGATAGCTTCGAATCCCTTAAGAGATGCAATCGAACCAAATATAACAAGAAAAGAAAAAATAAGTGGATACTGAGCGAGAACACTTCTTGATTTTTGACCCATGTATTCGTTTGTATCACGTGTGTACTTTTCGAGAGTGTCGAGATGTTTTTTGAGCATGAGATAATTTTATATTGTTTTTGAGTGTGACACAAATCGTACAGATAATATATTTCTTGGATTACAAGAAATATATTGAATACAATTTCAAGTTCATATATTAACCACGACGCTTTCTTATAATTTAGTAACAATCTTCTTCAGTATTTTAAAGTTTGACAACAATAATTTACAATGATATAAAAATCATGGTATGAGCACATCATCAACTACCCATCCGTCCCCGCGTCCCAAGACGCATCTTTTTAACCTCAAACCATTCGTCGCATGGCTCAAAAGGCTCTGTACCAAGCATCAACCACCAGATCCACTTATTATGGAGTTGGTCATCACACCAGGCATGACTCGAAAAGAATTCACTCAGCTCGTCGCAGCCTGCTTTGTCGGGGTTGATCGTCCAGAAAAATCTTTTGCTCCAGGGATCAAAATTTTTAATTCCCTTGATCCTCATCTCATCAATCTCTACTGGGGTGGCAGACCTCACACTATGATATTTGGTGTACGATTCCGTGGGGAATATCATTATCCTGTCGAGATCACTCTTCACCCGGAGACCAGCAAATTTCTTCACGGGGCATATCGAGCAATCGACACTAATGATTTCACGGACTTCGTAGGAACGCACACTCTCAACATGACACCCTTGAAATGTCGATTCTCTATTGGTACATAATTACAATGTACCACGGAGAGAACCTAGATCCTCCTCCAACACAACCCACCCCTCCAAGAGCAATCTTGCGCAGGGGTGTTTTATTAGAATGAAAGAGCGTCATATGTTATTTTAAAAGTAAATCAGACAACGCAGACCGTACATAATTAATACCGTCCGGGTTTTCGGGTCGCTTGGGATGTACTCGATTTGAAAGCAAAACACATGCGCTCATCTTGAGAGGATCAATCAGTACATGACATCCTGTATACCCACGCTTACCAACTGCATGACCAGATGCATGAGCACCCATAAACCGTGGATCGCTCATTTCCCATCCAAATCCTGACGAAGCATCTTGTTGTGAGACCTGATCAGTCATCATCTCTCTCACCATCTGCTCAGAAAAATATCTCTTTTTATCAATCTCTCCTTTTTGGAGTAGCATTTCACAAAAACGAAGAAGGTCGGGCGTAGTTGAAAATAATCCTGCAATACCAACTGGACGCGTCGTACCTAATACATAGCTACTTTCATCGTGTACTTCTCCATGGAGCGTTTTTCCTCTCCACTCATCAAATTCGGTTGGAGCAATTTCTTCTAACGAAAAATTTTTAAGAGGAAAAAACGTAGTTCGATTCATCCCGAGTGGTCCAAAGAACATTTCTTGAGCTACTTCATCGATACCTTTTCCGGTAATACGCTCGATCACTTTGGTCGTAAGGAGTGATGTGGCTCCAACATATATATAATTTGTTCCCGGAGGATATTTGAGTGTAGCCTCTACAACTGTTTTGACTATTTCATCAGGACTCATTTCTTTCATTGAAGACATCCCAGGCAAAACCATATCAAGTGTATAGGTAAGTAAATGAAAAAGTGTCACACCTCTCTTATCTTCAGATGTATCAAATTCAGGAATAAACAAATAGACAGGATCGCTTATCTGTACGACACCATCATCGATGAGTTTGATAAGTATCGAAGATGTAGGGATTGTTTTTGTAACTGATGCAATATCATACAACGTATCTTGAGTGACGTGTGGTGTCGTTTTTTGATATCCATGTTGCCCAAATGCCATAATGTGCTTCTCACCATTCTTAATCCATCCAACGGTACATCCGGGAAATATCTTATCCTCAATAGCTCTATGCATCAGTAGTGAAATTTGTTCTTTCATATGCAAAATATATCACAAAGAATTTTGTACTCAAAGAAAGAGTCATGTCGAACCGTTTATCTTGTCATACTCATGTAAAAGTGGTATATCCTTAAATGAAATGAGCACATCTACCCAACCACCCCACCCTCCAAGAGGATCGAGATTGACAGAGAATGGTCTGTATTGCTTCGTGATTACCAAGCACACTCAAAAGATTGATTTTGTCAGAGCAGTCGCCCTGTATTACACTCCTCTGCCAGACAGTCAACCAGAGGATGAGTCGACTCCTCTTGCTCAGAATGGGCATTTGGATATCTATTCTCTCAATTTCGTCGACTTCTCCGGTGAGGGTATCGTCCTTTTGTTTGAAGACGGTATCAATGGCATGTATATCCAAATCAATCCTGAAGCAATTGCCGAGCTCAAACAAATTCTGGATTACATCAATACTCCAAATGATCAAAAGCCAAATCAACCTCAGGAATACGAAATTGATTTAAGAGCACGGCACTTCAAACCTTATTCGTTTTCATGCTAATTCGATCGATACATCTTGGATTCGATCGACCCATCCTTCAAGGTCCGCTCTTCACGCCCCGCGCATATGCGCGGGGTTTTTAATGGATATACTTTTTTGCAATACTGAGATACTTTTGTTTCTTTTGTTCATCCATCTTGTCAAAAATTCGAGGCATCATTGAAAGCCTGTGGTTACTAGAGAAAAAATCATAATGAGTAGAAATAAAATTCCAATAGAGAGCAGTCCATGTTTCTTCCCACTCGCCACGAGGATAGTCAGACATTTTTTTGATGTAATTACTTCCAGAGATATATGGCTTGGTAGCAAACAAACCACCGTCAGCAAATTGACTCATTGCATACACATTAGGAACCATAACCCAATCATATGCATCAACATACAGAGCCATAAACCATCGATACACTTCATCTGGATGTATCTGACTGAGCAACATAAAATTTCCAAGCACCATCAGTCTGTCTATGTGATGTGTATACCCATACCGAAGTGCTTTTTTGATTGCAGTATCTACGGGAATAATTCCAGTTTCTCCTGTCCAAAAGTTTTGAGGTAACTTACGCGTATGCTTCCAGAAGTTTGTGCCTCGCATACTCACATGATCACATTCGTATGCAGCTCGCACAAATTCTCGCCATCCGATAATTTGTCGGACAAATCCTTCGAGAGAATTCAGGGGTGTATTATGAATATCTGCATACCGTATCGCACTATCGATTACCTGCTGAGGTTCTAATAATCCAACATTCAAAAGTGGTGACAAGGTAGAATGAAATAATCGAACATCTTGAGTTGTTATAGCGTCTTCATATGAACCAAAATCTGCAAAACGATCTTTCAAAAAATCCTGCAGAAAATCCTCAGCCGTGGCGTAAGTATACGGAATCCAACACCCAACATCTCCGTATTTGTCTGTATCTACCGTATCTAACCATTCTTGCATCTGTATGAGGTCAAAATTTTGCTCTACAATAATATCCTCAGGCAGTTGTAAATTTTTGGGGATTTTTTTGCGATTATCCTGATCAAAACTCCATTTCCCACCTACAGGAGTGCCGTCTTCATTACATAATATCTGTTTGTCTTGGCGAATTTTTTTGTAAAACTGAGCCATACTTTTTTTGGAGGCGAGGTATCGATGCGTTGCATCTTCTTTGGAAAGTATAAACAAAGGTGATTCATACCACACTCTTTTTATATTAGATTGAACAATAGCTTTTTCGAGATAATAGTCTGTTGTATCTACAATATGCATCGTTTGTACCCCTTCTTTTTGAAGATACTGGAACACATCTTTTGTATGAGGATATGTTTTGAGTGTGAGACGAACGATTATGTGTCCTTCTTTCTCTAATTGTTTTTGATAGGCATCAAGACTTAATTTATGAAATATTAATTTTTGAGTATGTATTGGGTTGTATGACAATATCAACGATTCTTCTACCAAAATTATTGTTCGCCCTTTTTTGATGGCTGGTGATTGTTTAAATAATTGATGAGGATATATGACAGTTACTTCGTTCATGATGGTTTTGTATTATATTACGATACCACACAAGAAGATGTTTAGAAATGACCTCCTCCCCGGCCTCTCGCTCCGCTTCGACCGGGGTTTCCAACATGGCATGAAAATTCTAATCGAACAATCGGGCGTTTTTTGGTTTATCTTTTTTGCCTTGCCATTGTATGTACTGT
>JAULZV010000021.1:0-32406 GCA_032117135.1 Minisyncoccota bacterium
CTGATGAAGAAATAAAAGAAATTCTTTCCTTCATCAACGACAGACCAAGAGAAGTTATTGATTTTAGAGTTCCGAGTGAGTATCATGTAGAATTATCAGGTGTCCTGCTTCGGGGGTAGTTGGAGGTATTCGGTGATTTCAATATTACACCACACTTTTTTAAGAAAAACGGTGTCTGACCCCCTCTTTGACCCCTCTTTAAATATAATAAAACTCTTTAAACACAGACTCGAATTCTTTGATTGTTCGTTCAGCCACTTCCCTGCTTAATTTAAAGTTTTGTCCTTCATGAGCGATTTGGTTTCGAACTCGGTGTGCTGACCACGCCTTATCAAGTGTTATAAAATCTGATCGTTCAACTTTTTTGAGTTTGTCACCGATCGATACTCCGTCGTATCCCATTTTATCAAGCATTTCTTCGAGAATAATATCAGCTTCAATAATTGCTTGTTTCCAGTCATTCACATTGTATGACTTGATTAACTCTTCAATATGTTTCCAACGATTATTTTTTTCTGCGATTTTGATAGGGACAATTTCTTCTGTTTGAAATCCTGCGACTTCTTGCGCATCAGGCTTCTCAGATATCAATTGAGACAGAGGTTTCGGTTCTTCTCGATATTGTTCAAGACGAAGTTCCATTTTCTTTTTGGCGATTTTTTGTTCGTTATTGAGTTTAAGTTTATAAAAAACAAACATAACAAAAAGCAAAATAAGTAACGAATATCCAATTGGTCTATAAAATCCATAACTAAGCGGAACAATATTGATAGCTCGTACTGTACCAACATTAATAGAAAGAGAGTCAAATTCGACCCATCCATCAGGAGCAAGTGGATAATCCACCCTCCACCAAAACGTACCGAACTGCTCGAGAGGACCTTCCATAAGTCTGCCGACTTCGAGTTTTTTTTGAGTTCCAACCAATGCGCCAGCTGGTGCGTTACGAACAGATACTTCTTTAACATTAATTACAGGCTCCCCTAGCTTGAGAGGATCGCCAGCTACCCATGAATAGATACTGAATTCTCTGGATTGTTGAGTTGTAGATTGAGTGTTTTGATTTTGCGATTCGTATGGTACTCCAAAGATTGTTTCCTCTTTATACATCGAGGTCAAAAAAAGAAGTACTACAACTACCACAGCAGGAAAATAAATCCAGACCCAATTTTCTGCCTTTGCGGGCGCGTCTTTTTTTGCTTCAGCCATTAACTATAGTATCTCAAAATTTTGACCAACATTAAAGAGGCGTTCTTCACCGTGCCATGGCGCAAGCAATTGTAATCCGACAGGAAGATTTTTTTGGTCGCGTGTGACTGATCCTGCAGGAATCGAAATAGCAGGCACTCCTGCAACGTTAGCCGAAACGGTGAAAATATCAGCGAGATACATCTTAAGTGGATCTCCGGCCATTTCACCAATCTTGGATGCTGGTGTTGGGCTGACTGGCATTGCAATCATATCAACTGTCTCAAACACAGATTTGAGTTCGTTTTTGATCATAGTACGGGCTGTCCATGCATTTCGATAATATTCATCTGCATATCCAGCAGACAATACATATGTTCCGAGCATAATTCTTCGCTTGACTTCAGTACCCAAAAGTGTTCCGCGAGTCATAAAATAATCTTCGGTCATATTTTTGCCATCGACTTTTTGACCAAATTTCACCCCATCAAAACGCGCCATATTAGAAGACACTTCAGCTGGTACCAAAATGTAGTACACCGAAAGTGCATACTCAAAACTTGGAAGTGAAACATCGACAATTTGGTATCCCAAATTCTTGAGTCGCTCTATATTTTCATTAAAGACAGTGAGGACATCTTGGTCAATTCCTGATTTCAAAAAATGATATGGAACACCAATGCGTTTAACTTCAGAGGAGATCTCCCCTGCAACACTTGTCTGATCTAATGGGTCAATTCCTTTGATTGCATCAAAAAGTATTTTTGAATCCTGCACAGTCTTGGTGATTGGACCAATAACATCAAAAGAGCTTGCCATTGCAATCAACCCGTTACGCGACACCGATCCATATGTCGGTTTGAGTCCTACAACACCACAAAAAGAAGCTGGTTGTCGTACAGATCCACCTGTATCAGAGCCGAGTGCTAGATGTGCCATACCGCTTGCTACAGCTGCGGCACTTCCTCCCGAAGATCCTCCAGCAACACGATGAGTGTCATGAGGATTGTGTGTCACTCCATATGCAGAGTATTCGGTCGATGCACCCATTGCGAATTCATCCATGTTTGCGCGAGGAATTAAGATTGCACCTTCTGATTTTAGTTTTGAAATAACAGTCGCATCATAGGTCGCAGTGTATCCTTCGAGTATCTTAGAAGCAGCTGTTATCTTTTGTCCTTGTATCAAAATATTATCTTTGATTGCAATAGGTATTCCAGTCAAAACAGTTGCAGTACCAGCATCAATTCGTGATTGAGCATTAACAATTTGATCATTAATAAAATCTTCATGTATTTCAATAAATACATTGAGTTCTGGATTTTTTTCTTGTATTACAGACAAATAAGCTTCAACAACCTGCTTAACAGATAATTCTTTACTGATCAGCTTTGTACTTAATTCTTGAATAGTGCAGTCTTGGATACTCATGATGTTAGTTTAGAATTTTTTTAACTTTGACAAAATTATCCTGATGAGAGGGTGCTTCTGCAATAATCATTTCCGGATTTTGATATGATTTAACAACATCATCTCGAAGCATGTTTTTGATTTCATATGACTGAATATCATGATCTACTCCTCCTGATACTTCTTTGATCTTATCGACATAAGCCACGATCTCATCGAATTGCTCGGCGTACTCCTGCATCTCCGATTCTTCTAAATGTAATCGAGAGAGATTGGCAAGATGTTGAATGTCTTCTTTTTTCATGTTGGGTATACTAGCATTATTTGAGTAATTGTAAAAACTCAGTTTCGGTCAAAATAGGTACTCCAAGCTGTTTCGCCTTATCCAATTTTGAGCCCGCCTCATCTCCAGCAACGATATAATCGGTTTTTTTGGAAACACTTCCCACAACACTACCTCCATTATCTTTAACCATTTTTTTGCCTTGATTGCGCGTAATTGTCAAAAGTGATCCAGTGAAAACAAATGATTTTCCAGACAATGCATTTGATATAGTATTTTTTTCCTTTTGAATAGTGACATGCTCCAAAAGTTCATCAAGCATTTTTTTGTTTTGAGGATGAGTAAACCATGTCACTACTGCTTGTGCGACTACCGATCCTATACCATGAATTTCTTCTATTTCAGACACAGAAGCATTTCGTAACGCTTCAAAATCTTTAAATTTCTTAGCAAGAAGTTCAGCGGTTTCTTCTCCTACCCCATCGATAGACAGGGCAGTGATACATCGAGCCAGTGTAATATGTTTTGATTTTTGAATCGAGCTCAACAAATTATCGACTGACTTTTCACCAAAACGAGGCAACGATATAAGATCTCCTTTTTGTAAACTAAAAATATCAGCAGGATTTTGAATTATATTTTCACGAAGTAATACATCAATAACTTTTGGTCCCATATCTTCAATGTCAAAGGCTGATTTGGAAACAAAATAGTGCAGTTTACGGCGTTGTAATTCATATGAACCTTTATCAACGCATCGATATGCTGCTTCACCTGGGACACGTTCGATACTTCCATCACCACCACACTCAGCAATCTTAGATGGAAAAATAAATGCTTTTGTATGAGGAGGTCGAAGTTCTACCAATACTTTTACAATCTTTGGGATAACATCGCCAGCCTTTTTAAGGATAACCGTGTCTCCAATTCGAATATCGAGACGTCGTATTTCATCTTCATTATGAAGTGTTGCTCGAGAGACTGTTGATCCTGCAACTACTACAGGTTTTAGATGTGCAACAGGAGTAATCACTCCTGTTCGTCCAACTTGGAATGCAATGTTTTCGACAACTGTTGTCACTTCTTGCGCTTGAAACTTGAGCGCAATTGCAAATCGCGGAGCTTTACCTGTATATCCAAGAGAATCCTGAAACTCTTTACGATCGACTTTAAGTACCGTACCATCTATATCAAAATCATATGATTCTCGTTGAGCGTTCCAAATAGACCAAAACTCCATCACTTCATCTATATCACTACATACTTTACGATGTTTTGAAACCGGAAGACCAATTGATTCGAGATACTCAAGTTCCTCATGTTGGGTCGCAATATCAAATGGAGCATACGCAAGATCGTAAATAAAAGCAGACAATTTGCGTTCTCGTACTGCCTCTTGATCAAGTTGTCTTAACGTACCAGCAGCAAGATTGCGAGGATTTGCATATGGCTTTTCTTCTCTTTTTTCGAGCTCAGTATTGATTTTCAAAAACTGCTTGCGAGTCATATATATTTCCCCTTCCACAATAATATTTCGTTTTTCAGAAATAATATGAGGAATGTCCGAGATTTCCTTTACATTTGCAGTTACATCTTCACCAACCCTCCCATCTCCGCGTGTTGTTGCTTGAAACAATACACCGTCTACATATTCGATTACAATTTTGAGTCCATCAATTTTGAGTTCAGTAACATAATCTACTTTGACTTCTTTTTCAAAATCTTTTTTTAAAAAATTTTTTATTCGCGTATCAAAATCTAATATGTCCTGCTGAGAAAAAGCATTATTAAAAGACCATTGAGGAACCTTGTGTTCGACTGATGCAAATAATGTGTCGGCACTTCCCCCTACGCGAGACAAAGGAGAACCTGTAGATAGATCAGGAAACTCCCTCTCAAGAGAAGCAAGTTCTCGCTCCAATGCATCATACGCTTCATCTGAAATCTCTGGTTCTTGTTTTTGATAATACAAGTCTCGATGATATGTAATGAGTGCGCGTAATTTTTTTATTTTATCTTTAGCGTCATTTGTTTTCATCTAATTTTATTTAAGATTCGTATACTTGAATGAGTCCTCGCTCGACAGTTCTTGAGTTTGTAGTGCCACATGCGTTATTTCTTCCCTTTGCTTCGATAGTAGTTTTTATTATATCATCTTCAGGACCAGAACCATTTGAATCAAGAGTCTTGATTATTGTCACAAGGCCGCAATATTCATAATCAGGCATTCCAGAAATAGTTTCTTGATTACGTATTGAAATCGAAAAAGTACTTCGATGCTCACCATTTGATTCACTTGTAGTTATTTCTAATGGTTCTCCTGCACATGAAATATCAGGAGATATTACACCACTTCCATCCCGAACCGCAAGAGTTTCGCCCGGCACCTTAAAGATTGTCCCCGGAATTTGAAGATTGGAAGGAATACCGACAAGATCCCAATAAAATGCGCACTCAAGTGCAGTGTTTGCAGCATAAAATGCGTATTGAGATTCACGACTTGTGCCCGAAAGAATAGTTTGCCGAAGTGCCACTGAAATAATTGTAGCACCAATAGCAACAACCAGAGTTGCAACCAAAATTGAAAACAAAAGAGTAAAGCCTTTTATCTTTTCTGCTACATACTCTTTTCTTATTTTATTTTTTAAAATTTTCATGAATGATACGCATGTTACGGATTAAAAACTGGTACCCAATTATAAATGTTCTCCTGTACAATTACTCGACGTTTTTCAAGTGCAGGTCCTTCCCATTCTACTACCACAATTATTTGTGCCTCACGATTAGGAACGAGTTCTGATAAGTAAATTGTTCTTGAATATTTAGATTCAACTCCTGGGCGGTTGTGAAGACGAAATTCTCTTGTGGATTGATCATATACCATCTTAGGACAAAGGGTGTTCAAGGTGCCGTCACACGCAAGGGCCGCTCTTCCTCTTGTTGAATATCCGATATTACATTTAGTAACTGATCCATTAACCGGCGCACATGATCCTAGCGTATCTAACCAATCACCCGATTCACCAGCAAGTGCCTTACTGTCTCTTGTATTTTTGATCATTTCAATAGCATCTTGTGCAAGATAAAATGCGACTATTTGATCTCGCGCTGTAAATGATGCACGAAGACCACTTTGCGCAAAAGAAAGTGGACCAGTTATCGAAATCAAAAGAATAAAAATAGCGACGAGTGTTTCGACCATCGTAAATCCAGTATCAGGTGAAGTAGACTGGGTCTGTATATTTTTTTTGAAAAATGTATGCATCATATTGTATATTATATTGAAAGTTGACGTTGAGAAACGCTTGTCTGAATATTAAACTTTGAAGTAACTCGTTCCGAAATCTTTGCCGTTCCTTCTATGTGTATCATAACAAATGGCTGAGCATGACCTTGATTTACAAACTTAAGATATTCAACATCGATATCAGGTGAAGTGAGTGGGACAGGAGCACCATTCTCGATTTGTTTAGTGATAACCCCTGGATTAGTACCGCTCTTAGAATGACAATATATTACTGACTGTCTTGGAAATTGATCGTTTGGACGTATATCTCTATAAATAATTTCTTCTGTTTGGACACAAGTTCCATTATTAGATACAGCCAGACCTTGCCCCGCTTTCAAACTTCGAGTCATCGAATCAATGGAGAAATTAAGATTATTTGTGACTGACATGAGTGAACGAGATTTCTTGTTAGAATCAGAGATAGTGACAATTGTTCCAATAGTCACAGTCAACACCACAGAAAAAAGTGCAATCGAAACAAGCATCTCAATTAATGTAAAACCTTTTTGTGTAGATTTATTTTTTAACATGATGATAAAGGAGTATGACTTACATATATCTGCCCATTCTTACTGACAATAACATATCTCACCGAACCATTAGGGGCAGTTAAAGTTATCTGTGCATGAGTCGTAGCATTAGAACCGGAAGAAAAATATGGTTCAGGATCTGGCCTCTTAAAGACAACACCTAGTCCATTTTGTTGTTGCGGACATCCGCTATTACCTGTTTTTAGACGTGTATTGGTAATTTTTATATTTCGCTGGAGCGTATACGCTGTCACACATTCTCCACTACACCCCTGTCCATCCATAGTATCGTCTCCATCAGAATCAGCAAAAAGAAAGAAATTTGAATTTGATCCTCCTAGAAATTGGATACCATAAGGCACTGCAAACCCAGGGGTCTGACCCCCTTCACTTTTTACACTAACTCCATAAATTTGAGCTTCTCGCAGAGAAAGTGCCACGTCATATGCCATGTTGGTCAAGATTGTTTCGTATGTGAATTTATTATAATTAAATATAACAATAGACATAAGCACAGCAAATATTGCTAACACAGAGAGCATCTCGACAAGACTAAATCCTTTTTGAGTGTTAGGTTTCATTAATAATTTTCGAGAATAAATCCAATACTTGTTACGTCGATTTTCAAAAAATAGACGAGCAGAAATCCCAAGATAAGGAATGGACCGAATGCAATCTCACTTTTCATTGTAATATGCTTTGCACCCCTCTTCAAATATTGTTTCAACAATAACACGAGTGCATATACCGTTCCAAGCCACACTGCAATAAAGACTGCTGATAAACCGTACACCAAACCAAGGACGGTACCGATACTCAAAAGAAGTTTGGCGTCCCCTAAGCCAATCATACGACCTTTTGATAATTTCCATACAGCGTAGATGAGTACATAAAATATCAAACCTCCACACGCATTCATAATCAAAAATGGCACCCATGTCATAGTGTCGCCTCCAAACCAAAATGGATTACTCCCAAACAATAGATATGAACTCAAGCCATAGAGAACCGCACATCCAAATGCAGCAAACGAAAATACATTAGGAATAATTTTATGTTTGAGATCGTACACAAATATAACAACATACAATGCGAGTAAGATAGTGGTAAACAAAAGAGAGAGAGTCAGTTCAAGCACAGAAGATGCAATGAGGACATGCATATAAAAGTTTGCCGCAAAAAGGATTCCTGTCGCAAGTTCGACAGCGGCATATTGCAAACTTATCTTGGATTGGCAATATCGACACTTCCCTTTTTGAATCAAAAAACTGAGTACCGGGACAAGATCTTTTCCCTTGAGAGAAGTCTTGCAACTCATACACATTGATCGCCCCTTGAGAGTCTTGCCTGTATTATGTCTCAAAATAACCACATTGAGAAAACTTCCAATAATAATCCCGAGGGCAAAAAAGTACGCAATCAGTATGGTCACCATAATGTCTCTAGTATATCAGGAATATTTGAAGATACGGCATGTTATCCATCTAAACTGGTGATAAAAAAACAAAAACACCCGCATGCGGGTGTTTTTGGGTTGTTGCGTTAATCTAGTAGATAGATTAAGAACAAACAGTCGCGCCACCAAGTGCTGACGCACCTTCTTTAGATGCACCTGTCGAATCAACACACCAATAAACACTTGTTGATTTAAGCAATGCAGACATAGCCCACGCATCTTGACTTGCATTACATACAACAGATGTGGAACCTGCGTCAAGGGCTGCTTGTCGGTTATCACCAATAACATTAACACCTGTTGCATTACACACGTTTACAGTAGGAGTTACAGAGGATGCATACTTGTTTTGATTCAACTCAGCATACAACTCAGCTTCAGCTCGTGCGTTCACAAGGTTAGCTTTGATAGCAGCGTCAGCACCCTTTGCTCGTGCAGAGTTAAGTGATGCAAGTACTACTGATGAGAGAATACCAATGATGGCGATCACCACAAGAAGTTCAATCAATGTAAAACCTTTATTCTTGTTTTTCATATTTTTAATTTATAAAACTAATTAACCGTTAATTAATAAATTTGACAGCTTCCGAACCTTGCGGCTCCGTCAAACCTATATGTACTATTATATGGCGTATGAGAAATAACTAGTATTAGTTATCCACAGACGACGAAAGGAGTTTTTTGAGTTGAGCGACCGAATCATCATCAAGGATAGATACAAAGAGTATTTCTTTGTCTCCAAACAACCCTTGGATCTCTTTAATTTTTTGAGTATCAACAGTGTCAGTCTTAGTGATAAGAAGTATCTCTTTTTTGAGTGAAAGGTCAGTATTAAAGGCAATCAACTCTTCACGAATTGTGTGATAATCCTCGAGAATTGTTTGAGATCCTGCATCAATACAATGGAGGAGAGTTTTGGTTCTTTGGATATGTCTCAAGAATTTGTGTCCGAGCCCCTTCCCTTCACTTGCGCCTTCAATCAATCCAGGGATATCCGCAATCACAACACCATACATATCACCAAGATGTGGCTCGAGTGTTGTAAAATTATAGTTTCCTACTTTGGACTTAGAGTTAGTCAACGTATTAAGAAGAGTTGATTTGCCTGCATTAGGAAGTCCAATCAATCCATAGTCTGCAATAAGTCTAAGTTCAATATAAAAATCAGCTTCTTCACCAGCTCTTCCTTTTGTGAATTGAGTAGGAGCTTGATTAATGGGACCTTTGAACATTTCATTTCCAAGACCCCCTTTACCTCCATGAAGAATTTTTATTTTTTGTCCTAATTCAAGGAGTTCGTATTCAACACCTGTCTCGAGATTTTTGACATATGATCCCAATGGGAGTTCAAGTACTAAATCTTCTCCGTCTGCGCCAGTTCGACTTCGTTCGCTCCCAGGAAATGCGTTTGGAGCGGCGAGTTCGGTTTTGTGTCGATATTTTTCGAGAATTGCTGAGTTGCGCACCGCTTCAATATACACATCTCCACCACGACCACCATTACCTCCTGCTGGACCTGAGTACTCTTTTCCTTTTAAATGAAGCCACCTGACGACACCGTCGCCTCCTGTACCTGCTTTTAAATGTATTTTTATTTCATCTACGAATGACATATATTTGCGTTTGTTACAGCACCTTACGACTCAATTGCCTTTTTGGCAAGCAACAGTGCGGATTCTTTGGTTGTTGCCGCCGCCATAAAAAGCTTACGATGACAAAAAATAGCTCCTTCCACCCCACTAACACGAACAAGATCTGCATCTCGTAGTCCCGCCCATTCTTGAGGCAGGTCCTTTCGATTGACGAATAGTGAGTCTTGCGTCGCGTTAATTCTCCATATAGTTTTTTGCTTGTTTGGAGAAATGACATATAAGATTTCAGTATACTTTTGAAGCGTATCGCTCCATGGATAATACTCATCAAGAACCACGATTCGTTTGTCTTGCGCGCGTTCGTACATAGCTTCGACCAATGGAATTGCTTCTGCTTTATCTTGAGCATTCTTGATTTCTCTTCGAATAATTTTTTCTAATACATGAACTACTTCCATAAACGCTTCGTCATATCTATCTTGTTCTTTCCAGGTAGCACCAAAAGAGGCACAGATAGAGTTAATAGAATATTCTCGAACATCATCATACAAATACTCTACAAACGCATATCCATTATCATGCGCATCAATTGGTTGAACTATCTTTTGATCGACCATATCTGCAACGACTTGAGATCCGCAAATATGCTCACCCCACTTTTTCCATACAAGACCAAAAGAAGCATATGGCACACCGTTCTCACGAGTACCTGCACCTTCGACTTGATGATGATCAAAACGATTTGATGTAGGATCATAGACATTACCCACATCAAATACAATATCTGCGGATTGAATAATCTGTTCGTCTCGAGTTCTGATAACTTCAGTTATTTGATCACCTAGGGCAATGATAAGTGTTGCCATTGCGCACACATCATCTGCATGAAACCTATCGTCGTGAGTTACTATTTTCATATTATAATTTTATTTTTTTTCTTCTAATGTGAATATACTGATCATATATTACAGCACCGAATGTTGCGATGTAGAGTCCATAAACAATTATTTTTCCAATTTTTGGAATGAACATAATGAACGTAAGAAGCAAAAGCATAAGAGCAGATATTCCAAATTGTACTGTTGGTTTTTGCTTTTTTTGTATTATTTTTTGATACAATGATGCAAGCAGTACCGCACTCAAAGCTGGCAAAAGTATTATGATGATAGCAAACATAAGTCCAAGTATAATTGAGACAGGTATCAATACCACGGTCGCAAACAACAGAGCAATAAGCAGTGGCAAGAGTATGAGCGACAAGAATCCAATAGGAAGGATGAGGAGTTTTTGTTGATTAACAACATCAACTATTCGCTGAGTAAAGACACGGAATATTTGTGTCAGAATGAATATCACAAAAAGTGTAGCGACCATTTTGATAATAGACCAAAATCCCATCAAGCCAAGAAAGAATTTTTGGACAACATCATTTTGTCTAATCGAATCAATTTGATTAAATGTAAGAGATTGTTCGATCTGAGCACCATCTTGTATCACTGCACGTACAGGAGAAAAATATGCGATATCTGACGATACTCGAGCCCGCGAACCGAATGTGAGGCGTTGGGAAGTGTATGTAGCTGTTTCAACTATATTACCATCTATAAAAATAGAGTTTGCAGTAATTTGAGTTGCTCCTAAAAATTGTCCTGAAGAGGTTACAGAATTAGCCAATATCAGCATATCTCCATTTATAATTGCGTCATCTTGTATCGTGACATGATTTGCAACAATAACAAGATCTCGATTAGTGATCCCATTGATAGTGACTGAATTCGCAATAATACGGGTATCATCAAACATTTCTCCTCCCACAGAGACAGCACCTCCGACAAGTGTTACATCCCCGAATATAGTTCCATTAATAGTTTGATTAGCCGCAACAGACACCATGTCAGTCATTAATGTTGCATCAAAGAAAGTCTTGAATCCTGCAATATAGACGTTTTCTTCTGTTTCAAATGACTCTAAAATCGAAACATCAGGAGCAATTTTGAGTTCGTACGCAGATACAAATACAGGAAAACACAAGGAAAGAGTAGTGATGCTTAAGAATATGGCTTTCATATTCTTATAATACTCTTTATTTTTTGATTTCCCAACCATCTTGGAGAAACTCATGTGCCTTCTTGAATTTGAGAGTTTTCTCTGATCCATTTTTGACGATAGTCACAATATCATTGCGAGCATAATTAGCATGAGGATTAACTGTATCAGTCACTCCTGCAGTACCACCTACTTTTTGCGCATCACGCATGACTTTCTTGATTCGCTCTTCTTCTCTTTTAAAAGCTTGTTCATCAATATTTTGAATAAGGGTTGCAACGCGATCAAGTATCGAATTTTTGAGCATCTCAAACATAATTCTTCCTTCTTTTTGATATTCGATCAAGGGATCACGTTGACCATACGCACGCAACGCTACAGATGATCTTGTATAGGACATTGATTCAAGATGATCAATCCAGTGAGTATCAATTGTTTGAAGCAAAAATCTTCTCACAAGTTGCATCAAATTTTCGAGTCCAATTTCGGTAATCTTTTTTTGGACGATGTCATTTGTTTCAGGAGAAATATTTGTAATGAGAGCCAATTCTTTTTCGAGAGTTTCTTTTTCACCAAATAATATTGCACGCCTTCTTTTGTAGATTGCATCACGTTGAGTATTCAAAACATTATCGTATGCCAATAGTTGTTTTCGTTGGTCGAAGTTTATTCCTTCTATTTTCTCTTGAGCCGCCTCGAGAGACCTAGATATCATTTTGTTTTGAATTGGCTGATCTTCTGGTATTCCAAGTCGACCCATCATGTTTTTGACAAGATCAGTCGAGAATATTCTCATAAGATCATCTGACATCGATACATAAAATTGAGTTTCTCCTGGATCCCCTTGTCTTCCTGATCGTCCCCGAAGTTGATTATCAATACGTCGCGCCTCATGTCGTTCGGTACCAATCACAAAAAGTCCTCCAAGTGACTTGACCTCATCATATGCTTCTTGATCAAAAGGTACCCCGCCAAGCTTAATATCTACTCCTCGACCTGCCATGTTAGTTGCAATCGTTACAGCTCCTTTATGTCCTGCTCGAGCGATCACATTCCCCTCTTCTTCATGATTCTTAGCATTGAGCACTTCATGTGCAATACCTTCTTTGGTCAAAAATGCAGAGAGCATTTCGTTTTTTTCAATAGATACTGTTCCAATCAAAACTGGTTGACCTTTTGCGTTGAGCTCTTTTATTTTTTGAGTAATTGCCATGAACTTTCCGTTTTCGGTTTGAAATATAAGGTCATGTTGATCTATTCTTTGGATAGTACGATGAGTAGGAACAACAACAGTATCAAGTTGATACACTTTATAAAATTCTTCAGACGATGTCATTGCGGTACCAGTCATACCTGCAAGTTTTGTGTACATCTTAAAATAATTTTGATAAGTAATCGATGCGTATGTTCTTGATTCTTGTTCTATGTGCACACCTTCTTTTGCTTCGATAGCTTGATGAATACCATCAGACCATCGTCTTCCTGGTTGAAGTCTTCCAGTGAATTCATCGACAATAACAATCTTATTGTCTCGCACCACATATTCTTTGTTGGCACGATACAGCGCAAGAGCCTTGGTTGCTGTTTCGAGATGATGCACATACTTAACACCTTTTTCGGTGTATAAGTTATCAACACCAAGTGCTTTTTCTGCTTTTTCGATACCTTCATTAGTTAATTGTATTGCGCGATGCTTTTCTTCTAGAGTATAGTCGACATCTTTTTGAAAAGGAGCAACTATATCTTTGAAGATTTTATATAAATTTTCAGCTTCTACTGAAGGAGCAGAGATAATAAGAGGAGTACGCGCCTCATCAATCAAAATGGAGTCTATTTCGTCGACAATTGCAAAACGATGTTCAACTTGTCTGATTCGATCTTTTTCGTATTCGATGTTATCTCGAAGATAATCAAAACCAAGTTGACTGTTCGTCGCATATAATATATCTGCACGATATGCTTCAACTCTTGAAATAGGAGAAAGAAATTCTTCAACAACATTATATGAACCTTCTGAGTCACGTTCTTCATCTGTGCGCTCGGTTTGTTTTTGAGAATCATACAAAAATGATTGTTCTCCATTGATAATCGCAACACTCAGTCCCAAGAAATCATAGACTTGTCCCATCCATACCGCATCACGTTTTGCAAGATAATCATTAACTGTCACAACATGTACACTACCAGCAAGCGCATTCAGATATGCCGGAAGCGTAGCTACGAGTGTTTTACCTTCACCCGTTCTCATTTCGGCAATTTTTCCATCATGAATTATCATTCCTCCAATAAGCTGCACATCATAATGCCTTTCGCCTGAAACTCTTCTTGATGCTTCACGCACTGTAGCAAAGGCTTCAGGTAAAATATCATCAAGCGTTTTCCCTTCCTTAAGAAGCTCTCTAAAATAAGTAGTTTTTGATTTAAGTTCAGCATCAGACAATGCCTGCATTGCAGGCTCATATGAATTGGTAAGTTCGACTAATCCAGTGTATTTTCTAAGGGTTTTTGTATTTTGGTCAGCAAAGATGCTCTTTAAAAATTTCATTGACCAAATATAGCATACTTACTATACATTGAAAAACCCCGCACGGGGCGGGGTTTTTCTCAGAGACTATTTTTTCTTTGTAGCCTTTTTCTTTGGAGCTGCTTTCTTCACAGTCTTCTTTACTGCTTTTTTAGCTGGCTTTTTTGCCACAGCTTTTTTTACAGTCTTCTTTACTGCTTTCTTAGCAACTTTTTTCTTTGCAACTTTTTTTACTGCCATTTTATTTTTTGAAAAATAGTTATCTATAATTATAGATAATAATTTCGACGTGCAATTATTACCTTCTTATATTTTCGCTTAATAAAATTTAAAAACAATTTTTTATAAAATATTTTTGTGGATAACTAAAAAAATTTTTATAAAATTTTTTATTTTTATTTTTTAATAATTAAAAAATAAAAATAAAAAATATTACAAAATAAATTTTCATGTTTATAATTTTAAAAATGTATCTCCTTTAAATTTATTTATAAGTAAAAATAATTTTTTTATAAAATTTTTATAAACTTTTCATATCTATTACATTGAAATTTTAAACAAATAACCTATAATGAAAGTTGTTGGTTCAGTTGACCAACGGCTGCACTCACTTAGGCATTCACTTGGAGTTGGCACCCGTTGGTCAACTGAGTCCGCAATTTAAGCGCATGCATCACAAGATGCATGCGCTTTTATGTACCTAACTTGAACCCTTACACACAAAAAAGCCGCCAAAGGCGGCTTTTTGCAGACATTCGTGGAGTTGGTAACCCAACACTCACAAAAATATAGTATCACACATATCACAATCATGCAAGTTTTTGTTCAAATTACTTTCGAGCCTCAATATCCTTGATCAATTGAGTTCCTTGTTCAGTAAAACCAGGCACATCTTCTATCACTTTTCTTATCATTTCAATGCCTTCTTGTTTTTTTCCTGCATCAACTAACGCAATCGCAAGATCGAGCTGAACCTTATAATTATCCGGATACTCAACAAATCTTTTTTGATGTGCTTGCACAATTTCATCATTCATTTTAAGGGAAGTGAGCACAGAAATAATAAGTGGATCCCAATAATCATACCCTGCGAGATACTCCCATGCACGAGAATCTTTTTTAACAAGAAGAACAAGCCCGTAATATGATTTTGCTTTTTTGTATGCAGGATCAATATCATAAGCTCGCTTCATCATCTCTTCTGCCTTATCTACCTGTCCTGAAAAGAGATACGCAAACCCAAGTGCATGCATAGTTCTTTGTCGATTAGGAGTGAGTGCAAGCGCACGTTCAAAATAAGGTACAGCGAGATCAGGTCGGTTAATAGTTAAATAAAATCCTCCAAGAGCTTCGATATTACGAACATTGTAGGGTTTTTTATTAATCAATGTTTCAGCAGACTTAACAGCAACATCCAAATATTCTTGACGCAATACAGGATCTTTTGATTGCATGAATCGCAACTGATCATTGAGCATTCTAATAACTATTTCTTCAGTTTCAAACATACCCACTTCCAATGTCTTTTGATATGAAACGACTGCCTCCTGTTCCGTAACAGTCCAGAGAGTTGCAAACATCTTCTTATTTGCAAGATACGGACGAGCCATAGTCATCACAAACAATAAAAGAATTATTCCAATTAGTATCAATGCGGATATTATTCTTTTTTTGTCACTTACATGCCCCCATGAATTACCGACTCCGCTTCGGAAGATGACAAATCCCAGGAATGTGAAGAAGAGGAAGTAGCTTGAATAACTATCGAATACAAATAGGTTGTGAACAATATACCCAACTATAAGTGCATAGAATAAGTTTTTTTCAAATGAATCAAAAGAAGGAGACTTAAATATTCCAGCAGCAGCACCGGCCAGAATGAGAACATAGAGTACAAGACCAATGATTCCTGCTTGAACTGCCCAATCAAGCGCAATATTGTGAGTACGATCAAACCATGGCTCGTCACTATGAAGTCTTGGATCATAATATTTGGAAAACACATAGAGATAGTTTTCTTGTCCCCAACCAAGCAATGGTCTTTCTTTAATTCCTTCAAGTGCGATTTGCCAATTTATAATGCGGGCTCTTCCCGTTCCTTCCGAAATACTGATTGTAGTCAACCTATCAAGCATTGGTCTACTTTTGACAAATTGACTGTCTCTTGCACTCCAAAAAATACCTACTCCCAACACAATTAGCGCCATGCAAACTATTCCAGCAATTTTTACTTTTTGGACTTTCCAGTGTGAGATGAGGGTGAATATCAAAAACAAACCAATTGAAGCAATCAGAGCAAGAACGGTTCCTCGTGTTTGCGTCTTAAAAATAACAAAAACAAAAAGGAGTATGCTAAAAATATAGAAAATAATACCTCCATAGTATGGAACAACCCTCTTTACATTTTTATGAATATTCCATGCTAAATAGGCAGCAAAAAAAGCATTGAAGAACATGAATAGTGCAACATAGGTCGAATTACCCAAAAAGACATTTGGTCGACCCTCAGTAAATGCAGCATAGATTGCCATAATAAGCGCAACAGCGACGGATGTTCCCAGTATCCAATTCCATAATTTCTGAGTACGAACGATTGAAGTCATAACAAGAAGATACATGAACAAATATAGATGCGTAAACCATCCCTCCATTCGCTCATAGCTTGAAAAGAAACTGATTTCAGGATCAGCTCCAAATGTATTTGAGATCGCAAGCCAAACAACAAATATTCCTGATGCTGCAATAATAGAACTTTTTTTGGGTAAATACTCAGAAGATCGTATGATCAAAATTAACCAGAGTACAAAAGAAAGTGCAACACCTAACCTAAACATAAACACTTTTCCAACAAGATATGGAAAGTATGTTTCTGAATCTACTAACAAAGGAGTGAACAGAAGTGCGAATAATATAGTAATAATTGACACCGTGAGCACATTGTATTTTTGCATATGTGTAGTATTTTTATCACATAGAACATTGGATTACAATAAAATCTACTTAAAAGAGATCTCTAAACAACTAAATTTTTATTTATGAACATATCAATTATTACACCGACATTTAACTCAGCAAAAACTCTCTCAATGACAATTGAGAGTATTTTGAATCAAACACACGCCGACATTGAGCATATAATTGTTGATGGGCAATCTACAGATTCTACACTTGATATCATTTCATCGTACAAAGACAAGTCACATATTACACTCATTTCTGAAAAAGATGATGGCCTATACGACGCAATGAACAAAGGTATTGCATGTGCATCAGGTGATATTGTTGGAATCCTAAATTCGGATGATTTTTATTATGATACAAAAGTACTCGAGGATGTATCAAAAGTTTTTGAGTCACATCCAGATATTGACCTAGTATATGGAGACTTACAGTATGTATCAAAAAATGATATCTCAAAAATAAATCGTATATGGAGAGCTGGTGAGTACACTCCTTCAAACTTTAGAGCTGGCTGGATGATTCCTCATCCGACATTATTTGTGAGAAAAAAAGTATATGAAGAAAATACTAGACCCTTCAATACTCATTTTAAGTTCGTGGCCGATTATGAATTAATGTTGAGATTATTATTAAAACAAAATCGAAAAACTTTCTACATACCAAGATTTTTGGTAAAGATGAGAGACGGTGGAGCAAGTGATCAAGGATTATCTCAACGCATTCAAGGATGGAAAGAGCTCAAAAAAGCATGGGAGATGAATTTATTAAAAGTCCCTCCGTTTTTTATTACAAGAAGAATTATAGGCAAAATAAGGCAATTATTCGTATTAAACTCTGACAAGTAGTGCGTAATTTGAGTATATTTGAACAAAAGAACATTTTCTAAATATAATCAAATTACATATAATGAAAATATGAACAATTCCAATAAGTCCCCCATCCTTTTTATTATTTTTAATCGCCCAGAAACAACAGTCCGAGTTTTTGATCAGATCAAAGCGTATAAACCCGAAATATTATATATTGCATCTGATGGACCTCGTATAGATAAAATTTCTGATTTTGAAAAATGTAGACAAACAAGAGAGATCATTAATTTAATAGATTGGCCTTGCAAAATTTTTAAAAATTTTTCAGAAAAAAATCTAGGATGCAAAAGAAGAATATCTTCAGCAATAGACTGGTTTTTTGAAAATGAAGAATATGGAATTATTCTCGAAGATGATTGTGTGCCTGATCAAAGTTTTTTTTACTTCTGTGCAGAACTTCTTGAAAAATACAAAAATAATATTGAGGTCGGAATAATTAGTGGTAATAATTTTCAATTCAATAAAATTCAAAATGAGTATAGTTATTATTTTTCGAAATATCCACATATTTGGGGATGGGCAACATGGAGGAGAGTGTGGCAAAAATATGATGTGACAATAAACTCTTGGCCCGAAATAAAACGAAGTAGTGCATTTAAAGAAGCAATTGGTGGATGGAAAGAATATATGTATTGGTCATCAATATTCAATGAAGTTTATGAAAATAAGATTGATACTTGGGATTATCAACTTGCATATATGTTTCTTGTCAATAATTTATGTGCCATTATGCCCACAGTTAATCTAGTGACTAACATAGGTTTTCATCCAACAGAATCTACTCACACTAGACGAAAAAGTAAATTTGCAAACATGCTAATTTCCCCTATGATTTTTCCATTAATACATCCTCCTAGGATAGTCATCGATACGGAACGAGACAAGATTACAAAAAAGAACATCCGTCCTTTTTGGAAATATTGTTTTAAAAAAATCCTCGTTTTATTAAAGATAAAGAAATACGTAATCACTCTACTCAACATCAAGTAACCTCTTCAGCTCATCTTCAGGTATCTCTCCTGGCATGATAGGTCGTCGAGAGGATTGAATATCTTCTGAATGATGTTTGGATTGAGGTTGTTGTTCAGGATCTTTTTGAAATGAAACCGTTTCGGTATGAATTGTTTTTTTGTCTTCTACTTTGACTTCAACGGTAGATTCGGAATTATTTTGTTGCAACACTTTAAGAAGTGCGTCTTTAAGAGCATTTTTATTTTCTCGAGATACAATCTTTTTGTTTGAGAGAGATGTAAGAGAAAGTGTTTCTGTTTGTTTTGATTCAACTTGTTCACTTTCAACAGATTCGTCAATTGCTCGTTTTTTGGCCTCTTCAATCTGTCTTTTTAATTCAAGTTCTTTTTCTTTTGATACCACAGGTTTAGAATTTGAAGGCGAATTGTTTCGTTCATGACGTTCATGCCTAACTTCCCTTCGACTCTTAGATTCAACAGATCGAAAGGTTTCAGAGTCTTGAGGATTAGCTGATTGTGATTGAGTAGAGTGTGCAACATGATTTTGATCCCCTTCTTTTACACGGTGACCTTCTGTTTTTTTGGAATCAGAACGCATAGAATCACGCCTCGCATCTCGAGATCCTGAATGAAAGTTTGAATTTGAGCTAGAGCTAGAATTTTCGTGTTCATTTCTCTGTCCATCTCTTCCTGACGAATTACCTTTACCACCCCCAGATGACTGTTCTTGACGTCCCATATTAGTTAATTCCTTGACCAAATCCTCAACCTCTTGACGAGGCCTTGTAAACTGGCGCCGAGATGCCTCTATAACTTCTGCTACACAATTATCTTGAGAAACAGCGAGAGGAGGCAATGTCCGTGCCGAAAACGGCTTAGAACCCATCCCATCGATCATTAGACGCAAATAGATTTGTGCAAAACCCAGGTTCACAATATCTTCTTGCACGAACGCAGGTGCAAATTCTTTTTCAAAAGCTTCGGCATCGGTCGCACCAACCCTAAACGTCACCATCGTACCCACGTTACCGAACACCGCCGCCTTAACTTCTTCAGGCATCTGTTCAATATATTGATGTGCGATATGAAGATTAAGTTTGTATTTTCGAGCTTCAGACAAAATACCTGCAAATGATTCATTGGCAAATGATTGAAACTCATCAACAAACAATGAAAAATCTGGAAGTGAATCAAGTTCGTGAGGACCAATATCTGCACGACTCATAGCAGCAAGATATATTTTGGTTACCAAAAGTGAGCCGAGAAGTTGTGCATTAGACTCCCCCATCCGCCCTTTAGAAAGGTTAATGATGAGAATCTTTCCATTATCCATCATCTCTCGAATATCAAAACTCGATTTGGGTTGTCCAATAATATTACGAATCAGAGGATTTGAAGTGAATTGTCCGACTTTGTTTTGGATTGCTGGCACTGCTTCAGCAGCCATACGCTCGGTGTAATTAGCAAATTCATCTACCCAAAATGATTTTACAGCAGTATCTTTTACATTATCGACAACTTTTTTGCGGAAAGCTTTGTCCGAAAGCATACGATTCACAGATAGTAGTGTTGCATCAGGATATTCGAGCAGTGCAAAAAGTGTATTAGAAAGAATGTATTCCATTCGAGCAGACCATGCATCCACCCATATTTTTTTGAAGGCAGACATCAAGCCCGATACCACAAGGTGACGTTTGTCATATCCTACATCTTCCATAATATTAAACGAGATCGGATGTTCCATATCAAACGGTGCAAAATACAACACATCATTTACTCTTTCTCGAGGCACATATTCAAGGAGTAGTTCGGCGGTTTTGCCGTGTGGGTCGATAAAGCACATCCCGTTACCACTTTGCAAATCCTGAGCCGCCATATTTTCAAGCAATGTTGACTTACCCATACCAGTCTTCCCAATCACATACACATGACGCGACCTGTCTTTTTGTTTGATACCAAATTTGACGCGCGAATTGCGCGCATCTGTCTCGGCAAAATAGATTACTTTATCTGGATTACTCATTTCTTCTATTATATAGACAAAAAGTAAAAGGTGAAAGTATTTTTAAAAATATCTCACCTATTTTATAGTAGCTCCACATCTCATAACGGATATTTATGTTTTATATTTTGTTTACTAACGTATCAGCAATCTTAAATACATCTCCAGCACCAACCGTCACGACAATTCCAGGAATAGATGATAATGAACGGATGACCTCGAGAGCACATTCAAAATCTGCACAATACTCAACAGTCACTCCTCGAAGTACAATCGCATCACCGAGCATCTGCGAGCTGACCGTCTCATCATATAATTCGCGAGCAGCATAAATTGGAAGGAGAACAATTCGATCAGCAGCTGATAACACTTCGACAAAATCATCAAAATGCTCTTTGGTTCGAGAATAAAGATGTGGTTGAAAAACAATTGTGAGTGGAGTATCTCCGTATTGTTTTCTAAACGCAGCGATGCCGGCTCGTATTTCGGTTGGGTGATGTGCATAATCGTCATAAATCCTCAACGAATTATATTCTCCTTTATACTCAAGCCTGCGCCATGTCCCCTTAAAATCAGCAAGTGCTTGCCGTGATTTTTGGTTATTATATTTGAGCTCATCAGACAGCGCGAGAACAAGTGAGGCGTTCAAAACATTATGATCACCAAGCACAGTTAAAGCCGGGACATCCTGCACATAACTTTTTGAATCAATAATAGAAGCAACACATCCCGTGAGCACAGGAATTATTTTTTCGTCCGATGTATCACATATCACAAATCCATCAGCAGGAACCTTTTGGACCAAATTACGAAAAGCATCTTGGATATCAGCAAGGTCATGATAGTAGTCGAGATGATCCTCTTCAATATTTGTAATGATCAATGCATTAGGATTAAGATTCAAAAAAGAACGCTTATACTCACACGCCTCCACGACAAACATATCTTCGGTTCCAAACACATAATTAGATCCTGTTTTAGCAAGAAGACTTCCAACAATAACATGTGGAGTACGGTCATTCTTCACACATACATCTGCAATCATCGCGGTCGTAGTTGTTTTGCCGTGAGTACCGGCAACCGCAATGGTGTACATGTTTTTGGAAATTTCACCAAGCATCTGCGCGTAAGTAAATAAAGGCACCTTGTGAAGTCGTGCTTCAGTTAATTCTTCGTTGAGATTATCAATTGCAAGAGTGTACACAATGCAGTCAACTGACGGTGAAATATTTTCACGCACTTGAGATGTGTACGTTGTGATGCCTTCATGAGCAAGATCGTGCAAAATAGCAGAATCACTACTATCTGATCCAGACACAATCACACCATGAGCCTTACACATGCGAGCAAGTGCAGACATACCAATTCCTCCTATACCAATAAAGTGAATGTGTTTGTATGAAATCATAGGTCTATGTTCTGTGCGTCAACAAGCGTCTTGTAATACGGAGTGGTCTTGAGTAACTCCTCATGCGACCCGATTCCGACAATCTCACCGTGATCCATTACCAATATGGTATCAGCATCAAGAATCGTACTCAACCTATGAGCAATAACAACCCCTGTCTTGTCTCCTAACATATCCCAAATAGCCTTATTTACGAACGCTTCTGTTTCAGAATCCAAACTCGATGTCGCTTCATCCAAAAGAAGGATCGGAGCATTTTTGATCAGAGCACGCGCAATGCAGACGCGTTGTTTTTGACCTCCAGACAGTTTAACCCCCCGTTCTCCTACCTTCGTATCGATACCATGTGGTAGATTATGTACAAACTCTTTGATGCCAGCTTTCTCGAGTACATCCTCAATCTCAGCATCTGACACTTTATGCTTTGCACCAAAGATAATATTCTCCTTAATCGAAATATCAAGAAGATCACCGTCTTGAGGCACATACGCAATCAAATCATGCCACTGTTCAAGCGCAAGTAATCTCAAATCAACACCATCCACAAGAATAGCCCCCTTGGTCGTGTCGAATAATCTCAAGATCAACGAAACGATCGTAGTCTTGCCTGATCCGGACCGTCCAACTAACGCGACCTTATCACCCTTTCTAATTTCGAAATTAACCTCCTTCAGTGCACCCTTCTTGCCATCGGCATAATCGAACGCCACGCCCTCAAACGAAATCTTGTCTTCAAAAGACACAATCGGCAGCGGACTGTCGCACTCTTCGAGATCGGTTTTTTGCTCGAGCATCTCAAACATTTTCTCGAGATCTGATAGCGCAATCTCGCCTCGCCTTTGGATATTTCGAACTTGAAACAGTGATCCTGTAAAGATACCTACCCAGCTGAATACAGGAATGAGCATGCCGACAGACAGCGTCTCGCGCACAAGTCCTTGATACACAAAATATGCTATCACGCCGACATATATAACAATCATCACATCGAGCACAAAGGATCGCTTATGAAAATCCACCCAGATTTTTTCGGCATGATCCCTCATGTCAGTCTGCACCTTCGTAAGCTGTTTCGTGGCGGCCTCCTTCTGGTTGGCGAATTTTATAAAAAAAAGACTCCGCAGAATATCGACATACACCTTGTTACGCTCGATGCGTCGTTTGATGAGTTCCTTGAGCGGCTCCTTAATGTGCGAGTTGATGTGCGAGCCGTAGCCTACAAACAGTATTGTAAAGATGAGTGACACCACAAAAAATTCGAATCCTATAAAATACAGACCGACGATTGCCACCAGAAACGACGAGATGAGCGGAAGAATTTCGTCCGTGATCACCTGATGAAAATAATCGATGCTCGACTCCCCACTTCGCAAAACATCCTGCTTGAAACCGCTGTGTTCCTTTCGGATCTGTCCAAGCGACAGATTGAGTGACTTGAACAGTGAGGTCTTTTGGACATAATTATAGATATCAAAATCAGTAGTCCGCACTTCGTAGATCGCACGTATCCTGTTAAAAAGCACAGGAATGACCGAGCTCGTCACGACATACGCTACCAAAAACCACACCGCAGCTTCTACCCCGCTCATCGAAAGCGAATCCACGACCTTACCCAAAAAATAACTCGAGGTATGGCCTGAGCTTTTTTGCACAAAAATAATCGCAAGCGTAATAATCATCGGCCATTTGAATGGCTTGAAATAAAAAAGTGACTTTTTAATTATTCTTAAATTTCTCTTCATAACATATTACTCACTCAACAACGCCTCTTTCGTATATCTATTGCTTGGTGCCCACAGCATCCACGAATCAACTCCGGCATCGACAGAGGCTTGTATTTGAGCTCGAACTTCGACAGGACCATAGTCCCCACCATAATCAAAATCTTGGATCCATGTTCGGAGCTGATGCTTGCCGACGCGTTTTGCAATATCAGGAGGTGTAGTCGTCGCATTTTTAAGTGCTTCGGCTCTATCAGCACCGCTCTTCATTACATAATATACAAGATCATACACATGATCATTAGGGTTGCTCCATCCATTAAATCCAGCCGGGTAATGTGAAGGATAGACCATCGGAGCAACATAATCAAAATACGGAAGTGCTCGCTCAAGTACTTGACCAATATTGAGATCATCATAATTTGTTGTGGTCATACCAAAAATATCTGCTGAGGTCACAATACCTGTATCTTTCAATTCTTTATGAAGGTATGCGAAAAAATTTTCGAGACTCACTGCCTTATTAGAACCATCACTATGCTCGTACGCAATATCTTTCATGTTCCCGTCCGAAGGATACCTAATATAATCAAAATTTATTTCATCAAATCCAATGTTGTATGATTCTTTGGCCAGCTCGACTATATACTCCCAATGCTCTTGAGCGCCCACATCAATAAAACTAATTCCCTTATCATCCTTCCAAACTCCTCCATCACTTGCTCGTTTGACTGCAAGATCAGGTCTGAGTCGAGTCATGACATTATCTTGAAATACAGACACTCTCCCGATAACATAAATATCTTTAGAGTGAAGATAGTCTATAAATTCTTTGACGCCTTTTGCTTTACATCCTGTACCTTGAGTACCATACATACGAGGATTATCAGTTGGGAACGAAATCGTTCCACTAAAATCTTTAATATCAATAATGACAGAGTTTATTTCAGTAGAATCAATCAAGTCTACGAGGTCTTGTTTAAAATCAACCGTGCTCAAAACGCATGCGGTCATATAAATTGATTTGACGACTTCAGGAGTTTTGACATGAGCAACTTTTTCAGGAATAGATTCGATAATAGGTTTGATCTGTTCATTCTTTATCGTTTGACCAGACGCAGGAGCGGCGCAACATTCATCTGTATTCATATATTGAAAACCAAAATACGCACCTCCTCCAATTACACAGCATACAAACAAAAACAAAAGTATTTTATTCATATACTTCTTCAATTACTTTAATCTTTGGTTTAGGTCCGCGTTTTTTGGGTCGCATATCTGAGACAACCACACGAGAAGTTCGCGGTGTGAGATCTTGTTCACTCATCTCGACGACGTCAGTAATAGTCTGCTCATCCACCACAGGATTCTCGACTTTATACTGACTATATTCTTCTTTGGTAGACTTGGTTTGTGCAACAAGCCCCGCCTCTCGTTCTTTGATGATTGCACGAATAATCAAAGCATAAAATAATGTAACTACTCCAAGAGAGATAAATGCGACATTCTTATATGATGTTGGAACACCCAAAAAAGGTATAGTTAGATTGAGTAGTCCGATGAAAAATACGAAAGTATACGAATTCATATTCGTATTATAAGGGAAAGATTTGTATATCCCAAATTATCTACATATCAAAACAAATTCTCCTTTCTGTAAAGAAGGATCTGCTTCTAATCGAGACAGCAGTTCTTGAGCGGTTCCAATCAATACTTGTTCGTGCATTTTGGTAAGTTCTTTACAGATACATACTTCTCTCTCAGGTTGACGAGCATGAATCTCATTCAACAGTTTACATATTCGATGTGTAGATTCATACAATACAATTGAATGTTCGTATGCAAGCGCTTCGTCGAGTTTTTTCTGTCTGCCTTTTTTGTGTGGCAAAAAACCAACAAACGTAAATTGAGCCATGGGCCATCCCGAAATAGATACAGCAGCAGCAAGAGCGCTAGGGCCCGGGATGGCCTGCACCACCACGTCAGGACGTCGCTCTCTCACAATCTGTACAAGTAAAGAACCTGGATCACTAATAGCAGGAGTCCCTGCATCACTTACTAAAGCAATATGCTGATACTGGTCAAATAGTGAGACAATGGCCTCTATTTCTTTATCTGAACTGAACTTATGAAATGAAGTTGTACGCACACTAATACCGTGTGCAGAAAGGAGTTTACGGGTTGTACGAGTATCTTCACACAATACTATATCTGCTACCTGAAGCACTTCAAGAGCCCTCAAGGTAATATCTTTGAGGTTTCCAATTGGGGTGGCAACAATATAAAAATTTGACATATCACCAATTTATCATTAATATCCATAATTAGCCATGCACATAAAATCCATACTACCAGAACTTGGGAAGGGTCGGACACCCGCCCCTCCTCTTCTCGCCCGGGCTCTTGATGCCCTGGAAAGACTTGACAAAAACGCAGGCGAGTACGATCCAAACCTCGCATTCAAGACCGCAGAAAAAAATGGTTTTGATACGGAGAGCTTGCGCCTGATTTTTAATCGTTTCAGAAGCATGAGACAGCACCTTCTCAAAGGGGCAAACGCACGTCCGTTCCGATACCCCTTTCATTATTTTGTTCTTCAATTCAAAGCATTCATGCTTCTTATCGACATGAAGGAACTCTTCGCAAACCTCTATGTTTACAGTGGTGATCAGACATTACTGCAAGAAATCGAAGACGCAGAGTTTGCAAAAGCGGATCCTGAGTATGTCTTCATGTTAGGTGCAAGGAGGCGGGCGTTTCTTGAGGTAGAAACCCGACTTGATGCAGAAGATACCCTGATCACAGACTTCTAAGGACCCACCTCAAGGAGAGCTTACACCTCAGACAAAGCACGAATGAGTGTATGTCTCACACCTTCACCTTCGCCGACAGAATCAAGCTGTCACAAAAACCGCCGACGCTTTATGCGCCGACGGTTTTTTCTTTTACATCTTTTGAACCTTTTCTATTTAGAGAGTTTCAACAAACATAAGGTTTGGTTCGTGAGTCTCACCAAATGGCATTGATGTTGAGACAAGAACTCGATCACCTTTTTTGGCAAGTTTTTCTTTGGTCAACACATCCCTAATCAAGACACTCGTGTCCTTGATTGATTTATGTTCTTTGATAAGAATCGGGTGACATCCCCAAGACAATTGCAGCTGTTGGAATGTAATCTCGTTTGGAGTTAAGACAATCACCGGAGTTGTTGGTTTGTGTCTTGAAAGTACACGAGCATTGTATCCTGAAGATGTGATCGAGATGATGTATTTAGCATCAAGCTTCATTGCATTTTTGACTGCAGATAATGTCATAGCATCAGCAACTGTTGTTTTTTCTTTAACATGATCCCTAAAGAATACTTCTTTTACAAAATCTTCTTCAACGTGTTCGGCAACTCGAGTCATAAGAGACACAGCTTCAACTGGATATTGTCCGAGTGTTGTTTCTTCTGAAAGCATAATTGCATCAGTTCCGTCCAAGATAGCGTTTGCTACGTCAGATACTTCGGCTCGTGTCGGAACTGGAGAGCTAATCATTGATTCGAGCATTTGAGTTGCAGTAATAACAGGCTTGCCAACTTCATTACATTTTTTGATAAGCATCTTTTGGATAAGAGGAACCTTTTCGGCTGGTACTTCTACTGCAAGGTCACCTCGAGCAACCATAATACCGTCTGAGATCGCAATGATTTCATCGACATTCTCGACAGCTTGTGGAGTTTCAATTTTAGATATGATGTGAGCTTTTGATCCTGCAGCATCGAGGATTTTTCGAAGATCAAGAACATCTTTGGGTCGTCTCACAAATGAAAGTGCAAAAAAGTCAACGTTATTAGCAAGACCGAACTCGAGGTCTTTTTTGTCCTTAGGAGTAAGTGAGCTCATTGAGATATCAGTATCAGGAAGGTTAACTCCTCTTCGTCCCTTCAATTCACCTCCAACCTCAACTTTACACACAATATCTTCGCCTTGAACCTTGGTTACCGTCATTCTTTTTTTACCATCATCAAGCATTACAGTGTGTCCTACTTTAATTTCTTTTGGAAGTTTTTTGTAGTTTACATATGCAATTGTCTCGTCACCTTTGACATTCTTTGTTGTAAGTGTAAAAGTCTGTCCTTTCTTAATAGTCACGCGACCACTCTCAGTTGCAAATTCACCGATTCGAATTTTAGGACCTCCGAGATCTTGAAGGTATGCAAGTGGGTATCCAGTCTTTTGAGATGCCTTTCGGCCATTATCTACTTTCTCCTGGTGTTCTGCAAAATCACCGTGCGAGAAATTGAGTCGCATCACGTTAAGACCTGCTTTGAGTAATTTTTCTAACTGTTCTTGTGAGGATGTTGCTGGACCAATTGTAGCAACGATCTTCGTCTTTTTTTGTGGAATATTCATATCAAAAATTAAATAAAATAACGAACGCTAGTGTATCACCAAACATCAAAAAAGTCACTCTAGATATGCAAAACCTTTCACTAGTATCACTCGTACAATTCTGGTATTACCTACACAATCTCGATATCTGCCCCAATCGAATTAAGTCTGTTGGCAATATCTTCATATCCTCGCTCAATTGCATACACATTACGCAAAATTGATTCGCCAGGCGCAGCAAGCATCCCGATCAAAATAATCATGGCAGGACGAAGGGCTGGCGGACAGACAATCTGAGCAGCCTTGAGCGGAGTTCGTCCAATAACAAATACGCGATGCGGATCAGCTAATTTGATGTTGGCACCAAGTCTATTAAGTTCCGTAAAATAAATTGCGCGATTTTCCCACATCCAATCATGAATCAATGTCTGCCCTTCGGCTTGTGTAGCAATCGGAACAAAGAAAGGAAGGTTATCTGAATTAATTCCAGGATACGGCAGTGCATGAATCTTATCAGCTGGTGCAATTAATTTAGAAGGAAGAATTGTAATATCAACTAAGTCAGTACGTTCGTTTGCAGACTTATATATGGCAGTTTTTTTGTACTTAAGCCCCATCTTTTCAAGCTTGAGTAATTCAAGCGCCAAAAAGTCAATTGGACATTTCTCTATAGTAAGTTTGGATCCGGTCACAATTGCCGCAGCGATAAACATCATCGATTCGATAGGATCCTCAGCACACGAAAATTCGATGGTTTGATTAATATCTTTTTTGCCTTTAACCTTAAGACGATGTGTTCCGATACCTTCAACAGTCACTCCTATTTTTTGAAGAAAAAAACATACTTCTTGCACTTGATAATTAGAAGATGCGAAAGAGATATTTGTTTCCTCATCAATTCCCGCAGCTGCAAGTAAAATATTAATAACTGCAGTGTCTCCTGCCTCATACATCACAATATCTCCTCCGTGCAAATCTTTTTTTGTGACTTTATAAAAATCACTTTTGGTATCGATAGTAATACCAAGACCTTCGAGACCGTACCGGTGAGCAGCGATTGTGCGCTCTCCCATTTTGCATCCACCAGCATGAGGCAAATCAAATTGATCGACATGATGAATAAGTGACCCGATCATCATCAATGCAGATCTGATTTTGCCCGCGGACTCGGCCTGCAGATTTTTCATCTTAAATGTCCGCGGTGGTTTGATGGTGAGTGTTGTATCTTCCCATTTATATTGAACACCAATACTTACAAAAACCTCAAGGACTCGATTTACTTCTTCAATACGCGGAACACGCCTCAAGACTGTCGTGCCCTTATTGAGAAGTGAGGCACACAGCAATCCCATTGCACCGTTTTTGGAAGTATTGGTCACGATTGTGCCACTTAATTTTTTGCCGCCAATAACTTTAAAATCCATAGACTTGTCGACCGACACAATCTTGCGATGAAGTACTTCGCTTATTTTTTTAATTTCTGCAGTAGTGAGATTTTGATTTCCTTTCTCGATTCGAGCGACCGCGCTCTGAGAAGTGGCGAGTAAGTCGGCAAACTCCTTTTGCGTTAATCCTTTTTGAGTTCGTAATGATTTAATAAGTGCCCCGATCTGTGATAATGAATCTGCTGTTATATTCTTTTTTGACATTCGTATAATATATCACATATGATATAGCTATGAATCTAGATCTCAAACAGTATTCGACCATGCACATAGGTGGATTAGCCTATCGCATTCTCAATATTCGGAGTGAAGCTGATATTATTTCAGCTATTAACTATGCTGACACGTGCCAAAAGCCTCTTATTGTTATTGGAGAAGGTTCAAATTCAATATTTTCGGACGAAGACGAGAAATTTGTAATTGCACATATGCAAATGAAAGGAATCAGTGTCAAAGAAGATACGGCTGAGTATCAAATTATCAGGATAGCAGCTGGCGAATCATGGGATCACTGTGTTGCATATACAGTTGCAAAAGGATTGAGTGGAATCGAATCATTATCTGGTATCCCAGGAACTGCCGGCGCAGCCCCTATTCAAAACATTGGTGCGTATGGCACAGAACTCTCTGATGTGCTTGTTACTGTCTCGGCATACGACCGCATACACAAACGCTTCAGAACTCTCAAAACCTCGGAGTGTAATTTGGGATATCGAGATAGTATTTTTAAACAAAATCCAAATACCTTTATTATTACCGAACTAACAATACGCCTTTCCAAATCTGTTCCACCTATTCCTGAATATGCATCCATCAAAGATCAGTTCAGTGACCAGCCTATCACTAGTGCTCTTATACGAGATGTGGTTTTACGGACTCGAGCAGAAAAACTTCCTGACTACAAAACTATCCCTAACTGCGGATCATTTTTCAAAAATCCACTTGTTACCCCTGATCAATTTGAATCAATCCGAACATCTCATCCAGATATTCCTTCGTTCACAACCCAATCAGGCGCCATAAAACTCTATGCAGGTTGGCTTATCGAGCATGCGCCGTACAAACTGTGTGAGACAGAGAATATTTTGTTTTATGAAAAGAATAAACTTGTACTCACCAATATTGGCAATGCGTCATATGACGAGCTCTTGTTAGTACTCTCAAACATCCAAAAATCAGTGCATGAATTATTTGGTATTCAACTAGAAGTAGAGCCCAATATATTTAAATAGACCAAGCACGAATAAAAAATAAGTACCTGAGCTAGAAGTAATCTCTGACCACGCATAAGTTCAACAAGTAATTGCAACACTTTAATATAATCAAGATGAGGCATTAGCAGATTGAATGTACCCCGACCATCCTGTACAAATCATCAAAAATATTGTAATATGGCCCCATGGAACACTTTGAATACCCTGTTCGATTGAACAGATACCTCTATCTCAAAAACTATTGCTCTCGCCGTCAGGCGGATGTTTTTATCGAAAAAGGTCTTGTGAAGATTAATGGAGTGAAAGCAGTCCTTGGTCAAAAGGTTAATGAAGGTGATGTTGTGGATATCGATGCACAGATCGAAAAGAAAAAAGAGAATTTTGTATACTTTATCTTTAATAAACCAGTTGGATATGTAACTCGTAATCCTCAGCATGGTGAAAAATCAATTGCTGATATTTGGCCCAAAGCCAAAACTCTCCACCCTATTGGAGCACTCGACAAAGCCTCTCAAGGTCTTGTACTTTTGACCAATGACACTCGTATTGTCGATAGACTCCTCAGTCCTAAGTACCATCACGAAAAAGAGTATCGTGTCCGCGTACACAAAAGTCTTGCTACGATGCCTGATTTTAAACAAAAAATGGAAAAGGGTGTGAATATTGAAGGATACAAAACTAAGCCATGCAAAGTTGAAGTGACTGGAGATCGCGCTTTTAAGATTATTTTGACTGAAGGTAAAAAGCATCAGATTAGACGCATGACAGCAGCGCTCGGATATCAAGTCAAAGAACTTAAGCGAACTCGTATTATGAACCTACGTCTCAAACCAGAACATCGAGAAGGTCACGGTCAAGAAATTACAGTGACCGAAAAAATGACTCTCCTCAAGGATCTTGGAGTGATGTAGGAATATGGATAGATAGACAAGGTGTACAGCAATAGGATACAAAACACGTTGCTTCTATTAGGAAACATGAAAGTAGGGAACATAATGACCTCCTCCCCGGCCTCTCGCTCCGCTTCGACCGGGGTTTCCAACATGGCATGAAAATTCTAATCGAACAATCGGGCGTTTTTTGGTTTATCTTTTTTGCCTTGCCATTGTATGTACTGTCTG
>JAULZV010000022.1:0-7223 GCA_032117135.1 Minisyncoccota bacterium
TAGATGCAGCTGCTCAAAAGGATACAGGCAAAAAGAGAGTACAGGCTGCTCTTGGAGGATTAGTGCTCGCTTTTTCGGCGATATTGATACTTAATACGATTAATCCGAATTTGACGAAGTTGAGTCTTATCTTTGAAGAAATCAAAGCACCTTCTTCTACAACAACAGACGGTCTTCCTGTGACATCAGGATCACGACCAGGAACAACTGGTGGATCTTTTTCAAATTTTACAGATGAAGAACTTAAAAATTACACAGCTCAAAAAATAAGAGATGGAGGATTAGAAGGTTTGAATCCTTCAGATAAAGCTGCTTTTTTTCCAAATGGAGGAACCGAGGAAGAATGGTTGGCCTTAGTGACAGCAATGATCAAACACGAATCAAACTTCAACACAAACACAACGTATACAGAAAATTTTACTGACAGTAAAGGGAATTATGTAATTTCCACAGGCCTACTTCAACTTTCACAAGAATCTGTCCGAGGATACGCAAACTTTAACTCATCTCTTGGAAATATTACAACTCAAGACCTAAAGAATCCGGAAGTGAACTTAGATGCAGGTATAACCATACTCAAAAGACTCGTCGAAAGAGATGGTTGTATCTCATGCGTAAAAGGTAAAAATTCAGAAGGTGAAACTATCTACGGAGGAGGTGCTGCGTACTGGTCAGTTCTCAGGCCAACAGGTAAACTTGAAGAAGTTAAAGCTACCATGAGAGGAAATTAATTTTATTTCAAGGTAATAAAATATTAGTTTACACATCACTTATGGACATATTCAATCGCATTATCCCAACCAGTATCTTAGGAAACCAAGAAAACCCCCTCGGTCTCCTTCTTAATCAACTCTTCTATGCAGGGCTTGCGGTAGCAGTAATATTGGCAGTTGTCATGATTATTGTAGGTGGTGTGCAATATATGACGATAGATGCAGCTGCTCAAAAGGATACAGGCAAAAAGAGAGTACAGGCTGCTCTTGGAGGATTAGTGCTCGCTTTTTCGGCGATATTGATACTTAATACGATTAATCCGAATTTGACGAAGTTGAGTCTCTATTTTCCTCAAATAGAGAGACCTACAGCAGTAGAAGTTGAAGCGCAGATTGTAAGTTCTGTAAATCAATATCAAGGTATTTCACCACAACAAGTACAGGAATACATCAACACAGGCAAAATTCCAAATGGCCTCAGTCCAAGTAACCAGAGAGTACTTGCTGAAGCACTTAACGCGGTAAATAACCTTAAAACAGGAGCCATTCCAGGAACAGATGGAGGTAACCTCGCATGCGCAGCTGCAGTAAACAAAATAATCGAGAGCGCTCTTGGTAAACCTATCAACAAAAGCCTTTCTACGATTGAAATGAATAAAAGCCTAAGTACAAGTGACCGATTTACATTAGTAGGATCAAATTATGCAGATGCCATGCCTGGAGATATCATTATTAGTCCAACAGGAGCAAAAGTGGGGCACGTAGGTATTGTAGCTGCCCCTGGTGCGGCCGCAATTATTTCAAACAGTAGTCGTAATGCACAGGTGCAACAAAATTTTAGTGCACAATCGTGGAAAAAAAGATACGAAAACGACAGGAATCTTCAAACATATATCTATCGTCCTCTTTAACGTGTGAGTAACAACACATTCAAACATTTTATTTTGATATACTAAACACACATGAAAAAGATTTTAATTATTGTGGGAGCACTTATCCTGATAGGAGTTGGTTTGTTTTTCTTTTTTGGCAATGGAAAAGAAGTTGTTTCTGATTTTTTTAACGAAGACGCTGATTTTGGATCTTTTTTTGATGTTGAACCTCAGTCACAAAACGATTTTGTTTCAACACCCACCGAAGATACCCCTCCAACTGAAGCCGAATCTAATTCAGAGTATGTTCCACCCACCTTACGGCAAATTTCTTTTGAACCAATTGCAGGTTTTACCCATTATGCAACAACCTCAATCTCTACAACAACATCAATTAATGAAGAAGGAGCTGAACTTGTTGCAACAACAACTGCAACATCGACTGTTTTTAGGTTTCAAGAACGAGCTTCTGGTCACATATATGATGTATTTGAATTCATGCTTGCTCCACAAAAAGTTTCAAACATAACAGTACAAAAACCTTACCATACTATTTTTAGTAATGATCCAAATCTATTCATATATGTTATGCCGACACTTAATAATGAGCAAATAAAATCAACACGAGCTCAGATTATTCCAGAACAACCAGAGGCCGAGACAGCATCCTCTACACCTCAATCATTAAACCAAACAGACATATCAACCGCCGCGACAAATTTTGTACACATATCATCAAGTGATCAAATAGTGTATTCAATACCCAAACTTACAGGTTCTGAAGTATATATTTCAGATTTTACCCGTCAAAATGAACGGCTTCTTATTACACTTCCATTCAAAGAATTTAGCATCGAACCACTGAGCGACACTCATGTTTTGATTCAAACACACGCATCGCGTGATTCAGTTGGTTTTGCATATAGTCTCAGACTTTCAAATGGTGTTCTTTCCAAAATACTTGGAAACATTCCTGGATTGGTTCTCAAAGTGTCGTCTGATCAAAATTTTGTGTTGTACAGCGAATCTGATCGTTCAAGACCAATCATAAGAACTCTTGATCGTACAACAGGAGAAGTGCGACGAATTGGAATAGATACTATTCCTGAAAAATGTGTCTTCTCGAGAGTTGTATCTTCTGACATATATTGTTTTGGTTCTCCGTTGTACAAAGCAGGAACGTATCCTGATGATTGGTATAAAGGCAAAATGTTTAATTCCGATGATTTATATAAAATTGATCTCACAACAGGCACAGTCGAAACACTCTATGTGTTTGAAGATGACATATCAGACTTTGATGTGATCAAACCCCAGATTACACAAGATGATAGACACATTGCCTTTATGAGCAAATACGACCTCACCTTATGGGCAATCGACCTTACACAACTCGTTACTCAGTTCTAAAATGAGTATATAGGAACTAAAAAGGCGCGCCCTTGGGCGCGCCTTTTTAATTTAGCATTAATACACAATACTAATTCGTTTTATTCTTAATTGTTTTTCTGAAATAGATTTCCTGAGCAGACGCAAAGATGTTACCCACAATCCAATACAGTCCAACAACAGAAATCAAACTGTATGAAACAATAGCAGTAATAACAGGGAGAACATATTTCATTTGAAACTGAAGACCTTTCATAAAATCTTGCGCAAACTGACTGTCACCAACCGGAGCTTCACCTTCTTTAGGAAGAGAAAGTCGTATTTGAATAGATTGAGTAATAAGTACCAAAGATGCGATAAGTAGACTTTTGTTTGAAACCATGTCCACAAACCCAAGAAACATCGTTCCTATTGCCTCAGGAACAGGCACAAATGAATACAAAAGGTCTGCATTGATTGCAGGTAGCCCTGCACGTGCAAAAATCAAATAGAGAGCAATAACGACCGGCAACTGAATCAGAATAAGAAAAATCCCAGCAAACGGGTTGAGATTATTATCTCGATACATTTGCATTGTCTTCTGTGCGAGTTCTTGTGGATTATCTTTGTGCTTTTCACGGAGTTCTTTGAGGGGTTTTTCAATAAGTCTCATTTGCATCTGAGTTTGAATAGCTTTTTTAGAAAGAGGGAGGAGAACTATTTTTACAATGATTGTAAGAATAATAACTGCAAAACCAATGTCAGCAACAGGAAGCAAGTCCATAATTCCCACCAACGCATTATAGAGTGGTTTATAGAGAATCTCATTAAAAAGTGTTTTCATAGATCAATTTTGGTTAAGGACGTTAATAGGTCATTGTATTGTATGTCTTTGACCGAAGAATTCAAAATAAAAACATAATCGGCCTTTGGAAGAGCCTGGCATCTTTCTTGAAGAGCATGAGTGAATTTTCTTTTAAGATAGTTGCGTTCAACAGCCTTTTTGGCGATTTTCTTTGATACTACAACAGCATATCTTGAAAAAGAGAGGGTATTATCTTTATATTTAATAAGAGAAAAAGGAGTGCGTATTGTTTTACCAAAATTAAACACCTCCTTGAATTGAGAGGTGTTTAATCTAGACGATCGTTTGAACATAACAAAACTACACAGTCAGCTTGGCTCGCCCTTTGGCTCGACGTCGCTGTAACACCTTCTTTCCTGAAGTTGTTTCCATTCTGCTGAGAAATCCGTGCTTTCGTGCTCGCTTTCGTTTTTTTGGTTGGTATGTGACTGACATATAATTACTCGTATTACGTTATACACAACTTTTTAACATAGAAACTAAAATTTAACAAGTTTAGATTTTCTTTAACTGGTATATAATTTGTCTACATGACAACCACTTTCAACAATCAAGCACTGTGGGATGACTCATTGAAAGACATCGAATCTATTGTATCTTCTGCAAATTTTAATACATGGTTCAAAGAAACATTCCTTATCAAGATAGATGATGGTGTTGTATACATTGGTGTTCCTAACGCATTCATCAAAGATTGGATCGTCAAAAAGTTCTATACAACAATTCTCAAAACACTTCGAGATCGAGATGCAGGAGTTCGTTCAATCGACTTTATTATTGCCAAAATAGACAAGCGCAAACCAGAAAATAAAAAGGATAAACTCATAAAAGAAAGTAATACAGCTCTTCCATTGTCAGAATTTGTTGTAAATAAGGACGATAACCTTAATCCAAAATATACTTTTGATTCTTTTGTAATCGGCCCCTTCAACGAACTAGCTTACGCTGCTTCATGGGCCATTATCAAACAACCTGGTGTAGTCTATAATCCACTCTTTATTCATGGATCAACAGGTCATGGCAAGACTCATCTCATTCAAGCAGTAGGGAATCAGATCAAAATGAACTTTTCTAACAAACGAGTCTATTATCTAACATCCGAAAAGTTCTACTCGGACTACATTGGAGCTATCCAGAACAACAAAGTGCCGTTTTTTAAAGAAAAATACCGCAAATATGATGTTTTGATTATGGACGATGTGCAATTTCTCTCCAAAAAGACAGGTACTCAAGAAGAATTATTCCATCTATTTAATTCGTTATACGAAAACAACAAACAAATCATATTTTCAAGCGATATTCACCCTAATTTTATTCCAGGACTTGAAGATCGTCTCAAATCACGCTTTAGTCAGGGTATGATTGTTGATATTCCACCACCTGATCACGAATCAAGACTCCAAATCATCAAAAAGAAGTCGGCATTATCAGGAGTATTTCTCGATGATTCAATTATAGACTTCTTAGCTACAACAATTGAGGGCAACATTCGAGAACTCGAAGGGGTTGTTAATATAGTAGCGATGCAGACTCAAATACGAAACAAGTCTCTAAGTATCTCAGAAATTCAAGATCTCATTAAAAACACAACAAAACCAAAGAAAATGGTGTCAGTAGCCGAACTCATTAAGCTTGTTGCTGAATTTTATGGCCTTACTACAGAAAGCTTGTGCGACAAAACACGTCGAAAAGAGGTTGTAAGACCTAGACAAATCGCCATGTATATTCTCAGAGAAGATTTTAATGCGTCTTTTCCTACAATTGGTGAAAAAATGGGAGGGCGAGATCACACAACAGTTATTCACTCCTGCGAAAAAATTAAAAACGACCTTAAATTCGACAAACTTCTTGAGCAACAAATCAACGAAATACGAAATATCATCTAGAAACCGTACGTACACAGTGAGAGTACTTCCCAAAGTAGAACCAACGAACTAGTGGTTTTTATTTTGAAACGAACAAGTTCATCACACTAACACAACGAAATACTTAGTACATACTGTGGATAAAGCTGTGAATATGTGTGTGGATAACCTTCTTATAACGTGTGAGAAAGCACTTGATGAAAAGTTGAGAAATCGATGATATCTACAAGATACGATATATCCACTCACTTATTCACATTTCATCAACTGTTATCCACACATATTCCACACACGACTTCGTCAAACGGATGTTTAAAAATAAGGTATAATTTGACTTATCCAGTTATCCACCGCAATATATACATAATAATATATGAAAATAGAAATAAATAAGAACAACCTACTCAAAGCTCTCAGTAAGGCAGATAAGATCACTGGAAAGAATGTAAGTCTGGCTGTATTGCAGTGTGTAATTATTAAAACTCTTGAAAATCAAATTGAGATATCAGCAACTAATCTTGAGTTAGGTATTAAGATATATGTACAAGCCAAGATTGAGGCTGCTGGCGAGATCGCTGTCTCTTCCTCATTACTTGTTTCGTACCTAGGTAACTTGTTACAGGAGGAGCGTCTTGTTCTTGAACACTCAGACCAAACTTTACGAATTGTTGGAGCAAAAAGCGAAACGCAGATTAATACCTTTGCGACAACAGATTTTCCTTCTATTCCAGTTATCGAATCTGAGAAGACCTGCAAACTTTCCTCAGTTGCACTTGTGGATGGTTTAAAGTCTGTGTGGTATTCGGCAAGTGTGTCGAGTATTAAACCTGAGCTATCAAGTGTCTATTTGTACTCAGATTCGGGAGAACTTACATTTGTGGCTACAGACTCCTTTAGACTTGCTGAGAAGAAACCTGGGGCAAAAACGAGCGATTTTGAGAGTATTCTTATTCCTCAGCGTAATGTTGCTGAGATAATCCGTGTATTTGAAGGTATTGATACAGATATTACACTTATTTTTGGTGAAAATCAGGTGTCATTTGCGATTGATAAAGAATTATATTTGGTGAGTCGTGTTGTTGATGGTGCATTTCCTGACTACAAACAAATTATTCCAAAAGAAAACAAGACAGAGGTCTCGATTCTTAAGCAAGATTTGGTTAATGCACTCAAAATCTCAAATCTATTCTCAGATAATTTTAATCAAGTAAAATTTCATTTAGATAATGAAAACGATATTTTTGAAATAACATCCAAAAATACAGAAAAAGGAGAAAGCCGCACAAGTGTTCCTTCGAGTATTCGTGGAGAATCAGTTGATATTAATTTTAATCAAAAATACATAACTGATTGTTTTAACTCAATCAAGTCAGAGAGTTTTCAAGTATTTTTTAATGGGGTAGGACGTCCGATGGTGATTCGGGGTGTAGGTGATCACAGCTTCATGTACTTAGTGATGCCGCTTAACAAATAATTCATATGGAAATAGGGCTACTTCTTAAACGGTATGCTCATCTTGGGTTTAATCAGCGACGCATTA
>JAULZV010000023.1:0-2679 GCA_032117135.1 Minisyncoccota bacterium
TGATAATGAAGGGTTATTTTATTTTTTTCAAATTAGTGGGGCACCTCATAACATTTTCAGTGTACAAGAAGATGGTGAGCGAATTATTGCAGATGTATATCGTGCCGTAAAGGATTTTTTGTTTTCTGGTGCGACTTTGCTTGAGAATCAAGGATAATGCATAATACCCCCATGTCCCATAATCCACTTCAACTCAAGCTTGCGTATGTTCCTGGTCTTTTGGATACGGTGCGCGATGAAATCCCGCACCATGTCTCACTTCCTACCTATGACGTCAAAAAAAACAGTATCTATATGTCGGTACCTGATGAACTTGATTGGGTATATACACTCAAGAGTGTTTCGCGAGTCTATCTTGTAAGGCAAGATCCTTCGTATCATCCCGTTCATATTTTTAAACACAAATCAATTCTCGGAGATATTGTCGAAATTATCGTAGCTCAATTTCAAAAAGGAACATTCAAAACATTTTCTATTTCATGCGCAGGCGCACAAACTAAAGAAATAAAAAAAATTAAATCATACATCGAAGATACCTTTGGTCTAGAACTCAAGCCAGAGGCCGATCTCAAAATACATATTGCCAAGACAAATGATATGTGGGAGGTTGGTGCACAACTTACTCCACGACCATTATCAACAAGATCATATCGCACACAACATCTTCATGGTGCGATGGATGCCACTATTGCATATACTCTGAATCAGATGTGTGACATACAACCTACATCGTCATATCTCAATGTGTGTTCAGGAAGTGCAACACTTCTACTCGAAGCTGCTCTTTCATCTCCAAGACCTCAGACACTCATCGGCTTTGATACACACAAACATAATCTTTCACTTTCGATTCAAAACATCAAAAAAGCCGGCTTACTCAAAGACATTAGTATAAAAGAAGCCGATCTTTTTGATGATCCTGATTTTGGTATGTTTGATGTGATAACTTCGGATCTTCCTTTTGGAATGGTGATTTCTAAAGGGGAAAATCTTACTCGTCTGTATTCAAAATTTATTGAATATGCCCAAAATCATCTCAACCCAGATGGAGTTGTCGGAGTCTATACAAGCGAATTTGTGATGTTAGAAAAATTAATCACTGCATCCAATCTTACGATTCGCCGCGAGTGTAAAATAGATGTGATAACGTCTCAAAAAAAATATTTGCCTACCAAAATTTTGATACTTGGATTTGCGTAAAACAGTTGTGCTCCAGACAAAACATGTATCCAGAGAGATATGGTACACTGTACGAACATTATTTGGTAAACATATAGTATTATGATCCCTAATCATTCGCCATGGATTAAACAACTTAATCGAACCCGACCTGCAATTGCACTTAATCATGATATCGAGACTGATGTGGTAATAGTTGGTGGCGGTATTGCGGGTGTCACCAGTGCATTTTTTGCATTGCGTGACACATTCAAAAAAGTAGTCTTGCTTGAAGGCGATCTCATTGCGCATGGAGCAACGGGTCATAATGCAGGACAACTGACAAGTTATTTTGAACGACCTCTTGCTGATATTGTGAATGAATTTGGTCTTGAACTTGCAATTGATGGACAACGATCTGTCGAGTCTGGTTGGTCAATTTTGGATCTAATTAGCGCCGAAACAAACCTCACCACTCCTTGTTATCGATTTACCGGATACGCTGGGATTTCTGAACTGGATCAAGTTCTTGGTCACCTCAAAAATAACGCATATAGAGTTCAAGGAGGTCTTCAACCAGAAGCGATTATGATTGCACAAGAATGGAAAGATATACAGCATATTCCTGATGAATATTCTCACTTGTATACTGTAGCTCCACAGGCGGATATTTTGGAATTGCTTGAAACAAATAACTCTCAATACATTGCCTTGCTCGCATACCAAAAAGGATGTATGAACAGTGCACTTTTCACTGAAGAATTGATTGGGTATCTTCTTGCTACCTATCCAGATAGATTTTCTTTTTTTGAAAAAAGTCCAGTTAAGATTATTCGACTGTCTCAAGAATTGGGAGTGCTAGAAATAGGAGAACATCATGTCCATGCTAGGCAGGTTATTTTGTGCACCAATGGTTTTGAGAATTTTGATCTCATTAATGAGTCAGGTCCTCAAATCGATACGACATTTCATCAATCAGTGGCAGGAAGAATTGGATATATGTCAGGGTATGTTGAACCACTTGATCATTCTCCAACTGCAATTAGTTATTTTCCAAAAATAAGTATTTCAAAAAATGATCCAACAGGCGAAAGTTATTTTTATCTCACAAGACGACCTCATGAACAAAAAGGTTCTCAAGCTCAGAATCTTGTCTGTGTAGGTGGACCTGATAAGGTATTACCTAATGGTGCAGACTATTCTCGAACAGATACTCATTCGGAAGAAATTCAACGCACGATTACTGATTTTATAAAAGATAATTACGCCAAATATCCACACGAAGAAACCACCCTTTCTTTTTCATGGCATGGATTGATGGGGTACACACCAAACGGTATACGTCGAATTGGTCATGAACCAAAGAATCCTATTTTGCTTTATAACTTGGGTTGCAATGGTGTTGGTATTCTTCCTTCGTTATATGCATCCCAAAAAATCGCTCGCCTTTTAAACGGTGAGACATGCGCACTGAGTATCTTTGATCCTCGGTAATAAGGGAGAGATGATATACTTATACTA
>JAULZV010000024.1:0-14807 GCA_032117135.1 Minisyncoccota bacterium
TACGATTCATTAGCCAACTAATATCTTATCATACGAAAAAGTCCTCTCCCTAAACGGTCGAGGACAATTCAAGTTTTCAATATTCAAATTCCAATATTTCATCTGCGAGAGAAACACACGCCCAGATTGGAAAGCGCGCGGTGCCTGGACGCCTCCTGAGGACATACGCCCCCTTGGAATCGAAAGGACCCAGATACACGAGGAGACCGTCAGAAGCGCGCACTGCTGACCATGAATATGTTGACTCTAAGGGTTTTGTTTTTGTTGTTTTTTCAGTGAGAGCTAGCCGGTACATAATCTCAGCAGGAGTTTCTCTTGTGAGTCCAGTTATTTTAAGATTTGCTAATTCTTCTGCCGCTTTTTTCCAGTCAGAAGAAATTAATCCTTCGATTACCGTCTTCTTGTCATCAAATTCTTTAATAGCGTCTCGATATTCCTTTGGAATTTCATCAAGAGCAAAACCTTTGAAAACTTCTCGTGTAAGGTATTCAACAAGAGTCTCTGTTTGTTGTAGATAGTTTTTACTTGTTGAATTTGGAATAATTTCCTTAGAGGTTAATTTCCAGCCAACTGTTGGTGCTTCGTTTGCAAAAGCTTCATCTTTATACCAATCAGTATCGTACAATAATTTACTTCCTTCACTTGTTTTACTGTCTAATATGCCATTTATACCCATAATAGAAAGAGGTTTTCCATCTGGAGTATTATCAATATACAAGACTAGTTGTTGTCCGAGCTCTTGTGCTCTTTCGATTTCTTCCTGTGAGAAAGGAATTTCAGGAAATTTCTTCACTTCAAAACCAAATGTTTTCTTTATTGCTTCTGGACCAAAAAAGTTCTCTCCTAAGATTTTTTCTGCACTTATCAAATCTATTGAATGTTCTGCTGATCTTGGTGTTTTTGGTGTTGCAAACTGCACAGTTGGTTGTGGCGCTACAATCGTTGGATCTTTTCTCCTTGGATCTGCTGTCTGTGGAGTATGTTCTACAAGACGAATTAATTCCTCGAGTTTTGCTTTATCAGTAGAATCAAGAACTTTTCCTGCATAATAATATCGCAAGGCATCTTGCATGGTTTTAGTAATGTCGCCCTGATAAAAATTCAAAATAAAATCTCTTACACGTCTTCGCTCCTCATTATCATCAAAAGTAAAAGATTGCGGTTGGTCTTTTGCGATCTTTCTTGTCCGAACAAGGTTTTTTGCTTGTTCATGAAATTCATCGTATTTTGCAAGAATCATTTCAAGTCCAGGAATTGTAGCAAGAGACTCTAATGAAAGTGCATCATTTCGAGAAGGAAGAAACATGGTTTCTGGAACATTAGCATCTTCATCTCTTTTTAATCCGAATAATGATTGTGTTCTACCGCCCAAAACATTTTTAGGAAGAGCATCTGCTTCTTTTTGATACACCCATCTTCGAAGCTGTGCAGGATCAAGTGGTTCTCGTTGTATAAATTCTCCACCAGGTGGATTCATAAGTCCTACAATATGAGTCTTTGTTTTATCAACATCTAGAATTTCAGAAGCATCTTCCGAAAGAGTTACTTGCCCCCCTCTCTCAAGTGCATCAAGTACTTCGTGAAGACGAATAACAATATTAGGAGAAGCGGAGTTAAACTCATCAAGCACAATAACTTTTATTTTTCCCTCCTCTTTTCGAAGTCCTGATGTCACTTTACCGTCCGCAAAAATATATTCAGAATCACCTAGTTTTTCTCTATGTGCATTTGGAACATATCTACCCATCAAATCTTCAACATCAGTTGCACCATTCAAGTTTACATAATGAACTTCATATCCGAGTTCGGCACACATTTTTCGTATAGCAGTTGTCTTACCAATAGATGTTCCTCCTTCAACTAATATTGGATCTCCATTTTTAAAACAGATAGCAACTTTCTTTTGAAGTTCGAGAGTGAACTCATCTTCAATAAAATCTTCGTATTTTTCAGAAGAAACCGCACCAGACACATCACTTGCTTTAGGAAGTTCAACACCTAAATATGCAATTGTTTCTTCTGTTCTTTCTATCGGTCTAAATCCTTCCATATTGTTATATTACTTGTTTTGTAATGCCTGACACTTTTAATAAATCTATCCCTGTTTTTTCTGCATCTTGCACGACTTGCCTTGTTGTAATGAAAATAATTGTATTGTCTGAATATTTTGGACAATATGTTTTTTGTGTACCTGATATAGAATCAAAAATATCAATTGCACCGAGAGGATATTGTTTTAAGAAATCATATGACTCTTTCAAATTGTCCTTAGTTATAATCATATAAAACTTTCCCCCTTCTTGAACTGATAAGGCTAATTCAGAAACCTTGTTCGCTTTTTTAAAATTAGAAAATAATGAATCCTTTACAATAAGAAATATTTTTGAATCATCAGAAGCAACTAAAAGAGAAGGTTCCCGAAGAGATTGTGAGTCTGCTATAAAATCTTGTAATTCTGCTGTCATTGTTCAAATTGTATCATTACTGCCCAGGATGTTCAATCACATCTTTTATTAATTCTGCAAGGCGTTCTGCCATTTGATCAACACTTACATCGGCAATACTTTGTGGATAATACCTGCCCACATGACCCGTACCAGACCCTATACCCAAACCAATAAGACGTTGATTTTGTTTTGCGAGAACCTTTTTAACAACAGTGCTCAAATCAAATTCAGGACCACTATGAGCACTTGATTCTTCAGGTGTACCGTCAGATAGAACTATAAGAATTTTTTGATCTGCATCTTTTTCTTTTTCAAGTCGGAGAGATGCTTCTTGTAATGCCCAGCCGTCATCATTATATCGTGCACGATCAGAATTAACCTCTCTAAGCATTGTTCCGATTCTGCCCCGTATTTCTTCAGACATTCTTTCTCCAAAATTCTGATATTCGTGTATCTTATTATTAAAACCAAGGATTTCTGTCTTTATTGAAAGTCTATTAAGCACCTCGGCAAGTACAACTATTGCTTTAAATGTTTCTTCTATCTTTTTTCCTTGCATAGAACCTGAAAGATCAACAAGAAGAGAAATTGCATAATCTTTCTCTTGTGGCAATTCTCTTTTTTGCCAAGATCGACTATCAAACACAGAAACACCTTTTGCTTTTTCTTGAATACGTTTTTTAATATCAATTTTCTTTCCAAATTTATACCCAGTCTCCCAATGAGAACCTCGCCGAGCAACAAAAACCTGTCTTAATTCATTTTCAAGTCCAGACATAACAGAAACAACTTCTTCTAAAGCCTTATCATATGGCGTATTATCTTTCTCTATCACCTTTTCTGCTTTCTTTTTAAATTCTTCAACAGCATTTTTAAGTTCCTGTCGGTGTTCCGCTGTTGTCTTTTCAATATCTTGTTCGGATTTGTCTTCTAATTCATCAGGTGTTGACTCTTGTTCTGATGACATCGTCTCACCAGACTCCTCTTTATCACGCTCAAATTGCCCTTCGATTGATTCTGCAACTTTTTTACTTATTTCTTTAAGTGCCTTCTCTGCTCGCTCTTCTAGCTCTTTCTTCTTTTCATCAGGAAGCATATCGACATATTCTTTTAATTTTGCTTTGAGAGATTCTGGTAATGCATCAAGATCGATAGGTACAGACATACCCTCATCATTCTCGCTAGAATCTGGCGTATCTTTTTTACCTTCTTTTTCTTTTTTAATAGCACCATCAATTGCGTCTTCTAATGCCTTTAATTCTTCTGGTGTGAGATTATCTTTCAAGTTTTGAGGTATACCCTCTCCACCAGAGCCTTTCATATCTTTGGTTAATTCTCCCATTCCTTGTGTTTTCTTATCTTCCTCTATAAGTTTTTTAAACTCTGGCCATACCTGTTCTAGATTTATTTTATACGATGCCTCAGCAAAACGAGATATTTCATTTTCTCCATTATCAGCTTGTTCTTTAGAAGGATATACCCACCAAGAATTCCGAGCAGACTCAAGAGTTTTTAAAACAACCTCTTTAACATCCTCAGGAAGATGTTCTGAAATCTCTACTGGTTCATTTTTTCTATCATAAAACCATTGTCTTATGTATTCCAAACCTGCTTCAATATGTTTTGGTGTGTGTCCTAATTTTTCTTTTACTTCTTCTCTCGCTTTTTCAGCTAATTCAAAATCATGTTCGTATGCAAATTCCATATATCTTTCAAATGTGGGATATGCGTCCGCGACAAAATTATTCATTCGAGGATCTTCGATTGAGTTCATAAGAAAAGGAAATCCAGTTTGGTTCCAAACATTTTCTGGAATAAATTCTGTTCGAGAAACTCTTCGGTGGCCACCTTCGTGACAAATAACAAAACGAAGATAGTCCATTGGCTTTTCTAATAAATCTTTTGGATCTACCTTTACGTGATTTTCTTTAAAATTCCAATGCCAACCCGAGCCTGGTGTATTTAATAAGACAGGCATTTGAAAATCACGCCCTATAAAATAAGCAAGTACGGATAACACTTCTTGCTTTTTAACAATTTCTTTTTGTTCTGCAACAGAATACATCTTCAAAACTTCTTCATCAGAAGGATGTTTCGGACGTACTGCTTCGTAATATTGTATTTTAGGTGCTTCCCAAGATTCCATGTGCTTGAATTATATCATCACAGCATAATCTCAGAAAGATATATGCTTTATCTCCCAAACAATGTAGCACTCCTCAAATCTTCATCATATGAAATAAAATCTATTTTCGTTGCCCCATCTTCCCCTACTGGATCATCAAGAGATATTTCATAAGGTAGTCCTCGTGCAGAGTATTCAAGTGTCTTGAAAAGATATCCCAGAAATGAACCTGTGTATTTATAACATCTGATACATGCTTTTATCTTTAACCTGACCTCGTCCTCTCTTCCTCTCCATTTCCATATCTGTGGATACTTGTCAGACCATTCGTGCGTGATATATAAAATCCATTCTATTAATTCTTGTTCAGCAAGAATATTTCCTTTTTGTGACAGACGGACAAGTATAATAAATATTTTGTTTCTTAGATTTCTATCTTCTTCGTTGTGAGGAGCAATACAAACATAGAGTTTATCTTTGTATGTATTTAAAATAGTATCTACTTCTGTTTGATTCTCATACTGCTTCATAAGTTTCTTTTTATATCTTGTAAATCGTTTTTGAAATGATCTATCTAAATAACTTGTAATCAAATCCCAATCGATTGTTTTAAGTGGAGTGCGAGCGTATTTAGAAATTATCCTATATGTCTTTGGAGAATAAGTGAGTATCCAAGATATGGTTATCTTTTCTGGATTCATTTCATGAAGAAGAATGTTTAATTCTTTCAATGAAGTTTCGAGTTTCATTGTTTTAGAATATCAAAAAAGAGCGATTTGATCGCTCTTTTTTGAACCCTATCTTATAGACTCTCGTGCTCGCACGACTTACATTATCACAACCTATCTCGTGCTATCTGTCAATGGCGGAGAATAAGGGATTCGAACCCTTGATGAGGTTTCCCCCATACCACCTTTCCAAGGTGGCGCACTCGGCCGCTATGCGAATTCTCCATTTTTGGGCGGCTATTTTTTGCCCATCAACGATGCAATGCGTTCTTCGACTGGTGGATGAGTCAAAAATAGTTTGTGGAAGAATCCTACCTTTTCTTTGTGATTACGATCAAATTCTTTATACGGGTCAGAGATATAGAGGTGAGCTGTTGCGTGATTTGCTTTTTTGAGAGGTTGTGCGTGTGCAGTTATTTTTTGGAGTGCAGAGGCAAGACCTTCGGGATATCGTGTCATCAAGGCGGCAGTAGCATCAGCAAGAAACTCTCTCTTACGAGAAATTGCTAATTGAATAATAGTAGCGACGAACGGAGAGAGGATCAATAATACAATACCTATCACTAACAATGCAGGATGTGGTTTAGAATCTCGATCCCCTCCAAAGAACATCGAATGCATAAAAAAATCAGATAACAATGTTACGAATCCAACTAACACTACAACCACAGATTGCAGAAGAATGTCTTTGTTTTTGACATGTGCCAACTCGTGTGCAATTACACCTTCGAGCTCGGCCTTGTCGAGAATTTGAAGAAGGCCCGTAGTGAATGCAATTGTTGCGTGTTTTTCGTTGCGTCCTGTCGCAAACGCATTAGGAGCCTCTTCAGGAATCACATACACCTTAGGCATCGGGAGTCCAGTTGTAATAGAGAGATTTTCGACCAAAGTATAGAGGTCGTAATACTCTTGCTTTGAAGCTTCTTTGGCGCCGGATATTTTGAGAACGATTTTGTCCGAAAACCAATAGCTGATGAAGTTCATGACCATACTAAATCCAAATGCCACCAACAAGATTGCATACGAGTTGTAGTAATAACTTAAGAACCATCCAAGCATCATGACTACAATAAGAAAGGTCGACATGAGGAGCCATGTTTTCCATACATTACTAGATTGAGTTGAATATAAGTTAGACATGACGAAAATTCGTATAGATTAGAGAATACTGACTAGAACGCTACCTTAACTGGATCCTTTGCAGCTGCTTCCCCTTCTGGAAGCTCAAAGAATGCATCTGACTTGAACCCAAAAATACTTGCAATAATATTGCTTGGGAATGTCTTGGTTGCGATTGTAAAATCACGAACATTTGCGTTGAAGAATCTTCGAGCTGCTTGGATTTTGTTCTCGGTGTCAGTTAGTTCTCGTTGAAGTTCCAAAAAGTTCTGATTGGCTTTGAGGTCAGGGTACGCTTCAGTAACAGCAAAGAGACTTTTGAGAGTTCCTGAAAGCATGTTTTGTGCTTCGGCTTCTTCTTGAAATCCTTCTGCATTCATTGCAGTTGTTCGAGCTTCAGTAACTTGTTGAAGAGTAGACTGTTCAAAATTAGCATATCCTTTGACTGTTTCAATCAAGTTAGGGATAAGATCATATCTTCTTTTGAATTGAACTTCGATATCTGATGATGCTTCGGCTACTCGTGTCTGCAGAGTAACGAACCGGTTATACAATGCAATAACAGCGATAACTGCTACTGCTATGATGATTCCAAAAATTACGATAGGTGACATATTACTTTACATTATTTTAATAAAAGAATTATACCATCTTGTAGAAAAGGTACTAGTTCACTTTTTGAGTTCCAAGGAAGATATCTACCGAACTTACCGTTGGAAATGAGAGCGCGGTTTCGGTGAGTTGTGCAATCGCAAGAGTTTGTCGACATCCCGTCTCACTAAAATATCCTCCCAAGTAGATTGTAGCTTTACCTGCTTCATCCAGTGTTGCTCGACTGAAAGTGAGATACGGATGGTATGACGGAATAATATTTCCTGGCAAAAAGTCAGCAATGACCCTGTCTCCAAAGAGTGCGTGCATACTGTTATTAATAACCATTGGTTTGTTGACTCGTGCAGTGACAAGATACAGGTCGCCACATGCATTTCGAAGAAGGTTATCGATATCGTATTCATTTTGTTCAATTACCAGAGCAATTTTGACTTCTTGTGTCGATGCCAAATAACTGTTTGCGTTACGAGCGTCGTATGGATTTGCTGCAGGTTGCGAGATAGGTGCTGGTATCTGTATGGAAGAAGTTGCGTCTAGCATTTTTGGATCAACTGCTTGCTGGCTTTTTTCTTTTCTTACAAGACTTTCGATTGCTCGCTCAACAAAGTCAGAGTCTTTTTGAGTTTTGGTGTCAACAACTGTAACCGAATCCTCAGATCGGTTCATTGGCCACACATTGTTTTGAGCCGCAAAAAATAGTCCGAGTCCAATAATGGCAATAATAAATATCGCAATGGATAATAAAAGTGTGATTCGACCTCGTCTGGTCATTTCACTCGTCAATTCTTTGTATGTTTTCATATTTCGCATATTGCACCTTTTAGGTCCGGATTGCAAGGGTTTTGTAGAATGGTGCGGCGCCCATCGGGCGCCGCACCAAAAATCGCCCCGCATCTGCGGGGCGCTTTTTCAATACATACCCCTCTCTACAATAATGATCAATTTCCCTAATACCCTCCACCCATACCATGATCATGCGGCAACTCTCTTTTTTCGGGGATGTCGGCGATAGCTACTTCGGTGGTCAACAAGATCGAAGCTGCACTAATAGCATGAGACACTCCGTTGCGCGTCACCTTGACTGGATCAATGATCCCCGCAGCAATCATGTCATCCACCATCACGTCATTAAGTGCGTCGTATCCAGAATTTCCGGATGAATTCACGACTGCATCAACAATAACTCCTGCATCTTCTTTACCGCAATTATGTGCAATCTGTCGCAAAGGTGCCTTAAGCGCACGCGCCACAATCGAGTAGCCAATCTTTTCTTCGGCACTCATCTTACTTCCCTGCTTTTGGATTTTTTCTTCAAGCATTTTGGATGTCTTTGCAAGAACACTTCCTCCTCCTGCAACAACACCTTCTTCGACTGCTGATTTGGTTGCATTCACTGCATCCTCAATTTTGAGTTTGAGATATTTCATTTCAGTTTCGGTCGCCGCTCCTACTTTGAGAACCGCAACTCCGCCTGTTAACTTAGCGATTCGCTCCTCGAGTTTTTCTTTTTCGTATTTAGAATCCAGTGAGACAAGTTGTCCTTTGAGTTGAGCAACACGCGCATCCAGTTCTGACTTTTTACCTTTACCTCCCACAATCACAGTTGAATCTTTTTTGGAAACTATTTTGTGTGCTTTACCGAGCATCGTCAGTGTCGTCTTTTCGAGTGTTGTTCCAAGGTCATCTGAGATAATTGTCGCTCCGGTTGTAACAGCGATGTCTTGGAGCTCTTCTTTTTTGCGATCACCAAATCCTGGCGCTTTGATTGCAAGCACGCTAAAAATCCCCCGCAACTTATTGACGACAAATGTTGTTAATGCATCACCATCCACATCATCCGCAATGATTACGAGTTCTTTTTTGCCGGTCTGTGCAAGACTTTCAATCAATGGTAACAGTTCCTTAATAGTAGAGATTTTTTTGTCCGTAACCAAAATATAGGGGTCTTTGAACTCTGCTTCCTGTCGTTGTGGATCAGTCACCATATAATGAGAGACGAATCCTTGCCCGAACTCGAGTCCCTGAGCAATCTCGCTCGTCACTCCAAAACTTTGTGACTCTTCAACGGTCACCACTCCGTCCTTGCCTACCTTCTCAATAGTATCAGCGATAATTTCTCCAAGCTCTGATGACTCGGCCGAAATAGTTGCCACATGCACGATTTGTTTTTTGTCTTTTATTGTTGTGGCGCTTTTTTTGATATGATCAATTGCATCTCGTCCCGCCTTTTCAATTCCTGCTTTAATACCCATACTATTTGCACCCATTGCAGTATGCTTGAATCCTTCATTAATCAATGCTTGTGCAAGAATGACTGAGGTAGTTGTTCCATCACCTGCAGCGTCATTGGTTTTGGTTGCAACTTCTTTAATGATGTCTGCGCCCATATTCTCAAAACGATTCTCTAGGGTAATTTCTTTAGCGATTGATACACCATCATTTGTGATAGTTGGTGATCCGAATCCTTTATCAAGAATGACGTTGCGCCCTCGCGGACCTACCGTTACGCGCACTGCATCTGCTACCGTATTCACTCCTTTTATCAGAAGTTTTTTTGCTTCCTCATCAAACAATACTTGTTTTGCCATATTATACTTTGATTATTTTTAATAAAACGACCTTTACTTAGATTCGATTCGTGCCGAAATTTCAGACTCTCGCACCAAATAATATTCTTCACCATCGAATTCTAATTTTTCACCCCATCCAAACAAAACAATGTCACCTTTTTTGACATACAGTTCTACGAGTTCATCATCAACATATTTACCCTCACCAACTGCGATGACTTTTGCTTCTTTTAAACCTTTCGATTGATCTACCGAATCCGACAGAATAATTCCGGAGCGTGACTTTTTGTCCTCTTTTAGTTCTTTCAATAACACTTTGTCACCCAAAGGGACAATTGAACGCTTCGAAACACCTGATTGCTTTGCCATGTGTTCAATATATTGTTACTGGTAATGGCTGTATTTTATGGGTTTAGAGACGGATGTCAAATAAAAAATAGAGTTTCAGAATTAATTACTCATCCACCCCACAGGACGGAAGCCTTCCCGGCGACAGGTCCTCGGCCTGCGGCCTGCGAGCCGCCGTCCAGGCAAACGTCCTGCGGGGTGAGTAGTTCTTTGTATACACAATCCATCCTCTTGAAAGAAAATATTTCTGATATACTTTTTGTATGAATATCATACTTATATTTCTTCAAATTATTGTTTCGTTTGTACTTCTTAATGTGTGGCTTGTGCGTTACGACAAAGAAACCCGGTGGCGCGGTAGCATTTCCAAAAACATGCGTGAAGAATTTATTACCTACGGGCTTCCTATTTGGTTTATGTATGTAGTAGGTTTTTTAAAAGTTTCCATAGCTATTCTTTTGATTGTTGGAATTTGGTTTTCAATACTCGTAAAGCCTGTCGCCCTCCTTCTTGTATTTCTGATGCTTGGAGCTATTGCGATGCATTTCAAAGTAAAGGACACTCTTACAAAATCAGTACCCGCTACACTCATGTTATTGGCAGCAATTCTGATTATTGTATTGGCGTAACATATTCAAAAGTACTTCACATACTCTAATTGGAATTACATATAATTCCTTATAAAGCACCCGCCCCGCAGGACGGTTGCCTGGACGGCGGCTCGCAGGCCGCAGGCCGAGGACCTGTCGCCGGGAAGGCAACCGTCCTGCGGGGTGGGTGGGAATGATTTGAGATATCGACAATTATCTAACCCTATGCTACAATCCTTTTTACAACGATATGCACGCAACACTTTCAATCATTCAAATCATTCTGTCCGTCCTGCTCATCGCCGGCGTATTGATGCAATCCAAAACAAGCGGTCTTAGCGGGGCTTTTGGTGGAGACGATTCACAAGGAGCATTTCAGACTCGAAGAGGTCTCGAAAAACTGCTTTTTACCGCTACACTTATGATCGCAATCCTTTTTGCAGTGATTTCTTTCATAATCTTCACAATCTCATAAATTATCGTGTCCAATTTAATAGACGAACTTCCCATACAGAAAGGTTATAAGGGGTTTGTACGCAAGCTCACCTCTATTTTCTATGAATTCTCTTTATTTGAGCGTGTCATTGTCTGTGTAAGTGCAATCGCTTTAGTTACAGCAGCTTTTTCTGCCTTAATAAAACTTAACTCTCAATTTACATACGAGATTCCTAAGGATGGAGGAGAGTTACATGAAGGGATGATTGGTTCACCTCGTTTTGTTAATCCAGTTCTTGCGACAGCTGATACTGACCGTGATTTGACCGCGCTTTTGTATTCAGGACTTCTACGACTTAATGCTGATGGAGAACTTATCGCTGACCTCGCCGAGTCGTACACTATATCTGAAGATGGACTGAGTTATTATTTCAAAATCAGAGATGATGCGACTTTTCATGACGGAACACCCGTAACAGCTGATGATGTTATTTTTACCATTCTCAAAATTCAAGATCCAATGATCAAATCGCCCAAAAGACCCAATTGGGATAGTGTGCGTGTTGAAAAAATAAGTGACAAGGAAGTCGAATTTTACCTCTCTACTCCATACTCTCCTTTTATCTACAATACAACTCTCGGGATTCTTCCTCATGACCGATGGCAAAATATCTCTCCTGAAGAGTTTCCTTTTAGTTCATTGAATACAAATCCGATCGGCTCAGGGCCATATGAACTTGATACAATCCGCACAGATGAGACCGAGCGTATTACCACATACGAACTCCGAAGTTTTAATGACTATACAATCAAAAAACCTTACATCACCAAAATATTTGTACAATTCTTCAAAACTGAAGATGAGCTTATTTCGGCTTTTAATAAAAAAATAATTACCTCAATGCATAGCATTAGCCCTCGTAAAATAGAAGATCTTACACTCAAAAAAGAACATGTTATAGCACTTCCCTACTCAAGAATTTTTGCTCTCTTTTTTAATCAAAACAAATCTGCTCTTTTGACAGATCGATCACTGCGAAGCATTCTTGATACAACAATCGACAGACAAGACATTGTTGATTCAGTATTAGCAGGATATGGCTCTCCTTTATATTCTCCACTAACACTCTACACCGATATAACACTATCTGAACAAGAGTTTGGCATTGAAGCAGGCAAAACTCAGCTTGCAACTCTAGGTGACAAATATCAAACATCAACAGACACAGAAGATTCGACCAAACAAAAAATATCTTTTTCAATCGCAACAGCGAATGTACCTGAACTTGTTGAAGTAGGTCAAAAAATTATTGATGCATATACTGCTCTCGGTGCAGAAGTAACCTTGGATATACACGAAGTAAACGATCTCACATCTTCGGTAATTAGACCTCGCGAATACGATGCGATTTTGTTTGGCAATGTAATCAACCGAGATCTTGACTATTACTCTTTCTGGCATTCGTCACAACGTAACGATCCTGGTCTCAATCTTGCATCATATACAAGTATTGCTGCAGACCTTGCACTTGAGCAAGCACGTGGGACAATGGATACAAACGAAAAAATTGCGCTCTTGCAAAAATTCGAAAAAGAAGTTATAAATGACGTACCAGCAGTATTTTTATACTCACCTGACTTCATCTACCTTGCACCAACTATCATTCAAGCGAGATTCCCAAAAATCATAATCACGCCATCAGATAGATTCGCAGAAGTGTACGATTGGTATACGGAGACCGAGAAAGTATGGAAAATATTCGTCAAGTAAGTTAGTGGCTAATATGTAGTGCGCAATCTCTTGAGCGCTAGACATTATTTACTAATTAAATAAATACATGAATAAAGAATTCACACCACGAAGAAATTCGTCTAACGGGAATGACCGAGGAAACCGAGGAGGTTTCAGAAGTCCAAACTCTCCTACACAGAGTTCCGTTCGACGAAAAATAGATCGTAAACCAAAAACACGCAGACCAATGCGACGAGCAAATCCACAATTGGAAATACCACCAATTGGTAACAATATCCGCTTTATTCCACTCGGAGGAGTTGAAGAAATCGGTAAGAACATGACAGCAATCGAAGTCGGAAACGACATCATTGTGATTGATGCAGGATTTCAATTTAAAGATGAGACAACTCCTGGAATTGATTATATTCTTCCAAACACCAAATATCTCGAAGAGCGTAAGGATCGAATCCGAGCAATGTTTATCACTCATGGTCACCTCGATCACATTGGAGGACTTCCTTACATTATCGAAAAGATCGGAAACCCACGAATTTATTCAAGACAGTTTGGTGCTATCATGATCAAAAAACGTCACGAAGAATTTCCTCACCTGCCACCTCTCGACATCGTTGTACTCGATGGAGATGAAACAACTCCAATCAGTGAGAATCTCAAGGTTGAATCATTTGCTATCTCACACACAATCCCAGACTCAATGGGTCTTATTATCCACACACACATGGGAGACATTGTTTTTGTTGAAGACGTACGAGTAGACAATATCAAAGGAGTACCAACAGAAGAAGAAGAGCAGCAGTATAAGCGATTCAAGGACAAAGAAGTGCTTCTTCTTACGCTCGACTCAACTTCAGTTGAAAAACCAGGATGGTCGCTCTCTGAAAACGTTGTTGTCGAAAACATTGATCGCATCATCAAAGACACTCAGGGACGACTTCTTATCGGAACGTTTGCTTCACAGGTAGAACGTATTCTTGCGATTTTGACTGCTGCCGAAAAATACAACAAGAAAGTTGTAATTGAAGGAAGAAGCATGAAATCTAACGTTGAAATCATTAAGTATCTCAAGCTTGCTAAGACTGATGGTATTATCATCCCAATTACAGAGATGCAAAATTACCCACCCGATCGAGTAATTCTTTTGGTGACAGGTTCGCAAGGAGAAGAGTTTGCTGCACTTATGCGTATTGTTAATAAGTCGCACAAGTACATTACTCTTCGAAAAGAAGATACGGTTCTCTTGTCTTCATCTATCATTCCAAGTAACCACTCCGCAATTACACGACTTAAAGACAAGCTGTATCGATCAGAAGCAAAAATTATTACCTACACTGATTCTGATGTTCATGCATCCGGTCACGGTAACAAAGAAGAGCTTTCATGGATTCACAACAAAATTAATTACAAATATTTTGTTCCTGTGCATGGTAATCACTACATGCTTCAACAACATGCAGCACTTGCTCAATCACTTGGTACTCCAGCTGAAAACATTATTGTTCCAGACAACGGTTCAATTATCGAAATCAGTGATGGTGGCAAAAAAATTGAAGTGCTTCCAATGAAGGCTCCAAACGAAGTAGTAACTGTTGATGGGTTTGCAATTTCTGATCTACAAGAAGTAGTTATTAGAGATCGGCAACTCTTGTCTGAAGCTGGTATCTTTATGATTGTTGCCAGCATCAACACCAAGACAGGAAGACTCAAAAAATCTCCTGATATTATTTCACGAGGTTTTGTCTATCTTCGAGAATCTCAAGACCTGCTCCAAGAAGCTCGTAATATCATTAAGCGACTTATTGAACGAAATATTCAAGGTAAAGATCAAATTGATTTTGAACTTCTCAAAAAGATTGTAGCTGATGAGCTCTCTAAATTCCTTTTCCAACAGACAGCCAAAGAACCTTTGGTTATCCCTGTTATCTTAGGAGTGTAAGTGCAACCTCACTACTCAATACAATGACCTCCTCCCCGGCCTCTCGCTCCGCTTCGACCGGGGTTTCCAACATGGCATGAAAATTCTAATCGAACAATCGGGCGTTTTTTGGTTTATCTTTTTTGCCTTGCCATTGTATGTACT
>JAULZV010000025.1:0-5575 GCA_032117135.1 Minisyncoccota bacterium
AAACATTCCTTCTTCATCTCAAGGAATGTGAATTTCGCTACAATCACAAGAGTGATATACTGAGATTATTAACAGAGATAATTAGTGCTTAGCTAGTCTAGAGCCATAAGGAAATATAAAATAATTATGAGTTTTTCAATTAGCCCACATTACACCACACTTTTTGATCAAAAACGGTGTCTGACCCCCTTGCCCCTTGTCCGAATGGGTGCGAGCGTGATATTATCCTACTTTGAATAGTCCTCCTGGCATATGCCTCATCCCGTACCACCGCACATCTCATCACACACCACCACTCCACATATGATTCTTATCCCGGTTTGCAAGCCAACTCTTCTTCCTGATTGGATTAATCCACAATCCACAATCCACAATCCACATCAATCCTCAACCTCTCTCTACTCCCATGAATGACGATGATCGACCTTCTCAGACCAAAGCATCAGCACCAACCAGCGACGATGACTCAACGACACCGTATCCCTTCTCTGCCAGCGAACCACCAAATTCAATGAAGGAATTGCACTACAGATTGCTCGAAGAGGTTCTTACGTCTGATGAAAAAAATTCTTATTCAGACGATGCGAACAGAAGCTGAAGTCTCAGCAGTCAAAGCAACAAAAAAACTAACCGCCTCTCGCTTTTCAGCGAGAGGCTTTCTTTTTGATACTCTTTACCCGCCTCTCATAAAAACTGCCTTACGGCAGTTTTTGTTCCAAAATATTCAACACTAAAGAATTACGCAACAATCTTTTTGAATGGGAACCCAAGATGCTCAAGGAACACTTCGCACTCCTTAGGAGACTTGGCTGTTGTTACAAATGTAATTGAGAGACCGAACACATCTTTGATATCTTCGTCTGAAGTTTCAGGGAAAATAGTGTGTTCTTTGATACCTAGAGAGTAGTTACCCACAGCGTCTGCACCCTCTCGCTTGATCCCTCTAAAGTCTCGTGTTCGAGGAAGAGCAACATTAATAAGTCGGTCAACGAAGTCAATCATTTTAGGACCTCGGAGTGTGATTTGAAATCCTGATAGTTGTCCTTCTCGTACTTTAAATGATGCGATTGATTTTTTGGCAAGTCGTTCTGCTGGTTTTTGTCCGGTGATCTTTGTGAGTCGATTCACAATGAGTTCCATTTTCTTTTTGTCACCCTTTGTCTTACCTACTCCTGTAGAAACAATAACCTTCACAAGCTTGGGTGCTTGCATGACATTAGTGTATCCAAATTGATCTTTGAGTGTTTTGAAGCTATTTTGTTGTTTTATTTTTACTGATTCCATATGCGTCTGTATTATTTAATTTCGAGGCCTGACTGCTTTGAAACTCTTACTTTCTTATCTCCTTCAACTCGGTATCCTACTCGAATTGCTTTCCCTGATTTTGAATCAATAAGAGCAACGTTTGAGATATCAATCGGCATTGTTTTGTCGATGATTTCACCTTTCTTGTTGGCATTGAGTCGATTTCGAGAATGCTTTTTAGCAATATTCACTCCCTCAACAACTACCTTGCCATCTTTTGGAATGGATCGAATAACTTCACCAGTTTTACCTTTATCTTTTCCTGCCAACACTATTACTTTGTCTCCTTTTTTGATTTTCATACAAATTAAATTACTTCAGGGGCCATTGAAGAGATTTTTTGGTAACCCATTTCTGATAATTCTCGAGGTACTGGTCCGAACACTCGGTTTGCAATAGGATCACCTTTAGTTTTGTCGATAATCACAACTGCATTCTCGTCGAATCGGATGTATGATCCGTCCTTTCGTCTAAACGCACGCTTTTGCCTTACAACAATTCCATGGAGAACGTCTTTTCGCTTTACAGATTTTCGTGGCTCTGCTTTTTGTACTGCAAGCACTACTTTATCGCCGATTTGAGCATATCGTCTTTTTGAACCTCCAAGCACTTTGAAGACGCGCCCTACCTTGGCTCCACAGTTGTCAGTTATTGATACTATTGTTTGTACTTGAATCATAGGTATTAATGTTATTTGACCACAATAAAATGCTTATCCTTGGAGATTGGTCGAGTTTCCTTGATTGTTACTTCTTCACCAATTTTGCGAGTATTACCTTGATCATGTGCTTTATACTTCTTGTGTGACTTGATGAATTTTTGGTATTTTGCATGTTTAAAATATCGAGTAACTTTTACTACGATAGTATCTTTCATTTTGTCTGAAGTAACTACCCCCTTGAGCACTTTACCTGTTGTTGTATTTTTTTGTTCTGTTGTATGTTTCATCTTATTTTGCTGAGTTAGTCAAAGCCAGGATTTGAGCGATTTCTCGCTTGAGTACTCGATTTTGATTTGCTTTCTTTGTTCGACCTCCTGAAAGATTGAACCGATTATCCAAAAGGGCTTCTCTTTTTTCTTTAAGAGCCTTTTCGAGTTCTTCTCTATTCATTTTTTGAAAATCATTACTCATATTGTTTGGTGTTACTACTTTACACAAAAATTAATCTCTTGCAACTATTTTTGTTTTTACCGGAAGTTTTGTCCCAGCTTTTCGAAGTGCTTCTCGCGCGATTTCTTCGGTTACTCCATCGACTTCAAAAATGATTCGGCCTGGAAATACTTCACATACAAAGTGTGTTGGATCTCCTTTACCCTTACCCATTTTTACTTCCGCAGGCTTTTTGGTAACAGGTCTATCAGGAAAAATTCTGATCCATGACCGTCCAGTCTTACCTAGGTGTCGTGACATTGCTCGTCTTGCTGCTTCAATCTGATTTGAAGCTACTCGGTTATATGTAGTAGCCTTTAGACCAAAAGAACCGAAAGAAACGGTTGAACCCTTTTCTTGTGGCTTGAGCATCTTATCCGGATGGATTCGACGTGTTTGCCATTTTCTATGTTTTACTTTCTTTGGAATTAACATACGCCTTTATTTATTAAATACTTCACCTCGGTAAATCCACACTTTGATACCTAGATCTCCCTGTGGAATAGTTGCTCGAACTCGCGCAAAATCAATGTCAGCTCGGAATGTTTGAAGTGGGATTCGACCCTTCTTCAAGTCTTCAGTTCGGGCCATATCTGCACCGTTTAGACGACCACCAAGTCTGATTCGTACACCTTGTACATCTCGGTTGGCCATTACTTTCTCAACTGTTTGTTTTAGTACCCGTCTAAATGGCATTCGCTTTTGAAGCGCATCTCGTACCATAAGCCCTACAAGTTTTGCATCACTTTCTGGAGATCGAATTTCTTCTACTTCAAGCTTTGTCTCGACTGACTTGTCATGAATTTTGTTTTTAAGCATGAAAGAATTGAGTTGTTTTCGGAGTTTGTCCATTCCCTCACCATTTCGACCAATAATCATACCAGGTCTTGAAGACTTAATTACAATTCGAAGTGTATTTTTTGATCGCTCAATAATGATGTCAGATACAAAGAAGTCAAGGAGTTTTTTCTCGAGATACTGTCTAATAAGCACGTCGGCTTTGAGAAACTGTCGATATTTTTGGTCAACTCCAAACCACTTGGATTTCCAATCCCGCAAAATACCTAATCTGTGTGCATATGGGTGTACTGTTTGTGACATACGTATTATTCTGATTTTTTAGTTGGTTTCTTTGTAACTTTCTTTGCAGGAGCTTTTTTGGCAACTACTTTCTTTTCAGCTTTTGGAGCTTCAAGCTTAGCTGCTTGTGCTGCTTTGTATGCTTGTTTTTTGGTAGGCTTACCTTCTCCAAGAACAATCTTGACATGACTTGATCGTTTTTTGATAGCATGAGCCATACCTCTCCACTTTGGCATCCATCGATGTGCAACGATTCCTTTTTGTACTGAAATTTCAGTCACGACAAGTGTGTCGATCGATTCTCCATTAACTTTAGCATTAGCAATTGCACTTTCAAGAAGCTTCTTTATTGGAAGAGCTGCTCGCTTTGGCATGAAGTCCAAAACGCTCTGAGCATCTACAATCTTTTTGCCTCGAATTGTATCAGCTACAAGCCGAACTTTTCGTGGTGATTGTTTATAGTTTTTGAGAAATGCTGTTGCCATGACGTAATGATTAATGTTGGATTATTTTTTTGCTGCTGGAGCTGCTTTGGCTGCTTTAGCTGCTGAGATTTCAGCTTCTTTTTTGGCTTGATCAAGATCCTTTTGCATCTTACCTCCGTGTCGTACGAATTTTTTGGTAGGTGAAAATTCACCGAGTCGGTGTCCTACCATTTCTTCTGTAACAAGCACTGGTGTATGAACCTTTCCATTGTGCACTCCAAAAGTAAACCCTACCATTTCTGGAGAGATCTGACTGTTGCGTGCCCATGTATTGATAGTTGCTGCTTCAGAAGGTTTTTTTCCTTCTACTTTTTTGAGCAGTTTTTCGTCTACGTATGGTCCTTTTTTAATTGATCGTGTCATATTAAATGTGAGAAAATGAAAAGCCCAAAAGTTGTTAGGCTTCACACGATATTATCAGATACGAAGATTAAGTCAAGGAAAACCGGACCTCTCCGTGCTTCGTCCCGTCCTCACCCTGCGGGTTGCAGGGACTACGCCCTGGAGAGGTCCGGTTTTTGAAAGCGCCTGCGGGTCACACCAGTATAATACGTCCGGTTTTTGTAAGCTCATACAGGTCTGACCTGTATAATGTATTTGGTTTTAAAGGTGGAGAGGTAAAAAGTACTGAGGTTGAGTGATGAGAGATATCTTCTTTTAACTCTTGAGCTCCAGAGATTTTACCGTCACTCCTTCTTCGGTCATTTCGCCTTGTATAAAGGCTTGGGATGGCTCTGTAAAGGTATCAGGGTTACATACATTAGTTGTACCACTTACTGTCTTACATGTACTCTCTGTAGTAAAAAAGAGTGGTGTAAAGTGTCCTGGTTCTCCATTTTCCTCGAAAATAAAGTGCCAATTTTCAGAATTAAGTGGTTCAGGAACACTTTTGATTAAATTTCCTTCTTGTTCAAAAGTAAAATCTCTGTCAGGACCAAATTCTCCTGGGGCACACTTGATAGTATCAATATACCACCCTCCTTTATGTGCAAGAAGCGTAACAATTGCTTGCTCTGACGAGAATGTTGCAGGACGAGCAGTGACAAGAATCTCTGCTTTTTCTTCGGTTTGAAATACTGTTCGTGCGGCTAATTTTTCAGGAGGCATAGTTTGACACAACACTGGATCAATTGCCTCCGGATTGGACTGAGATGTGACAAGACGACTGCGAAGTTCAGGACTCAATAAAGGGTCTTGTGACAGATTTTCTATATATGGGTCTGTTGTAGTCGACTTTACAGCGTTCAGCCACGGCAGATAAAAATCCAACACAATATCTCCCGGTGTCTCGGTAGATACTTCTTGTCTTGTAGTATTATCCCAGATAATATACGCGATTCCAGCAAGAAGTACGATCAATCCTATTGTGCTAATGATTATTATTTTTTGTTTTGACATGTCACCTATTCTATCACAATTTGATGTGTTACATTATATCTTTGTAATACAATGACCTCCTCCCCGGCCTCTCGCTCCGCTTCGACCGGGGTTTCCAACATGGCATGAAAATTCTAATCGAACAATCGGGCGTTTTTTGGTTTATCTTTTTTGCCTT
>JAULZV010000026.1:0-13025 GCA_032117135.1 Minisyncoccota bacterium
CTGATGAAGAAATAAAAGAAATTCTTTCCTTCATCAACGACAGACCAAGAGAAGTTATTGATTTTAGAGTTCCGAGTGAGTATCATGTAGAATTATCAGGTGTCCTGCTTCGGGGGTAGTTGGAGGTGCGGGGTTTCGAGTATGTTTATACTATGTAATAGATGGGCTGTAAAGCTATTAATTTGAATGGATGCGAACCTATGTATGTATTTGATATACTTTTGCTATGAAAATTAAATTGCCTCGCGTCACGCTTATTGGAATTGATTGTGTAGATGTTGCACGAATACAAAAAGCACTTGATATTTCTTCATCATGTATTGAGTTTGCTGATGTTAAATTACTTACATCACTTCCGACTCAGGATGCTCGTAAAGTAGAAATACAAAACTTGAATTCAATTGAATTGTATTCAGAATTTTGTATTAAAGATTTGGTCAAATACGTTTCGACTGATTTTGTGCTTATTGTGCAACATGACGGGTTTGTTCTTAATTCTGATGCTTGGGACGATTCTTTTATGGAATATGATTATGTGGGCGCTCCATGGTTTATTAAAGAAGATTTTTGGTTTAAAAAATTCAAATTTCCTGAGAGTCTTCGACATACATCCGTAGTGGGTAATGGGGGATTTTGTTTACGAAGCAAAAAGTTTTTAGAAACATCTTCTCAATATGCACACGAGGGATTATTCCAAGAATATCAACCAGAGGATGTTGCGCTTTGTGTTCGATATCGAAAAGAAATGGAACGTGCAGGAATACGGTATGCTCCGACTGAGATTGCTCAAAAGTTCAGTCTTGAAGGTCCACATGATACATATAGTTCGCAATTTGGATTTCACGGATTGCGATGGACAGATATTTCAAAGTGGATAGATACGCATCCGTCGTGGGGGATTGTGCAGAATCTCGATGTTGAGAGTCAAGGTCAGTAGTTAAAAGTAAGGTGTACTTATAAAGGTGTATGTATATATGAAAAAACCGCGCTACGAAGAATCGTAACGCGGTCGATAAAGCGGGAGGGTGCCAACCTGTTGTGAGCTGGAAGGAAGTCCTTTCTACTTTGTGTGGTTTTATTTTTGAGTGAGTGGCCTTGTGGTGGCGCCGCGGAACATCAGGACGGGTCGTCCGTCTGAGGCGGTGGCGAGGCCGGGGCGATGGCGAACAAACAATGACGGCGGTGTGCGATGCGAGGCGAACCTCGCGATGGGGCGGTCGTTTTCATGGTGCTTGCTTGTGGTTGGAACTCCGTGTCCACATTACGCCAGACCTCAGGGATTGAGGGCAGGTACATAGAGTTATATAACTTCATGTATCTACCCTCAATTTCACTCATTACATAAAGAACTATTTTTAAATAATAGGACTTTCTAAATAAAAGTCAAGTGGTGCGGGTAATGTTTGAATCTATATGTCGCTTTACACCCCAATCCTTGATACTATAAGACTACATGGATCCACAAAAATCCCAAAACATTTTTGGACGCATCATTCACCCAATCTCTACTCCTTTCATGCAATATATGAAGATCCCTTGGGTACGCAGGCTTTGTGTTGGATTTGTATTCCTGATCACTCTCGTATGCGGAGCTCTTGTTTTTATTTTGAATACTAGGCTATTTGATTCGCAACCTGTTTCGATGCTTGTCCCAGAGAACGCTCTGTATTTGGATGAATCACAACCTATCGATGCACGGGTTGCGGACTTACTGTCGTACATGACACTTCACGAAAAAGTTGGTCAAATGGCACTGGTCGAAAAATACAGCATCACTAATCTACATGATATCGCTCGATTTGGACTTGGAGGTATGCTCAGCGGATCAGGAGCAAAACCTGATGATAATACTGCGGCTGGTTGGAAACGTATGATTGAGCAGTATCAAATTCATGCTTCACTCTCAAGACTCGGTATCCCTCTATTATATGGAGTGGATGCAGTGCATGGACATGCACATGTCCCTGATGCAACCGTCTTTCCGCATGCAATTGGACTTGGTGCTACGCGTAATTTTGAATTAGTCAAAAAGATTGCCAACGCTACCGCTGTCGAACTTGATGCAACTGGTGTGAACTGGAGTTTTTCTCCTACTCTCGATATTCCGCAAGACATCAGATGGGGACGTACATACGAAGCTTTCTCTGATGATCCACAGCTTGTCGCCGAACTAGGAACTGCATATCTCGAAGGCCTGCAACAATCAACAGATTCTTCGGACAAAAATATTTTTGTTCTTGGCACTCTCAAACATTTTGTTGGGCTTGGTGCTATGAAGTGGGGTACATCCGGAAATTCAAATTACAAAATCGATCAAGGATACACTCCAGCAGATGAGACATTGCTTCGTGATGCATACCTCCCTCCATTTGAAAATGCAATCAATGCGGGTGCTCTGAGTATTATGATAGGACTTAATACATGGGGTGAAGACAAAATGGTACTTCAACAAACATTACTGACAGATCTTCTCAAAGAAGAACTTGGCTTCAAAGGATTTTTGGTTTCGGATTGGTATGGAGTGCACGAAGGTCGCAGACATACATTTCTTGCCACAGTGCAAGCGGTAAATGCAGGAGTGGATATGGTGATGCTTCCATTTGATTATCAAACATTCGTTAGGGATTTGGTGTGGGCTAACAGACTTGGACTCGTGTCAGATGAGCGAATTGATGATGCAGTCTCAAGGATTTTGTATGCCAAGTTTGCTCTTGGACTTTTTGATAAAAATAATATTCAGACACCGCTCGATCGTATCGCGAATCCTGCGCATAAGGCACTTGCAAGAGAGGCTGTCTCGCAGTCACTTGTTCTTTTGAAAAATGAAAATTCTATTTTGCCCATATCGCCATCAACATCACATATTCGTGTTGCCGGAAGTGCTGCAGATAATATCGGTCGACAGATGGGTGCGTGGACTATTGAGTGGCAGGGTATTGATGGTAATTGGTCTTCCGATGCGACTTCTATTTTGGAAGGGATACGACTTGGCGTTAGTTCAGGGACTGAAGTGCAATATGACGAGCGAGCACAATTTGTTGGTGATGCACGCAGAGCGCAAATCGGTATTGTGGTGGTAGGTGAAAGACCGTATGCCGAAGGAGTTGGTGATACTCAGTACCCGACTCTCACTGGAGAAGACCTACAGGTCATCAAAGACATTCAATCGGTAAGTGAGCGGGTTGTGGTGGTGATCGTATCAGGGCGTCCACTTCTTCTTGGTAACGATATCAATTCTTTTGATGCGCTTGTGGCTGCGTGGCTCCCTGGAAGCGAGGGTGGCGGAGTGGCTGATGTGCTCTTTGGAAGCAAACCATTTGTCGGAACACTCCCGTTGCCATGGCCTCGCTTTGCTGAGCAAATCCCGCTTACATCAGACGGTCAAACTGCTGATGGAGGTGAGGTTGCCTTTCCAAGGTATTTTGGGTTGTTTGAATAAAATAGTTGATATGAATATATCGGGATGAGCTACATATTTTTGATACAATTACTATATGAAAGAATTATCTCTCAGCATAAAGTTGCGCAGTGGTGAGATACTCACTGCTCGAATAATCGAACCTGAGCATCCGTCTCGGTATGTATTGTTCTTACATGGTGGTTCAAAAACGATAGGCAAAGATCGTTTTATACAATGGCAAAAAGATTTGGGATCAGAAGGCATTGGGACTATTGCTTTTGATTATATTGGAGTCGGAGAGTCTGCTGGCGACATGTCGAAAGAATCCCTTTCAAAAAGAACCTCTGACACAATTGAAGTTGTCCAATGGATGTGCGAAAGGTACTCTGGTTCTGTATATACATTATGTGGAGTGAGCATGGGAGGATATATTGTTTTGGATGTGATAGAACGTATGCCCCAGAGCACTTTTGATAGTGTGATACTAATGGTACCAGCTGCGTATTCTGACGCAGCATATGATCTTAAATTTGATGAAACATTCAGTCTCGAACTGCGAAGGCCAGGAGGTTGGGCAGACTCATCATCTTTTAAGTGGCTCAAGGATTTTTCCGGTACCAAGCTGCTTATTGCCAGTGAGTATGACCAAGTTATTCCACAAGAAATCATAGATAAATATCGTACTGCTGGTGATAATGGAGGGTTATTTTATTTTTCCCAAATTAGTGGGGCACCTCATAATATTTTTAGTGCGCAAGAAGATAGTGAACGAATTATTGCAGATGCATACCGTGCTGTAAAAAATTTTTTGTTTTCTGGTGCGACTTTGCTTGAGAATCAAGGATAATGCATAATACCCCCATGTCCCATAATCCACTTCAACTCAAGCTTGCATATGTCCCTGGTCTTTTGGATATAGTGCGCGACGAAATCGCGCACTATATCTCACTTCCTACCCATGACGTCAAAAAAAACAGTATCTATCTGCCGGTACCTGATGAGCTCGATTGGGTATATACACTCAAGAGTGTTTCGAGAGTCTATCTTGTAAGGCAAGATCCTTCGTATCATCCAGTTCATATTTTTAAACATAAATCAATTCTTGGAGATATTCTCGAAATTATTTTAGCTCAATCTCAAAAAGGAACATTCAAAACATTTTCTATTTCATGTGCCGGTGCACAAACTAAAGAAATAAAAAAAATTAAATCATACATCGAAGATACCTTTGGTCTAGAACTCAAACCTGAAGCAGACCTCAAAATACATATTGCCAAGACAGATGATATGTGGGAGGTCGGTGCGCAACTTACTCCGCGACCATTATCAACGAGATCATATCGCACGCAACATCTCCATGGTGCTATGGATGCGACTATTGCATACGCTCTTAATCAGATGTGTAACATACAAGCTTCGTCGTCATATCTCAATGTGTGTTCAGGAAGTGGGACGCTTCTGCTCGAAGCCGCTCTCGCATCTCCAAGACCTCATACCCTCATCGGCTTTGATACGCACAAACATAATCTTTCACTTTCGATTCAAAACATCAAAAAAGCCGGCTTACTCAAAAACATTAACATAAAAGAAGCTGACCTATTTGATGATCCTGATTTTGGCATGTTTGATGTCATAACTTCTGATCTTCCGTTTGGAATGGTGATTTCTAAAGGGGAAGATCTCACTCGTCTGTATTCAAAATTTATTGAATATGCCCAAAATCACCTCAACCCAGATGGAGTGATCGGAGTTTATACGAGTGAATTTGCGATGTTAGAAAAATTAATCACTGCATCTAATCTGACGATTCGGAGCGAATGTAAAATAGATGTCATAACATCTCAAAAAAAATATTTGCCGACCAAAATTTTGATACTTGGATTTGCGTAAAACAGTTGTACTCCAGACAAAATGAGTACCTATACTCCAGGCAAAACATACATCCAGAGAGGTATGGTACACTGTACGAATATTATTTGGTAAACATACAGTATTATGATCCCTAATCATTCACCATGGATTAAACAACTTAATCGAACCCGACCTGCACTTGCACTTCAACATGATATTGAGACTGATGTAGTGATAGTTGGTGGAGGTATTGCGGGTGTCACAAGTGCATTTTTTGCGTTGCGTGATACATCTAAAAAAGTAGTCTTGCTTGAAGGCGATCTTATTGCACATGGAGCAACAGGTCATAACGCAGGACAACTGACAAGTTATTTTGAACGACCTTTTGCTGATATTGTGAACGAATTTGGTCTCGAACTTGCCATTAATGGACAACGATCCGTCGAGTCAGGCTGGTCGATTTTGGATCTGATTAGTGCCGAAACAAACCTCACCACTCCTTGTTATCGATTTACGGGATACGCTGGGATTTCTGAACTCGATCAAGTTCTCGGTCACCTCAAAAATAACGCCTATCGAGTTCAAGGAGGTCTTCAGTCAGAAGCAATTATGATTGCGCAAGAATGGAAAGATATACAGCATATTCCTGATGAATATTCTCACTTGTATACTGTAGCTCCACAGGCTGATATTTTGGAATTGCTTGAAACACATAACTCTCAATACATCGCCTTGCTTGCATATCAAAAAGGATGTATGAACAGTGCACTTTTTACTGAAGAATTGATAGGGTATCTTCTTGCTACTTATCCAGATAGATTTTCTTTTTTTGAAAAAAGTCCAGTGAAGACTATCCGACTCACGCAAGAATTGGGTGTACTAGAAATAGGAGAACATCGTGTTCGTGCTGCGCAGGTTATTTTGTGTACCAATGGTTTTGAGAATTTTGATCTCATCAATGAGTCAGGTCCTTCTATTGATACTACATTTCATCAATCAGTAGCGGGAAGAATTGGATATATGTCGGGGTATGTTGAGCCACTTGATCATTCTCCAACTGCAATTAGTTATTTTCCGAAGACACGTATTTCAAAAAATGATCCAACTGGAGAAAGTTATTTTTATCTCACAAGACGACCACATGAACAAAAAGGTGCTCAGGCTCATAATCTTGTATGTGTAGGAGGTCCTGACAAAGTATTACCTAATGGTGCAGATTATTCTCGAACAGACACTCATTCAGAAGAAATCCAGCGCACGATCACTGATTTTGTAAAAGATAATTATGCCAAATATCCACATGAAGAAACCACTCTTTCTTTTTCATGGCATGGATTGATGGGGTATACACCAAACGGAATACGCCGAATTGGACATGAACCAAAGAATCCTATTTTGCTTTACAACTTGGGTTGCAATGGTGTCGGTATTCTTCCTTCGTTGTATGCATCCCAAAAAATCGCTCGCCTTTTAAACGGTGAGACATGCGCACTGAGTATCTTTGATCCTCGGTAATAAGGGAGAGATGATATACTTATACTATGAAAAAATTCTTCACTGTCTTCTTTGTGGTGCTTGGGGTGATCTTTTCGATTATATTGATTGCCGGTGCGTATTTTTATGTAACTGATCCTTATAATCTAAAACCATTATTTTTTGGCACGCCTTCATCTGAGAGTTCGTCATTTGAATCCAAAAAAACATCAAGCTCCTCTGACTCCTCTGACTCGTCAAAAACCTCAGACTCTTCAGACTCATCTGGATCATCTCAGACCACAAAATCTTCAGGGAACTCTGATTCGGCTGACTCATCAACCAGTAGTATTATTCTTTCTCCAGATCAACAACAAGCACTTGAAAACTTAGGTGTTGATCCTTCTCAAATACCATCGCAAATCACCTCCGAACAAGAAGAATGTTTTGTAGGGATTCTTGGACAAGTACGAGTTGATCAAATCAAAGCAGGTGCACAACCCACTGTTTCAGAATTTATAAGTGGCCGAAATTGCATGCAATAATTTATGATTAATCCACTCCAACTCATGATCTTTGCATTGCTTGTTGCTGGTATGAGTGGATTTTCAACTCTGACAAACAGACCTGAACACATTTCGCAAACCTATATTGGTTATACAACACAAGAAAGACCGATTGAATCATTTACGTTTGGTACAGGATCTCGTCATGTAATTATTGTAGGAGGAATACATGGAGGATATGAATTGAATACGGTGGCCTTGGCGTATTTGATTGCACAGCATTACACCAAAAACTTCGAACTCATTCCTCGTGATGTGTCACTCACCATTATTCCTTCACTTAATCCTGACGGTATGTACGCTCTCACTCCTCGAGAAGGACGTTTCAATGGTCGAGGTGTAGATCTCAATCGAAACTTTGATTGTAAATGGCAGAGTCGCGCACAATGGGGAAGTGAGATAGTTAGTGGAGGAACAGAAGCTTTTTCAGAACCTGAGGCTCGTGCGTTCCGAGATATGGTAGTTGCACAAAATCCATCTGCAGTTATCTTTTTGCATAGCGCTGCGGGAGCTGTATACGGGTCAGAATGTTCTGAGGGAGTTTTGCCTGAGACCAATACGATTTTGAGTGCGTATTCAGAAGCGTCGGGATATCCTCGTATCGAATCTTTTGATAATTATGTTGTGACAGGTGATGTGGAAGGATGGCTTGCGTCTATCGGTATACCTGCAATTACAGTCGAACTCACGACTCATGAAGATATCGAATTTGAACGTAACCTCGAGGGTGTTCAAGCGGTGATTTCGACCATTGCATCTGAGTCAGGGCGGGTGAGATAATTTGTATATGCACAGCATCCTTTGAAAATTTTTAGGTTTTAGATTAGTTTGGTATGAGCTCACTTAGTTTAGAGCCCTTTTTTATATCAATATACCTGTTAAAATAAAAATATGAATCAAAAAATAACTATAGTAGTAGGTGTCGTAGGGGTGCTAATTGTGCTTGTATTACTTTTGAGTGCTCGTCCAATTGATGCACCTGTGCTGACATTTGATGAATGTGTTGCTGCTGGTAATCCTGTACTGGAATCATATCCACGACAATGTCGAACTACTGATGGACAATTAACAGTCGAAGACATATCAGTACCTGAGTCCGAAGAGAATGAATTTGATGGTCGAGGAAGTGTAGTGGTTGAGGGTGCTATTATTGCAATTGATACAGAGCAGATTGCATTAGATGGCCCAGTCCGCATCACAATTAGTACTCCTTTTGAAGATGAAGCAATCATTGCAGTGCCTTCGATGGGAATACTTCTTTGTCCTGCCTATGGTGCCATGGCTGATGCCTTTACACTTACGATCGGTCAAACTATTGAGGTACAAGGATATGCTACTTCTGAAGGAGAAATCGTTCCGTGCGAGTCTGCAGATCATTACTTGAGGGTAACAGAGTAGGTCGGGCGTCAAGTTGCTCCTGAGCGTCACTTTGATAAAATAGAAAGATAGCGGGGACTTTTCTTGTTTAAGAATGCACGCGTCATTACAATATAACCCCATATCGAATATGAAAAATACAATTATAGCAGTCGTTGGTCTCGTGTTACTGGGAAGTGCTGCGTGGTACTTTATGTCATCTCAATCAGGTCGTAACCCTCAAAACGAAACTGAACCAGTTGCTACAGTTAACGGAGAAGAGATCAGTCAGGATGCCTTCGAGGCGCTCGAGGCACAACTTGCTTCTTCCCAAGGACTCACTGTTGGTGCTCTTGATCCTGCAATCCGAACTCAAATACGTGCACAAGTGATTGATAATCTAGTTGGACAGACATTGCTTATGCAAGCAACCAATGCGTCTGGTGTAACGGCATCGCAAGAAGAAATAGATACACAGCTACAATCAATCAAAACTCAAGTTGGTGAAGATACTTTTGTGCAAACACTTTCAGCAGAAGGACTAACTGAAGGTGATCTACGAACACAAATCGAAGAGGGGTTGCGTGTACAAGCGTATCTTGAACAAAAACTTAAATTATCTGAAATCGTCGCGTCGGATGAAGAGGTGAATACTACGTATGCAGATGCAGTTGCGGCTGGTGCCGAAGTTCCTCCGCTGGAAGAGATCAGAGAAGAAGTAAAAGCAACTGTTGTTCAACAAAAACAACAAGAATTGATCATTTCTCACATTGAAGAACTCAAAAGTTATGCAGATATCATGATCACTCCACAAGCATAATTTCTAGGAAGATATTACATTCAGATAGAGCGTGTTTATCAAAAATATACAAGGCATCCTGTTACCAGGATGCCTTGTATACGTAAGAAGATTATATTCTTATCTACTGCTTACTGTATAATTACATATAAAGATAGGAGTATTCTGATACAGATAGTGATATCGGAATTATATATGTATCTTTTCAGTATCTGAGATGTGTGTATTCCAGGCGCTCTGTATACCCCATACAGTCGCAGAAAATAATATCAGGAACCCAATTATAAAAATAAGTTGAGCAATACTATCTGTTTTATGTAAAAGACCCATTTCACTTAATAGATAATTCCAGTCATGAATCACATAATCTCCACCAAGTAGTTCGAGATTCATGGTCACTGCATCTCGTACATATATCGAAACATTCATAAAATTTTGACCAGTCCACATGAGACAAATAGAAGATGAAATATATTTATGATGATAGAAAAAATAACCAGCAAGTCCAAGAGGGATGGCAATTTGTAATCCGCTTCCGGCCGCGATAGCAAAAAATTTTCCAAACAAAAAGAAAATGGTGTGACCAGCTTCATGAAAAATGAGATTGATATAATCTATGAAGTGCCACTGCGTATATGTTTTGGTATATGACCAAAAGTATGCGCCAGCGACTATAACAGAAAGTAGATTTAAATATTTTTTCATCCTTTCAGTATAATGTATTTCTGATTCAAAATCTGTATAAAATAGTGGAAGATGTGAATATGAAGTGTAGTAAAGAAGGGTTCTGTCTAATCTTTATGCCATACGAAACGTTCTGATTTTTGTCGCCCAACTAAGAGTGCGGTACTCATTGGTTAGGTTTTGTTGCCTCAAACTAGGGAGGGTGCCATCTTATAAGGTTAACTGTACAGGTAATTTACTTTTTGTATCAATAGTATATAGTAGTGCATATGGCAAAAAGAAACAGCGTTAATACAAAAAATAAAACTTCTCGGTCAAAGAAAACCAAGAAGCGACTTACTATCAAGCGAGAGATGATTGCAGCTAAGGTTGCAAAGAAGCGAAAGTAAGCGCAGTGCAAAAGGCCGCCCCTTTAGGGGCGGCCTTTTGCACTGCCTCACGTATATCTTTTCCTTATAATTTATTTAATTTGAATACAATCTCATATGCTATACTCAACATCATATGACACAATCTGAAGCGCTTACATTGCTCAAGATGGGCAAAAACGTTTTCCTCACCGGCGCTGCTGGGTCAGGTAAGACCTATGTGCTTAATCAATATATTGACTACCTCAAGACTCGTGGAGTAGAGGTTGCAATCACTGCTTCAACAGGTATTGCTGCAACTCACATCGGCGGCATGACAATTCATTCGTGGTCTGGGATTGGTATTAAGGATTATTTGAGTCAGCGGGATTTGGATTATCTCGAACAAAAACCATATCTATGGAAACGATTTGAACATGTAAAAGTTTTGATTATCGACGAAATTTCGATGCTTAAAGATACGAATTTCGATATGGTTGATCGAGTCTGTAAAACTTTTAAGCGGAACAATTTGCCGTTTGGCGGTATTCAACTTGTATGTTCGGGAGACTTTTTTCAATTGCCTCCCATAGATAAAGGTACATACGCTCCCGCTGCTCCCGAGATAGAGACCGTTACCATTTCGTTTGATGGTGAAGATGATATGTCATACGAAATGGATGCAGACACTAGTTTAGAAATCAGGACACCATTTGTATTCAAATCAAAAAGTTGGAAAGAAGCTCAATTGCATGTTTGTTATTTGGAAGAACAGCATCGACAAGATGATGAGATGCTCCTTCGAATTCTTAATGAAATTCGTACAGGAGAAGTATCCGACATGACTCGTGAGCGACTCCTTGAACAATTGGTTGAAGATGAGACTTGTGATGCTCCAAAAATTTTTACGCATAATACTGAAGTTGATCGATATAATTCACACAAACTTTCTGAACTCAAAACTCCTTCCAAAAAATACGATATGACTTCAAATGGTAAAGCGAGCGGAGTACAAGCATTAGTCAAAGGATGTCTTTCTCCAGAAGTTTTACATCTTAAAGTTGGCGCATTGGTGATGTTTGTTAAAAACAATCCGATTCAAGGCTATGTTAATGGTACGGTTGGAGAAATAGTTGGATTCGAAGATGATTATCCTGTTGTTGAGACCCGTGATGACCGGTGTTTCGTTGCGCAACCACAATCATGGGTTATTGAAGATCAGGGAATTACCTTGGCCGAAATTTCTCAAGTTCCACTCAAGTTGGCATGGGCAGTAACTATTCACAAAAGTCAGGGTATGACTCTTGATACTGCACATATTGATTTGTCCAATGCGTTCGTACCGGGGCAAGGATATGTTGCATTGTCACGCGTGCGAACGCTCGATGGTTTGATGCTCAAAGGAATTAATAGACAGGCTTTAGAAGTGCATCCTGGTGTACTTGATTTTGATTTAAAGCTAAAAGAGGCTTCTGATATTTTATCAAAAAGGATAGCAAAGACTGATGCGTCTCGTATTAAAGAGATGTGTGATGAGTTTTTGAAATCAGTTGGTGGAACCGAAAAGTTTGTCAAAAAAACCTCTGACCCGAAAGCAAAAAAAGAAAAAAAGAATGCTCACAAAACAACCTATCAAGTCACAAAAGAATTGCTTGAACAAAAACTTCCTCTTTCCAAAATTGCACAAAATCGTAAGCTGGCAGAAGGTACAATACTCGAACATGTCGAAAAGCTACTCGATCAAAAAATGATTACTCTCGAAGATATCGAATATCTCAAACCCAAAGCAGGCTCAAAGAAAAAAATACTCGCTCGCATCGCTGATGCATTTGATGAACTTGAAACGCGTAACCTCAAACCGATCTTCGATCATTTCGAACAAAAATATGACTATGACATGATCAAGCTTGCGAGACTTTTTTGTGCTAGGACATAAAAAATGAGAGGGAAGAATGATAGGTTTGAATTTTAACTTGAAACCAAACTCTCATCTACTTCAGTAGATAATCTCGATATCTATTTTGGTATACTGATATGCATGAATCAAGATGGTTATTTTGTATATATACTCGAATGTGCAGATCAGACTTTGTATGTGGGTTCTACTAATAATATTTCTAAAAGGGTAGAGGCTCATAATTCTTCAAAAACAGGCGCTCGATATACACGAGGTAGAAGGCCTGTGACGCTCCGATATGTCGAAGACTGTCTTACAAAAAGTGCTGCACTTAAGCGGGAACACGAACTTAAGCAATTTACTCGTTTGCAAAAGGAAAATCTTATTAAAGACCAAGTTCGTTGATGGTTTGAGAATATGAAGAAATAAAACTTGGGACAATAAATAGGAGAGCTATAAGTGGTAATACAAAAAATACAATAGTCGCAATCATCGTCCATTTCATATATGAGCGAGTTTTTTCGACTGATGTGTAGATCAAGTCTATCTTTTTTTCTAATTCATCTATTTGTACTGGTGGTATTGATTGTGATTCCATGGACATAGTATAGCATAGAGCCGTCAAAGGGGGGGTAAAAAAAGGGGGGGTCAG